>NZ_JAESJS010000008.1:0-315448 GCF_017891705.1 Staphylococcus sp. GDY8P196P | reverse complement strand
AAAATTAAAATTAAGAAGTGTGACTTTACAGGCAATCACGACCCGAAAGGGTCTTTTTTTTACGTAAAAGGAGCTTAACTTCCCAGTTCGAAGAACTGCAAACTGACAAAAGAAAACGTTTGAAGCTGACGAAGTAAACGAGAGACGAAATGAGCTTACAAGCGGTAAGTGAGTGAGGAAAGCGTGAAATAGTAAAAGGAATGCATGAGCAAAAACTCATGCATAAGTACCGCTATCTCAATAAATTGAGAGTGGTACTTTACGAGCGCTTGCCTGAAGTCAGGAAAGCTGCTTAGCGCCGAAGGTAGCTGACTTACGTTCCGCAAGAGTAGGTAAAGAGGAATACATGAGCTAAAGCTCATGCATAAGTCACACTATTCCAATAACATATAAATTCATAAGATATATAAGTGTCAAAGGTAAAAATTAAAATTAAGAAGTGTGACTTTACAGGCAAGTAAATAGGATGCGATGAGCCGAGACCGAAAGGGTCTTTTTTTTACATAAAAGGAGCTTAACTTCCAGTTCGAAGAACTGCAAACTGACAAAAGAAAGCGTTTGAAGCTGACGAAGTAAACGAAAGACGAAATGAGCTTACAAGCGGTTAGTGAGTGAGGAAAGCGTGAAATAGTAAAAGGAATGCATGAGCTAAAGCCCATGCATAAGTCACAGTATTTCAATAACATATAAATTTATAAGAAATATAAAAGTCGAACTATCAATAATATATACTAGACTGTCAGTGTTTTGATTAGTGCGTCTGTATGTTCTTTGAGTTGGGATATCGGAATACCACCGAAACCTAGAATAAATTTAACTGTGTTTTGATCACTATCATATTTACTAAATGGTATTATTTTTAAATCATTTTCCTTTGCACGTTCTAAGCATTGCCCCATAGTCAAATGATTTTTGACAGTGAGTGTAAAATGCATACCAGCTAAAGCACCATCTATTTTTAATTGCGATTGATAAGGTGTTAATGCATTTAAAATTGTTGTTAGTTTATGGCGATACACGTTTCTCATTTTATTAAGATGCCTTTCAAAACTCCCTGATTTCATAAAGAGTGAAATCATTTTTTGTGTATGTGCCGGCACTGTGTTTCCTTCTTTATTTGCCAAGTTGTCATATTTTGAAAGTAAATTATTTGGTAAAACTAAATATGCAATTCGACAGCTTGGAAATAATGATTTGGAAAAGGTACTAATATATATGACCTTATCTTTAGTGTCTAAACTTTGTAGAGCAGGTATTGGTTTACCGAAGTAGCGAAACTCAGAATCATAATCATCTTCAATAATGTATCTATCAGTACTTTGTTGTGCCCAATTGATGAGTTGGGTTCTTTTTTTTAAACTCATAACATAGCCTGTGGGGAATTGGTGTGATGGTGTGACATATGCGATATTATTATTGGATTTCTGAAAGGACGTAATTTCTATTCCTGTACTATTTACAGGTACTTGAAGATAAGCAATTTGCTTTTTATCTAGTACTTGCTTAATGGGTGGATAACTAGGATTTTCTATTAAAAAACGACCGTCATTTAAAATGTCAGTTAAAAGATTTATTAGTTGTTCTGTTGAAGAACCGATGATAATTTGTTCAGGTCTACAGTTAACGCCACGACTATTAAATAAGTAATGTGCAATTTCTTGTCTTAATGAAATCTCGCCTTTTGAATTAACATGTTGTAGTAAATCAATTTCTTCATCTTCAAATGCATCTTTTGCATATTTTCTAAATTGTTTCATAGGGAAGTATTCTGCATCAATCTCTGATAAATTAAATGCCAGTGAACGGACTGATTGTGTCACTTCATGATTATTTTTTGAGTAATTATGATGTTGGGATTGGTCCATATTTCTTGCGATAACAGGAAGCGTTTCTATATCTGAAACAAAATAGCCTGAACGCGGTTTGGAGTAAATATATCCTTCATCTAATAAGAGCTGATACGCATGTTCAATTGTTGTATTGCTTACAGATAAATGTTGGCCTAATGCACGTTTAGACGGAAACTTATCTTCAGATTTGTATTGACCTTCTATGATTTGTTGTTTTAAATTTTCATATAAATTAATATAGAGATGATTTTTAGACAATAAACTGACCCCCTAAATTATTTTGAAAGTGTACCTTTTTAAATACCAGTTTATCTTTTAAAATGAATTTAATCAACTAAGTAAAGGGGTAAATAAAATGTCTAAATTTACTGGATCAGAAAGAGTCAAAAGAGGAATGGCTGAAATGCAAAAAGGCGGCGTCATCATGGACGTTGTCAATGCTGAACAAGCGAAGATTGCGGAAGAAGCAGGGGCAGTTGCTGTAATGGCGTTAGAACGTGTTCCTTCTGATATTAGAGCAGCTGGTGGTGTTGCTAGAATGGCAAATCCTAAAATTGTTGAAGAAGTAATGAATGCTGTTTCTATACCTGTCATGGCTAAAGGTCGTATTGGTCATATAACAGAAGCACGTGTACTAGAAGCAATGGGTGTTGACTATATTGATGAATCAGAAGTCTTAACACCAGCTGATGAAGAGTACCACTTACGTAAAGATACTTTTACAGTACCATTTGTTTGTGGCTGTCGTAATTTAGGTGAAGCAGCGCGTCGCATAGGTGAAGGAGCGGCAATGTTACGTACGAAAGGTGAACCTGGTACTGGTAATATCGTTGAAGCTGTTAGACATATTAGACAAGTCAATGCTGAAGTGAGTCGCATAACAGTTATGAATGATGATGAAATTATGACGGAAGCTAAAAACATAGGTGCACCTTTTGAAGTATTAAAATCAATTAAAGAAAACGGTAAATTGCCAGTGGTGAATTTTGCAGCTGGTGGTGTAGCAACACCTCAAGACGCTGCTTTGATGATGGAATTAGGTGCAGATGGTGTATTTGTTGGTTCTGGTATTTTTAAATCAGAAGATCCTGAAAAATTTGCAAAAGCAATTGTACAAGCTACGACGCATTACCAAGATTATGAATTAATTGGTAGATTAGCTAAAGAGTTAGGTACAGCAATGAAAGGTTTAGACATTAATGATTTGTCACTAGAAGAACGTATGCAAGAGCGTGGTTGGTAATATGAAAATAGGTGTTTTAGCTTTACAGGGTGCTGTGAGAGAACATTTGAAGCATATTGAATTAAGTGGACACGAAGGTATTGCCATAAAACATGTGGAGCAATTAGAGGAAATTGATGGGCTCATACTACCTGGTGGTGAATCGACAACGTTACGTCGTTTAATGAATATATATGGGTTTAAAGAAGCATTACAACAATCTGAATTACCTATGTTTGGCACTTGTGCAGGGCTTATAGTTATGGCAAAAGATATTGTTGGTGAAGAAGGATATCTCAACAAATTAGATATTACGGTCCAACGAAATTCATTTGGCAGACAAGTAGATAGTTTTGAAAGTCATTTAAATATTACTGGCATTGCAGAAGATATAGAAGGGGTATTTATCAGAGCCCCTCATATAGCCCAAGTCCATGGGAATGCCACAATATTGAGCTCGGTTGGTGAGAAAATAGTAGCAGTTCAAGAAGGACGCTATTTAGGTGTTTCTTTCCATCCAGAGTTAACAGAAGATTATCGCGTAACGCAATATTTCATTGAACATATTGTAGCAAAGGCTACAATTGAGCAAGTTTAATATAACGTAAAAAAGCAGGTCAATTCCAAAATGGATTGACCTGCTTTTTGTCAGTTTAATTAGATAAAGAAACCTGCGATTGCTGCAGAAATAAATGACACAAGTGTGGCACCAAATAAAAGTTTTAAACCAAAACGTGCTACCATATCACCTTTTTCATTATTAAGCGATTTGATTGCGCCAGAAATAATACCAATAGAACTAAAGTTAGCAAAAGATACAACAAAGACAGAGATTACACCTTTTGCGTGTTCACTGATATTTTTAACTTCATTTAAGCTTTGCATGGCTACAAATTCATTAGATAGTAATTTTGTTGCCATAATAGAACCAGCTTGAACAGCATCGTCCCATGGTACCCCAATTAAAAATGCTAATGGTGCAAATATAAATCCAATTAAAGTTTGGAAATCCCATGTAATACTTCCACCTGAAGCTGCAGTGAAAATAGCACTTACAACACCGTTTAACAAAGCGATAATTGCTATATAACCAATCAGCATCGCACCAACGATTACAGCAACTTTAAACCCATCTAAAATGTATTCCCCTAACATTTCGAAGAAGGACTGTTTTTCCGTCTCACTTTCTTCAACGATTAATTTATCTTCTTTTACATCTACTTTATATGGATTAATAATAGAAGCAATGATAAACCCGCCAAATAAGTTTAGTACTACTGCAGTAACTACATATCTAGGCTCGATTAATGTAAAATAAGCACCGATAATAGAAGCCGATACCGTAGACATCGCGGAAGCAGTCAATGTATAAAGACGTTGTTTAGGGATATGTGCTAATTCTTTTTTGAGTGAAATGAAAACCTCTGATTGACCCAAAATTGCTGCTGCTACCGCATTATATGACTCTAAGCGACCCATCCCATTTACTTTAGAAATGGCTAAACCTAAATAGTTAATAATGAATGGCAATATTCTTGTGTATTGTAAGATACCAATTAATGCTGAAATAAAAACGATTGGTAATAATACATTGAAGAAGAATGGAGGATTTTTAGGATCTACAAATTCAAATCCACCAAATACAAAATTGACACCTTCAGCAGCTTTAGCTAATAAGTAATTAAAGCCATCTGAAATGCCACCAATGACCGTAATACCAAATTTTGTTTTTAATAATATAAAAGCAAATACAAGTTGTATTATGAGTAATAAGCCAATGTATTGCCAGCGAATATTTTTTCTGTCAGAACTAAAGAGTAAAGCTAACCCAAGAAACACAGCAATACCAATTAAACCGATAATAATATGCATAATAATTCATCCCTTTAAATTTTTTCTTAACTCCTATAATACAATAAACAAGCGCTTACTTACATCCAAAATTGAAAAAATTTAAAACATATTGGTTGAAAAAGGTCAAAGTTGGTCATATAATATAGTCAAAGAAGGTCAAAAGAGGTGATAATCATGCATAACATGTCCGACATCATAGAACAGTACATTAAAAAATTATTTGAAGACACCAATGAAGACGTTGTTGAAATTCAACGTGCCAATATTGCACAGCGGTTTGACTGTGTGCCTTCTCAACTAAACTATGTGATCAAAACACGTTTTACAAATGAACATGGTTATGAAATAGAAAGTAAAAGAGGTGGCGGTGGTTATATTCGAATCACTAAAATTGAAAACAAAGATGAAACAGGTTACATTAATCATTTACTTCAACTCATCGGACCATCTATTTCACAGCAACAAGCTTATTACATCATAGATGGTTTATTAGATAAAGCATATATCAGTGAACGTGAAGCAAAAATGATTTACGCTGTAATCGATAGAGAAACTTTAAAAATGGATGTATTATCAAGAGATATTATACGTGCTAATATAGTGAAACGAATATTACATGTAATAAATTATTATTAAAGAAATTAAGAGAGGTGTTTGGTCGTGCTGTGCGAAAATTGTCATTTAAATGAAGCAGAAGTAAAGTTAGCAGTTAAAGGGCAAGATGGTGTACATGAAAAATGGGTTTGTGCCACATGCGCACAAGGCGGTAACCCGTGGACTCAAAACCAACAAATGCAGTCACAAGATGACATTGAAGGTGCGTTTGTAGTAAAACAAATATTACAACATTTAGCAGCGAAACACGGTATTGATTTCGATGAAATTGCATTTAAAGAAGAAAAGAGATGTCCTACTTGTCAAATGACATTAAAAGATATTGCGCATGTTGGTAAATTTGGTTGTGCAGACTGCTACGCAACTTTTAAAGATGACATTGTCGATATTGTACGACGTGTACAAGGTGGTCAAATTGAACACACTGGAAAAACACCACGCTCTTCACATAGAAAGTTAGCTTTGAAAAAACAAATAGAAGAGAAAACAACTTATTTAAATCAGTTAATTGAAGAACAAAATTTTGAAGAGGCTGCAGTTGTTAGAGATGAAATTAAGGCATTGAAAGAAGACAGCGAGGTGAAACATGATGAGTAAGAATGATATCAGCACCCACATTAGTGAGTGGATGAGAGACGAGGCAGAAAGTCCAATCGTAATGTCTTCGAGATTGCGTTTGGCTAGAAATTTAGAAAATCATGTACACCCTTTGATGTTTGCATCCGAACAAGATGGTAATAGAGTGATAAATGAAGTTCAAGATGCGCTTCCTAACATGTTTATACAGAGGTTAGACACGATGGACCAGCAGAGTAAATATAAACTTGTAGCGAAACATCTTATCAGTCCCGAGTTAATAAAAAGACCTGCTGCTGCAGTACTTTTAAATGAAGATGAATCTTTAAGCATTATGGTTAATGAAGAAGATCATATACGAATTCAAGCCATGGGAAATGATTTATCATTGCAAACATTATATGAAAAAGCTTCCGCACTGGATGACACATTAGACAGTGAGTTAGATGTAAGTTTTGATGAAACACTCGGTTATTTAACAACATGTCCGACGAATATCGGTACTGGTATGAGAGCCAGCGTAATGTTACATTTACCGGGACTTACGATTATGAAGCGGATGAATAGAATCGCTCAAACAATCAATCGTTTTGGATTCACAATAAGAGGTATTTATGGCGAAGGTTCCCAAGTATACGGTCACATTTATCAAATTTCCAATCAACTGACGCTTGGAAAAACAGAAGAAGAAATTATTGAAAGTTTAACTGAAGTAGTACAACAAATTATTAACGAAGAGATGCAAATTCGCGAACGACTTAGCAAGCATAATAAAATTGAAACTTTAGATAGAGTATATCGTTCGTTAGGTATCTTAAAATATAGTAGACTAATATCTATGGAAGAAGCATCATTTAGATTAAGTGAAGTGAAATTAGGTATAGATTTAGACTATATTGAATTAAAAGACTTTAAGTTTAATGAGTTGATGGTTGCTATTCAATCACCATTCTTATTAGATGATGAAGATGATAGAACAGTTAACGAAAAAAGAGCAGATATTTTAAGAGAACATATAAATTAGGAGGTCATGCTATGTTATTTGGTAGACTGACAGAACGTGCACAACGTGTATTGGCACATGCTCAAGAAGAAGCAATTCGCTTAAATCATTCAAATATAGGAACAGAACATTTACTTTTAGGTTTAATGAAAGAACCAGAAGGTATTGCAGCAAAAGTGTTGGAATCCTTTGATATTACTGAAGAAAAAGTAGTAACAGAAGTTGAAAAATTAATTGGTCACGGTCAAGAACAAATGGGTGCGTTACATTACACACCACGTGCTAAAAAAGTTATTGAGTTATCAATGGACGAAGCAAGAAAATTACACCACAATTTCGTTGGTACCGAGCATATATTACTTGGTTTAATTAGAGAAAATGAAGGTGTAGCTGCACGTGTTTTTGCTAATCTAGACTTAAACATTACGAAAGCACGCGCGCAAGTAGTGAAAGCTTTAGGAAGCCCTGAAATGAGCAATAAAAATGCGCAGGCAAACAAATCTAATAATACACCAACTTTAGATAGTCTTGCTCGTGACTTAACAGTAATTGCTAATGATGGCACGTTGGATCCTGTTATTGGCAGAGATAAAGAAATCACACGTGTCATTGAAGTGTTGAGTAGACGTACTAAGAACAACCCAGTATTAATTGGGGAACCAGGTGTCGGTAAAACGGCAATTGCTGAAGGTTTAGCACTTGCAATTGTTAATAATGAAGTTCCTGAAACACTTAAAGGTAAACGTGTGATGTCATTAGATATGGGAACAGTCGTTGCTGGTACGAAATATCGTGGCGAATTTGAAGAACGTTTGAAAAAAGTAATGGAAGAAATTCACCAAGCAGGTAATGTCATTCTGTTCATTGATGAGCTTCACACATTAGTAGGTGCTGGTGGTGCAGAAGGTGCAATTGATGCATCAAACATCTTAAAACCAGCATTAGCCCGTGGCGAATTACAATGTATCGGTGCGACTACACTAGATGAATATCGTAAAAACATTGAAAAGGATGCTGCGTTAGAACGTCGTTTCCAACCTGTTCAAGTAGATGAACCAACTGTTGAAGATACGATTGAAATCTTAAAAGGATTACGTGATCGTTATGAAGCACATCACCGCATCAACATCTCTGATGAAGCTTTAGAATCAGCAGCAAAACTAAGTCATCGCTATGTTTCTGATCGTTTCTTACCAGATAAAGCGATTGACTTAATTGATGAAGCAAGCTCAAAAGTAAGACTAAAAAGTCATACAACACCACCAAACTTAAAAGAGTTGGAACAAGAAATTGAGCAAGTGAAAAATGAAAAAGATGCAGCTGTACATGCACAAGAATTTGAAAATGCAGCTAATTTACGTGATAAACAAACTAAATTAGAAAAACAATACGAAGAAGCAAACAATAATTGGAAAAATAGCCAAAACGGTGCGAACACATCCTTATCTGAAGAGGATATCGGTGAAGTTATCGCTGGTTGGACTGGCATTCCATTAACAAAAATTAATGAAACAGAATCTGATCGCTTGCTTAACTTGGAAGATACGTTACACAAACGTGTCATTGGTCAAAAAGAAGCAGTGACATCAATCAGTAAAGCAGTAAGACGTGCAAGAGCAGGATTAAAAGATCCTCAAAGACCAATAGGTAGCTTTATATTCTTAGGACCTACAGGTGTCGGTAAGACAGAATTAGCACGTGCACTAGCAGAAACAATGTTTGGTGAAGATGACGCAATGATTCGTGTTGACATGAGTGAGTTTATGGAAAAACATGCTGTCAGTCGTTTAGTAGGAGCGCCTCCAGGTTATGTTGGTCATGATGATGGCGGTCAATTAACTGAAAAAGTAAGACGCAAACCATATTCAGTTATATTATTTGATGAAATCGAAAAAGCGCATCCTGATGTATTTAACATCTTGTTGCAAGTATTAGATGATGGACATTTAACAGATACTAAAGGTCGTCAAGTAGACTTCCGTAACACAGTGATTATTATGACATCTAACGTGGGTGCGCAAGAATTGCAAGATCAACGTTTTGCTGGATTTGGTGGCGCATCAGAAGGTCAAGACTATGAATCTATCCGTAAAACAATGATGAAAGAATTGAAAAATGCTTTCCGTCCAGAATTCTTAAACCGTGTAGATGACATCATTGTATTCCACAAACTGTCACAAGATGAGTTGAAAGAAATTGTAACAATGATGGTAAATAAACTTACAGATCGTTTATCAGAACAAGATATTGATATTATCGTTTCTGATGCAGCTAAAGAACGCATCGCTGAAGAAGGATACGATCCAGAATATGGTGCGAGACCACTTATTCGAGAAATCCAAAAAACGATTGAAGATAACTTAAGTGAGTTAATCTTAGACGGCAATCAAATTGAAGGTAAAAATGTTTATATCGACCATGACGGTAAGGAATATAAATATAACATTAAAGATAGAACAGAAGATGAAAAAGAAAAAGAAACTTCTGAATCATAAAATTAGATAAATCAATATAGGTCATAGTGCCAAAGCGTTTCTCAAGTATTTATTTCAACCTTGAGAAACGCTTTTTTAATTTCAAAAACTACGATACAGTATGGTGAAAGTATGATATGACCTTGTAGGCTAATTTGGATATCAATAAAGTATATCTTTTTGATGGTGCTATAGGCATAATAGTGTTATTTTTAAAAATAGATTTTTGCAATATATTCATTTATATATTACAATATAAAGCTATTTATTTAGCATATAAAATATCAAAATAAATCATTTGTAAATAAAATTTGTTTTTACATAAACATAGGTATAAAATAGATTTGTTCAATAAAGATGGAGGTGCAGTTTTGGCCAAAAAGAAAGTGATTTTTGAATGCATGGCATGTGGTTATCAGTCACCTAAATGGATGGGGAAATGTCCTAACTGTGGTGGATGGAATCAAATGGAAGAAATCATAGAACAGAAATCGACAAGTCCGAAACATGGTGTGCGCAGTCGTGAAAATACATCCAAAGTACAGAAGTTAAATGATATAAAGCATGAGACAACACCACGTGTTAAAACGAATTCAGCAGAGTTTAATCGAGTGCTTGGTGGCGGAATCGTTAATGGTTCACTTGTGTTGATTGGTGGCGATCCAGGTATCGGTAAATCAACACTATTGCTTCAAATATGTGCAGCGTTATCACAAGAGAAAAACGTTTTATATATAACTGGTGAAGAATCATTAAATCAAACAAAATTAAGAGCAGATCGATTAGATGAAGAGTCAAGTCATTTAAATGTATTTGCAGAAACAGATTTAGAAGTGATACATGAAACAGTTAAACAATTGAAGCCTGATTTGCTTGTTGTAGATTCTATTCAGACTATTTTTCACCCTGAAATCAGTTCTGCACCCGGTTCGGTATCTCAGGTGAGAGAGAGTACACAGAGCTTGATGAATATAGCTAAACAACTAAATATCGCGACGTTTATTGTTGGTCACGTTACGAAAGAAGGTCAGATTGCGGGACCTCGTTTGCTAGAACATATGGTAGATACGGTGCTTTATTTTGAAGGTGATGAGCATCATGCTTATCGGATTTTAAGAGCGGTAAAAAATCGCTTTGGCTCTACAAATGAAATGGGTATTTTTGAAATGAAACAGAGTGGATTGAAAGGTGTTAAAAATCCTTCAGAAATGTTTTTAGAAGAACGGTCTACAAATGTTCCAGGTTCGACAATCGTGTCTACTATGGAAGGTACGCGACCATTATTAATTGAGGTTCAAGCGTTAGTGACACCCACAACATTTAATAATCCTAGACGTATGGCGACAGGAATAGATCACAATCGTTTAAGTTTGTTAATGGCTGTATTAGAGAAAAAAGAAAATTATTTACTGCAACAACAAGATGCCTATATTAAAGTAGCTGGTGGCGTAAGATTAACAGAACCTGCTGTTGATTTAGGAATCATTATTGCTACTGCCTCAAGCTTTAAAGATTTAACTGTAGATGGCTTAGACTGTTTTATCGGCGAAGTTGGTTTAACAGGGGAAGTGAGACGTGTTTCTCGCATTGAACAACGTGTACAAGAAGCGGAAAAATTAGGTTTTAAACGCATTATTATTCCTGAATCTAATATTGGGGGTTGGGAATTCCCGAGCAACATTAAAGTCATTGGTGTGACAAATGTCCATGAGGCATTAAAATATGCCTTATCAAAACATTGATCAACGACATTTATTTAAATGGTTACATGGCTTATGAAGTCATAATAGCTTTCATGCGAAAGGAGCGTTAGCATTTGAACATGATAAGACTCATTGTAATCTTGTGCTATATCATATTGGGCGCAAGTTTAGGCGTGTATCTTATTCCAGAGATTATTGCAGATGCTGGATTGAGTCATTTCATGCTACTTACAAATAATTATTTCAATGGACTACTAGGGATTATACTGTTTTTTGCTATCTTTGGTTGGTTTATTAAGAAAGTAACTTTAGCAATGAAAGATTTAGAACAAATGATTATGCGTCAAAGTGCGATAGAAATATTGTTTGCCACAATTGGGCTCATTATAGGTTTGCTTATTTCTGTAATGATTTCATTTATTTTCCAAATTATTGGCAACAACGTGTTAAATCATTTTGTACCAATCATTGTTACAATCATATTGGGGTATTTAGGATTTCAATTTGGTTTACGTAAACGTGATGAAATGCTTTTGTTTTTGCCAGAAAATATGACGCGTTCTATGGCTATGAATACACGTAATGCGATGCCAAAGGTGATTGATACGAGTGCAATTATAGATGGACGTATTCTAGATGTTTTAGAATGTGGCTTTGTAGATGGTGAGATTTTAATTCCACAAGGTGTGATTAATGAATTGCAAGTTATTGCGGATGCGAATGATAGTGTGAAGAGAGAAAAAGGTCAAAGAGGCTTAGATATGCTTAATGCATTACACGATGCACAGCACCCTACACGTATTATTCAACCTACAAAATCACACAGTGATATAGACGCTATGTTAATTAAACTCGCGCTGCATTATAGAGCTCAAATTATCACTACAGATTTTAATCTGAACAAAGTTTGTCATATACAAGGCATTCAAGTACTCAATGTTAATGACTTATCAGAAGCCATTAAGCCAACAGTCCATCAAGGTGATCGACTTAACTTATTGTTAACTAAGATGGGTAAAGAAGCTGGACAAGCAGTGGGTTATTTAGAAGATGGTACGATGGTAGTTGTAGACAATGCTAAAAAACATATTGGCGAACACATTGATTTAGAAGTCGTCAGTTTATTGCAAACATCTTCGGGTCGGATTATTTTTGCTAAAAAAATATATTGAAATAGCAGTTAGGTTTCATATGAAATGTAGCAACTACAGTTACAGTTTCACATGAAACCTTTTTTACGTAAAAACACTGAATGACCAAGTGACAAAAGAATTCATTTATAAACAATTAAATTTAAGCGTGGTAATATCATAATCAGCTTTAAAGTGCTACAATAGATAGCGAAATTGTATTACTATATTTAGAATTATGCCGTGAAATTAAAAACAAAAAATGTTTGATTTTAATATAGTGATGCTTTAAAAAATGATGAGCTATGATATTATAAGTAAGCGAATAAGCAATATACTTTAAATGCTGAAACATTATTTTTTAATATGAACTTCATTGGATTCGTATTGATATATTACTGTGTGTAATAGATAGACACAGTAAAAATGAAAGCAATGAAATTGAAAATAAAAAATTAATTTTAAACAGGAGTGAACATAATGAGTAATCGTGTAAGAGTTAGATATGCGCCAAGTCCAACAGGTTATTTGCATATTGGTAATGCAAGAACTGCATTATTTAACTATTTATTTGCTAAACATTATGATGGTGATTTTGTAATACGTATAGAAGATACAGATAGCAAACGTAATTTAGAGGATGGAGAATCATCACAGTTCGATAATCTAAAATGGCTAGGTATTGATTGGGACGAATCAGTAGATAAGGATAAAGGTTATGGCCCTTACCGTCAGTCAGAACGTGCTGAAATATACAACCCGCTTATTCAACAATTATTAGATGAAGATAAAGCATATAAATGTTATATGACTGAAGAAGAGTTAGAAGCGGAACGTGAACAACAAATTGCGCGTGGTGAAATGCCGCGTTATGGTGGTAAACATGCACATTTAACAGAGGAAGAACGTCAACAATTTGAAGCAGAAGGACGTAAACCTTCTATTCGTTTCCGCGTTCCAAAAGATACAACTTATAAATTCGATGATATGGTTAAAGGCGAAATTTCATTTGATTCAAACAATATGGGAGATTGGGTAATTGTTAAAAAAGATGGTGTACCAACATATAATTTTGCCGTAGCTGTTGATGATCATTACATGGAAATTTCAGATGTTATACGTGGCGACGACCATATTTCAAATACTCCAAAACAATTAATGATTTATGACACATTTGGTTGGGAACCACCAAGATTTGCACATATGTCACTAATTGTAAATGAAGAACGTAAAAAATTAAGTAAACGTGATGGCCAAATCCTTCAATTTATTGAACAGTATAGAGACTTGGGTTACTTACCTGAGGCCTTATTCAACTTTATTACGTTGTTAGGTTGGTCTCCGGAAGGTGAAGATGAAATCTACTCTAAAGAAGAATTTATCAAAATCTTCGACGAAAAACGTTTATCTAAATCACCTGCATTTTTCGATAAACAAAAATTAGCTTGGATTAACAACCAATATATGAAACAAAAAGATACTGAAACAGTATTTGAACTTGCTTTTCCACATTTAGTAAAAGCAGAATTATTGCCTGAAAATCCTTCTGAAGAAGATAAAGCGTGGGGGCGTAAACTGATTGCACTTTATCAGAAAGAAATGAGTTACGCTGGAGAAATTGTTCCATTATCTGAAATTTTCTTCCGAGACGAACAAACACTAGGTGAAGATGAGCAAGAAGTTATTAATGGTGAACAAGTTCCAGAACTAATGAATCATTTATATGGCAAATTAGAAGCATTAGAAACTTTTGAAGCTGACGAAATTAAAAAAACAATTAAAGAAGTTCAAAAAGAAACAGGTATCAAAGGTAAGCAATTATTTATGCCGATACGTGTAGCTGTAACTGGACAAATGCACGGACCAGAACTGCCAAATACAATTGAAGTTTTAGGCAAAGACAAAGTGCTACAACGCTTAAAAAAATACGTTTAATGCGTAGAGTGAATAACATAGATTAAATGTATAACACTTGAAAAATTACAAGTTACCAACTATTATAATATGTGAATGAGCTAAAGGATTAGTATGCAATGGTATGTGTCAAGAGAGTGTGCGGTCGCTGTGAGCACAACACAAAAATTGTTGAATGCACCTTTAGTTTGATGAATTGAATAATGCAAATGAGTCAATATAAGTTGTATTGCTATGTGATTGAGGAATCAGCTTATTAAAAAAGAGTGGAACCGTGCAAAGCACCTCTAACAGTATGATGTTGGAGGTGCTTTTTTAATAAGGAGGTCGCAACCTTGTTTGAAATTTTGAAAAGAATCAAAGATGATGTAAATATGGTGTTTGAGCAAGACCCAGCAGCACGTACAACATTAGAGGTAGTTACATCTTATGCTGGTGTACATGCAGTGTGGAGTCACTTAGTTGCACATGCTTTATATAAAAAGAAAAAATATGTATTAGCCAGATTGATTTCTCAAATCACACGTTTTTTTACTGGAATAGAAATACATCCAGGTGCTCAAATTGGCAAGCGTTTATTTATTGACCATGGTATGGGCGTAGTGATAGGAGAAACATGTAGGATTGGTGATAATGTCACAATCTATCAAGGCGTTACTTTAGGTGGGACAGGTAAAGAGAAAGGGAAGCGTCATCCTGATATTGGAGACAATGTTTTAATTGCAGCAGGAGCAAAAGTACTCGGTAATATTAAAATTAATTCAAATGTTAATATTGGCGCAAATTCCGTAGTGTTAAACTCGGTACCTAGCTATTCTACAGTGGTTGGTATACCAGGGCATATCGTAAAACAAGACGGAAGAAGAATTGGCAAAACATTTGATCATCGTAATTTACCTGATCCAATTTATGAGCAATTAAAACAATTAGAGAAACAACTTGAGAAAACAAGAAATGGAGAGATTCAAGATGATTACATTATATAATACACTCACACGTCAAAAAGAAACGTTTAAGTCAATAGAACCAGGTAAGGTTAAAATGTATGTTTGTGGACCAACTGTATATAATTACATTCATATTGGAAACGCAAGACCTGCAATTAACTATGATGTTGTCAGAAGATATCTTGAGTACCAAGGTTATGAAGTGATTTACGTTTCAAACTTTACGGACGTAGATGATAAATTAATAAAACGCTCTAAAGAATTAAATGAGCCTGTAAATACAATAGCTAATCGCTATATCGATGCATTTTATGAAGATGTGGGTGCATTAAATGTCAAAAAAGCGACTTCAAATCCAAGAGTCATGAATCATATGGACGATATTATTAAGTTTATAAAAGAACTTATTGATGAAGGCTATGCATATGAAAGCGGTGGCGACGTTTATTTCAGAACACGTAAGTTTGAAGATTATGGTAAATTAAGCCATCAATCGCTGAACGATTTAAAAGTAGGTGCGCGTATTGAACAAGGGGAACAAAAAGAAGACGCTCTTGATTTTACGTTATGGAAACAAGCGAAACCAGATGAAATCAGTTGGGATAGTCCATTTGGCAAAGGTAGACCAGGCTGGCATATTGAGTGTTCGGTGATGGCTTATCACGAGCTAGGTGCAACAATTGATATTCATGCGGGTGGTACAGATTTACAATTCCCTCATCATGAAAATGAAATTGCACAATCTGAAGCGCATAACCATGCCCCATTCGCAAACTATTGGATGCACAATGGTTTCATTAACATAGATAATGAAAAAATGAGTAAGTCATTGGGCAATTTTGTCTTAGTGCATGACATTATTAAAGAAATTGATCCGGACGTCTTACGCTTTTTCATGATAAGTGTACATTATAGAAGTCCAATCAACTATAATATGGAACTTGTTGGGGCGGCTAAAAGTGGGTTAGAACGTATTCGCAATAGTTATCAAGCCATTGAAGAACGTGAAACAATTGCAACTAATATTGAAACACAAGATCATTATATTGATGAAATCAATCAAATATTAGACCAATTTGAAACGGTTATGAACGACGATTTTAATACGGCTAATGCCATTACAGCTTGGTATGATTTATCAAAATTAGCGAATAAATACGTATTAGAAAATACGACATCTACTAAAGTGATTGCACGATTTAAAGAAGTGTATCAAATCTTCAGTGATGTCTTAGGCGTTCCTTTAAAAGCATCAAACAACGATGAATTATTAGATGAAGATGTTGAAGCACTCATTGAAGAACGAAATCAGGCGCGACAAAATAAAGATTTTGCACGTGCAGACGAAATCCGTGACCAGTTAAAAGAACAAAATATTATTTTAGAAGATACGCCACAAGGTGTGAGATTCAAACGTGGTTAATATGGATAATAAGTTATTAAATCCATTAACTTTGGCATATATGGGTGATGCAGTATTAGATCAATTCGTAAGAGAGTACATTATATTGAAGTTAAAAGCTAAGCCCAATCGACTACACCAAGAAGCCAAGCGTTACGTATCTGCAAAAAGTCAGGCACAATCGCTTGAGCACTTATTAGAAAATAACTGGTTTACAGCGGAAGAATTAGATATTGTTCGTCGTGGTAGAAATGCGAAGAGTTATACTAAGGCGAAAAACACAGATATTCAAACTTATCGAAAAAGTTCGGGTTTAGAAGCAATCCTCGGATTTTTATATCTAGAAAAAAACCAAGAGCGACTCACCATGTTGCTTGAACGCATCGTAAAAAATGTAGATGAAAGGTAGTGAGACTTTGGAAGAGATTGTTATAGTAGGTCGTCATGCCGTAAAAGAAGCGATTGTTTCCGGACATACAATTAATAAGGTTTTAATTCAAGATACAGTGAAAAAAGGACAAATTAATGATATTTTAAAAAAGGCAAATAGTAATAAAATCATTGTACAAGCAGTGCCAAAATCAAAATTAGATGGTTTGTCTGATGCGCCTCACCAAGGTGTCGCTGCATACATCGCACCATATGAATATGCAGATTTTGATGCGTTTTTAGCACAGCAAAAGAACAATGAAAAACTATCAACTGTTTTAATTTTGGATGGCTTAGAAGATCCTCATAATTTAGGGTCGATTTTAAGAACGGCTGATGCTTCAGGAGTAGATGGCATTATTATTCCTAAAAGGCGATCGGTTGCACTTACGCAGACTGTTGCAAAAGCTTCTACTGGTGCGATTGAACATGTCCCTGTCATGCGTGTTACAAATTTGGCGAATACCATTGAAACATTAAAAGACCATGGATACTGGGTGGTCGGTACAGAAGCCGAAAATTCAACAGATTATCGTGAAATGGACGCTGGTATGTCGCTAGCGATTGTTATCGGAAGTGAAGGGCAAGGCATGAGCAGACTTACCAAAGATAAATGTGACTTTTATATAAATATTCCAATGGTAGGGCATGTAAATAGTTTGAATGCTTCTGTTGCGGCAAGCTTAATGATGTATGAAGTCTATCGTAAACGTAATCAGATTGGAGAAAAATCATGAAGGATCGTTTCTTGATTATAGACGGTTACAATATGATTGGCCAATCACAAGATTTAAGTCAAATAGCCCAAGAAAATTTGGAAGAAGCACGCGATCAGCTATTAACTGCGATTGCAAATTATAATGCAGTTATAGCAGATGAGGTTGTATGTGTGTTTGATGCCTATGAACAATCCGGCATGTCATCAGAATATATGTATCACGGTGTAAAGATTGTCTTTACTAAAGAAAAAGAAACAGCAGATAGTTTTATAGAAAAATATGTTTATGATTTATACGACAAACATACAAGACATATCACAGTGGTAACAAGTGATATGAGTGAGCAACATGCCATATTTGGTGCGGGAGCTTATCGTATCTCTTCTAGAGAAATGTGGAGAGACTTGAGAGAAAATGAAGTTTCGGTTTCAAAAAAGCTTGAAGGGTTCAATGAGCAGAAACCACGCACACGTATAGAACTATCAAATGAAATTTTGGAAGAATTTGAAAAAATTAGAAGGGGTAACAATCACAAATAAGAAGATTGGCCCCTTGCTTTTTTTATAGCGTCCTTTGTATGCTAACTTTATTCTGATTGAAAGGATAAAAAAGCATGCACCAAAGAATAAAACATCAAGAATCAATACCAGTTTCAAAAAGCAAACGCCAAGATATTCATTTCCTAATCGATTTACTTGAGCAAATACAACCACATATTAGAAAATGTTTAAATCATTTCACAATACATCCTGATGATAAAGAAGATTTACAACAAGAAATACTTTTGAAATTATTCAAAGCGATAAGTCAATTTGATTTTTCAAAAGACATACCGTTAGCACATTACGTAAATCGCACTATCAAAAATGCCAGAAATGATTATATACGAAAAAAATTAGCTGATGTAAGACGACAAAGGTTATTAGAAAATGAAATGTTAAGTAGTGTCCAAGTGTTAAGGCAAGTGAGGCAACCGGATGACATTATTTTAAGAAGAGAAACCCTGGTTTTGTTGCATCAAAGTGTTGAAAAATTAACAGAGTTAGAACAAGGTATTATAAAATATATTTTAAATGATTATAAACCATCAGAGGTTGCCCATATCTTAAATCTAAATGTTAAGATAGTTTACAATTCGATACATAGATGTAAACTGAAATTAAAGCGTGTTTTTAAGCAAAAGTATCATGACTAAAAACAGTTATGGATACGTATAAAATGATTTTTGGATTAATAGAAAGCAATAGTGGAAGATTGACAATTGACAGAGATGTTATGTATAGTAGATTGGTATTATAATGAGTAAGGTGAAGTGAAATGAAAAAAGTGCCATTAAGCTGTGAAACGTGTGGAAATAGAAATTATAATGTTCCAAAGCAAAGTAACCTTACATCAAGATTGACATTGAAGAAGTATTGTCCAAGATGTAACGCACATACAGTTCATAAAGAAGCGAAATAATGTCGGTATATTAGATTTAGTAATTGAGTAAATATAACCTTCCAATTTAGTTGTGAGTATTGTATTTGCTTAATTTGTCGTATGTATAAGCAAATGAGAAAATCGAATTAATATGGAGGTATTGCTAATGGCTAAAAAAGAAAATTTCTTTCAAGGCGTAAAGTCAGAAATGGAAAAGACGAGTTGGCCAACGAAAGAAGAATTATTTAAATATACTATTATTGTTGTGTCAACGGTAGTATTTTTCTTAGCCTTCTTCTATGTCTTAGATTTAGGTATTGGTAGAGTTATAGAGTTAATTAAATAGATAGGAGTGACGACATGTCTGAGGAAGTTGGCGCAAAGCGTTGGTATGCTGTGCATACTTATTCTGGTTATGAGAACAAAGTTAAGAAGAATTTAGAAAAACGTGTGGAATCTATGAATATGACTGAATTGATATTCAGAGTGGTTATACCTGAAGAAGAAGAAACACAAGTTAAAGATGGTAAAGCTAAAACGTTAACTAAAAAAACATTTCCTGGCTATGTATTAGTCGAATTAATCATGACTGATGAATCATGGTATATTGTGAGAAACACACCGGGTGTTACAGGATTTGTTGGTTCAGCAGGTGCTGGGTCAAAACCAAATCCATTATTACCTGAAGAAGCACGTTTCATCTTGAAACAAATGGGCATGAAAGAAAAAACAATTGATGTTGAATTAGATTTAGGTGAGCAAGTTCAAATCAAATCAGGTCCATTTGCGAATCAAGTTGGTGAAGTTCAAGAAATTGAAGCGGATAAGTTTAAATTGACAGTTCTTGTAGACATGTTTGGTAGAGAAACACCTGTTGAAGTAGAATTCGATCAAATTGAAAAATTATAAAGGTATATAAGTAATACTAGACTTGTTAAAGCAAGAAATATTACTTTACATGCATTAAGAACCCCTAATCATTAAAATGATTCAGTGTAAGGAATACCTGAGCTAGGGCTCATGCATTAAGAACCCCTAATCATTAAAATGATAAGGGGTTCTATAAAAAAAAGTTCCATTTTACTCTTGCTTTATGATTTGAGTAGATGTTATAATACTGTGGTCACGCTTATAGAGCGTTCATTTCGTCACGAAATGTAGAAGAGTGGGAGGACAAAACTGAGTCCTGTGACCACATCACGATATCAAGGAGGTGCACATCGTGGCTAAAAAAGTAGAAAAAGTTGTTAAATTACAAATTCCTGCAGGTAAAGCAAACCCAGCACCACCAGTTGGTCCAGCATTAGGTCAAGCAGGTGTGAACATTATGGGATTCTGTAAGGAATTCAACGCACGTACACAAGAAGATGCAGGTTTAATTATTCCGGTAGAAATCAGTGTTTATGAAGATCGTTCATTTACATTCATTACAAAAACTCCACCGGCTCCAGTACTACTTAAAAAAGCAGCTGGCGTTGAAAAAGGTTCTGGTGAACCTAACAAAAACAAAGTTGCTACAGTAACTAAAGATCAAGTACGTGAAATTGCAAACCAAAAAATGCAAGATTTAAACGCTGCAGACGAAGAAGCAGCTATGCGTATTATCGAAGGTACTGCACGTAGTATGGGTATCACAGTTCAATAATATAAAAAAATCAACGAAAACATAGATTGACGATGAAGCAGATGACAGAAATGACAAACAGGATCAAAGCGTTCAATATTGTCGTAATAAGAGGGAAATTGTCATTTATTTAGGAAGTGTTTCCTGAGATGAAATATGATTAAAACCTCTCTGTTATCTGCTCTTAACTTGCAAATGCGAGTAAATGTGGGAGGAAATTCCGCTAAAACCACTAAAGGAGGACATGAAATGGCTAAGAAAAGTAAAAGATTTCAAGAAGTAGCTAATAAAATTGACCGCCAAAAACACTATAGTGTGGAAGAAGCAGTTGAATTAGCTAAAGAAACAAGTATTGCTAACTTTGACGCATCAGTTGAAGTAGCATTCCGTTTAGGAATTGATACACGTAAAAATGATCAACAAATCCGTGGTGCAGTTGTACTTCCAAATGGTACAGGTAAATCACAACGTGTATTGGTATTCGCAAAAGGAGACAAAGCAGCTGAAGCAGAAGCAGCAGGTGCAGATTTCGTTGGTGAAGGTGAATATGTTCAACAAATCCAACAAGGTTGGTTTGACTTTGACGTAGTAGTAGCTACACCAGATATGATGGGTGAAGTTGGTAAACTTGGTCGTGTATTAGGACCTAAAGGTTTAATGCCAAACCCTAAAACTGGAACTGTAACAATGGACGTTACAAAAGCAGTTGAAGAAATCAAAGCAGGTAAAGTAGAATATCGTGCTGAAAAAGCTGGTATTGTACATGCTTCTATTGGTAAAGTATCATTTGATACTGACAAACTTGTTGAAAACTTCAAAGCTTTACAAGATGTGTTAACTAAAGCAAAACCATCTTCAGCTAAAGGTACTTACTTCAAATCTGTTGCTGTTACAACAACAATGGGTCCTGGCGTAAAAGTCGATACTTCTAGCTTCAAACTTTAATCTTAAATATAAATGATGATAAGACTGGATGGATATATTCAGTCTTATCTTTAAAAATATATTGACATATTATATTTAACCAGTTATATTGGTTAATGTATTATTTTACCTAAGACAGTAGGAGTTAGTCATAACTTAAAAATAATCCTACCGAGGCTAAAATTGACTTGAACGTGAAGATTTTTAGATCTTTCAAGCACTTTTTGCCGTGGGTAGAAAGTGCTTTTTTTATTGAGATAAAGCTGTTAATTGACGTAATTAGCAGTTGTAATCAAGATTAAAAGCACCAAATAAATAAACTATGGAGGTGTCTAAATGTCTGCTATCATCGAAGCTAAAAAACAACAAGTTGATGTAATTGCTGAATCATTAAAGAATTCAGTATCTACTGTAATCGTTGACTACCGCGGTCTAACTGTTTCAGAAGTAACTGAATTACGTTCACAATTACGTGAAGCTGGCGTTGAATTCAAAGTATTGAAAAATACAATGGTTCGTCGTGCTGCTGATCAAGTTGGCTTAGAAGATTTAAATGAACACTTAGTAGGTCCTACTGCAGTTGCTACTTCAACAGAAGATGTTGTTGCTCCAGCAAAAGTATTAGCAGGATTTGCTAAAGAACATAAAGCTTTAGAAATTAAAGTAGGTGTTATGGAAGGCAGTGTTATTTCTGCTGAAGAAGTTAACACAGTTGGTACATTACCATCACACGACGGTCTTGTTTCTATGCTTTTATCAGTATTACAAGCTCCAGTACGCAATTTCGCTTATGCAGTTAAAGCTGTTGGAGAAGATAAAGAACAAAACGAAGAAAGCGCTGAATAATTGCGCATAAAACTAATAAAATTAATGGAGGAATATTAAAATGGCTAATCAAGAACAAATCATTGAAGCAATTAAAGAAATGTCAGTTTTAGAATTAAACGACTTAGTAAAAGCAATTGAAGAAGAATTTGGTGTAACTGCAGCAGCTCCAGTAGCAGCAGCAGGTGCAGCAGGTGGCGGAGACGCTGCTGAAGAAAAAACAGAATTTGATGTTGAATTAACATCAGCTGGATCATCTAAAATCAAAGTCGTTAAAGCTGTTAAAGAAGCTACTGGCTTAGGATTAAAAGATGCTAAAGAATTAGTTGACGGAGCTCCTAAAGTAATCAAAGAAGCTTTACCAACTGAAGAAGCTGAAAAACTTAAAGAAGCATTAGAAGAAGTTGGCGCTACAGTAGAATTAAAATAATTCTAGCTGGCTAACAGTTCATAATTATATATTGAAGGTTATTCAAGCAGTTTAACACATTAGCTATTTCGATACGCTAATCTTAAATGCAATGTGGATATCCTGAAATCTTTGAGAAATGAAAACCCCGTTATCGTTATAACGGGGTTTTATCTTATTTGATCTATCCTGAATGAATCGTTTGTTGTTACAAAGTTTTGTTGAGGGTATAGTATTAATCTAAGATGAATTAGATTAAAAGAGGTGTAGTCATGAGTCATTACTATGATGAAAATCCTGAAGTAGAAAGCGCTGAACTTCCTTTTACGTATTCCTACAAAAACTATGATTTAAAATTAGTTACTGATTCAGGTGTATTTTCTAAAGGGAAAATAGACTTTGGTTCAGATTTATTAATCAATACTTTTTTGAAAGAAAATCCCCCGGGTCCTACTAAAAAAATTATAGATGTTGGTTGTGGTTATGGACCGATTGGTTTGATGATTGCAAAAGTGTCTCCGCACCATGAAATAACGATGGTTGATGTAAATCAACGCGCACTTTCCTTATCGATTAAAAATAAAACGCAAAATCATTTAGAGAATGTAGAGATCAAAGAAAGTGATGGGTTATCGCAAGTAGAGGATAATGCTTTTGATTTTGTATTAACGAATCCACCGATTAGAGCAGGAAAAAAAGTAGTTCATAGCATCTTAACTGATGCGCATCATAAATTAAAAGCGAATGGTGCCCTTTATGTTGTGATTCAAAAGAAACAAGGTATGCCATCTGCGAAGAAAAAAATGGAAGAAACATTTGGTAATGTAGAAGTATTAGAAAAGCACAAAGGCTATTATATATTAAGAAGTGTAAAAGGTTGATTAAAAACCACTGTTCTGATATAGTAATAGAATGTAAAAAATTATGTTCAATAAGTGTGTACTTTTACGTATAAATTAACAAAGTATATAAGGTGAAATAGAAAATGGTGTCATGAGTTATGCTACCGTTTTCTTTTTGTCTAATTATATTTGCTGATTTAGTAAAAGTAAACACGCAATTTTTGAGGGGTGAATCTGTTTGGCAGGTCAATTTGTCCAATATGGAAGACATCGTAAACGTAGAAACTATGCGAGAATTTCAGAGGTATTAGAATTACCGAATTTAATTGAGATTCAAACTAAGTCTTACGAGTGGTTCTTAGAAGAAGGTTTATATGAAATGTTTAGAGACATTTCACCGATTGAAGATTTCACAGGAAATCTGTCTTTAGAGTTTGTTGATTACAGACTTGGAGAATCAAAATATGATTTAGAAGAATCGAAAAACCGTGATACGACGTATTCTGCACCTCTACGTGTAAAAGTACGTCTAATCATTAAAGAAACAGGCGAAGTGAAAGAGCAAGAAGTATTTATGGGTGATTTCCCATTAATGACAGATACAGGTACATTTGTGATTAATGGTGCTGAGCGTGTAATCGTATCGCAATTAGTTCGTTCACCATCCGTTTACTTTAATGAAAAATTAGATAAAAATGGTCGCACAAACTATGATGCAACAATTATTCCTAACCGTGGCGCATGGTTAGAGTATGAAACTGATGCCAAAGATGTAGTTTATGTACGTATTGATAGAACAAGAAAATTACCACTAACAGTATTATTGAGAGCTTTAGGTTTCTCAACAGATCAAGAAATCATTGATCTTTTAGGAGACAATGAGTACTTACGTAATACATTAGAAAAAGATGGTACTGAAAATACTGATCAAGCACTATTAGAAATTTATGAGCGTTTACGCCCAGGTGAACCTCCGACAGTAGAAAATGCGAAAAGCTTACTATACTCACGTTTCTTCGATCCGAAACGTTATGATTTAGCAAGCGTGGGTCGTTATAAAGCGAATAAAAAACTTCATTTAAAACACCGCTTATTCAATCAAAAATTAGCAGAACCAATTGTTAATGCTGAAACAGGTGAAATTGTAGCTGAAGAAGGTACTGTCCTAGATCGTCGTAATTTAGATGAAATCATGGATGTATTAGAATCTAATGCGAACAGTGAAGTTTTTGAACTTGAAGGTACTGTGATTGATGAACCAGTAGAAATTCAATCTATTAAAGTATATGTTCCTAATGATGAAGAAGGCCGCACAACAACAGTTATTGGTAATGCATTCCCAGATTCAGAAGTGAAATGTATTACACCAGCTGACATCATCGCATCAATGTCATATTTCTTTAATTTATTAAGTGGTATTGGATTCACAGATGATATTGACCATTTAGGTAATCGTCGTCTACGTTCAGTAGGGGAGTTACTACAAAACCAATTCCGTATTGGTTTATCAAGAATGGAACGTGTGGTACGTGAAAGAATGTCTATTCAAGACACAGATTCAATTACGCCACAACAATTAATTAATATCCGTCCAGTTATTGCGTCAATTAAAGAATTCTTTGGTAGTTCTCAATTGTCACAATTCATGGACCAAGCCAATCCATTAGCAGAATTGACACATAAACGTCGTCTATCAGCATTAGGACCTGGTGGTTTAACACGTGAACGTGCTCAAATGGAAGTGCGTGACGTTCACTACTCTCACTATGGCCGTATGTGTCCAATCGAAACACCAGAGGGACCAAACATTGGTTTGATCAACTCATTATCAAGTTATGCACGTGTAAATGAATTTGGTTTCATTGAAACACCATATCGTAAAGTAGATCTTGAGACGAATAGTATCACAGATCAAATCGATTATTTAACAGCTGATGAAGAAGATAGCTATGTAGTAGCACAAGCGAATTCTAAACTAGATGAAAATGGTCGTTTCTTAGACGATGAAGTTGTTTGTCGTTTCCGTGGTAACAACACAGTTATGGCCAAAGAAAAAATGGATTACATGGATGTATCTCCTAAACAAGTTGTTTCTGCAGCAACAGCATGTATTCCATTCTTAGAAAACGATGACTCTAACCGTGCATTAATGGGTGCAAACATGCAACGTCAAGCAGTACCATTGATGAATCCAGAATCACCTTTCGTAGGTACTGGTATGGAACACGTAGCAGCTCGTGACTCTGGTGCTGCAATTGTCGCTAAACATAAAGGCCGTGTTGAACACGTTGAATCTAATGAAATTCTTGTACGTCAACTTATCGAAGAAGATGGACAAGAATACGAAGGCGAAATCGATCGCTATCCGTTAGCTAAGTTCAAACGCTCAAACACAGGTACTTGTTATAACCAAAGACCAATCGTTGCTACAGGTGATGTCGTAACGAAAGGTGAAATTTTAGCCGATGGTCCTTCAATGGAACTTGGTGAAATGGCGTTAGGTAGAAACGTAGTTGTCGGATTCATGACATGGGACGGTTACAACTATGAAGATGCTGTAATTATGAGCGAACGCCTAGTGAAAGATGACGTATATACTTCTATCCATATTGAAGAATATGAATCAGAAGCACGTGATACAAAACTAGGACCTGAAGAAATTACACGTGATATTCCTAACGTTTCAGATAGTGCGCTTAAAAACTTAGATGACCGTGGTATTGTATACGTAGGTGCTGAAGTTAATGACGGAGACATTTTAGTAGGTAAAGTAACGCCTAAAGGTGTAACAGAATTAACAGCAGAAGAACGCTTATTACATGCGATATTCGGTGAAAAAGCACGTGAAGTACGTGATACATCATTACGTGTACCTCATGGTGCAGGCGGTATTGTTCTAGACGTTAAAGTCTTCAACCGTGAAGAAGGAGATGACACATTATCTCCAGGTGTAAACCAATTAGTACGTGTTTATATCGTTCAAAAACGTAAAATACATGTTGGTGACAAAATGTGTGGTCGTCACGGTAACAAAGGTGTTATCTCTAAGTTAGTTCCTGAAGAAGATATGCCTTACTTACCAGACGGTACACCAATCGACATCATGTTGAACCCACTAGGTGTTCCATCACGTATGAATATCGGACAAGTATTAGAGTTACATTTAGGTATGGCTGCTAAAAACTTAGGTATTCATGTTGCTTCACCAGTATTTGATGGTGCGAGTGATGAAGATGTATGGTCAACGATTGAAGAAGCTGGTATGGCACGTGACGGTAAGACAGTATTATACGATGGACGTACGGGTGAACCATTCGATAACAGAATCTCAGTCGGCGTTATGTATATGTTGAAACTTGCACACATGGTTGACGATAAATTACACGCACGTTCAACTGGACCATACTCACTTGTTACGCAACAACCATTAGGTGGTAAAGCACAATTCGGTGGACAACGTTTCGGTGAGATGGAAGTATGGGCACTTGAAGCTTACGGTGCTGCATACACACTTCAAGAAATCTTAACTTATAAATCTGATGATACAGTAGGTCGTGTAAAAACTTATGAATCTATTGTTAAAGGTGAAAACATTACTAAACCTGGTGTTCCTGAATCATTCAGAGTATTGATGAAAGAACTTCAAAGTTTAGGATTAGATGTTAAGATTATGGATGAGCATGACAATGAAATCGACATGCAAGATAACGAAGATGAAGATGCAGTAGAACGTAAAGTGGACCTTCAACAAAAAGAAGCGCCACAATCACAAAAAGAAATTACTGACTAATACAGATCGCATTTAAGTTTATAAAAAGATATACCATTTTGGGGTAAAGTCATCGTACTTGCCTCATTATGGCCTTATCTATTATTGATAAAGAGCAATCAATCAATTTGCACAGCTAATCTAAATTGAAGGAGGTAGGCTCCTTGATTGATGTAAATAATTTCCATTATATGAAAATAGGACTTGCTTCACCTGAAAAAATCCGTTCATGGTCTTTTGGTGAGGTTAAAAAGCCAGAAACAATTAACTATCGTACTTTAAAACCAGAAAAAGATGGTCTATTCTGTGAGAGAATTTTCGGACCTACAAAAGACTGGGAATGTAGTTGTGGTAAATACAAACGTGTACGCTATAAAGGTATGGTTTGTGATAGATGTGGAGTAGAAGTAACTAAATCTAAAGTGCGCCGTGAAAGAATGGGACACATTGAATTAGCTGCGCCAGTTTCACATATTTGGTACTTCAAAGGTATTCCAAGCCGCATGGGACTATTATTAGATATGTCACCAAGAGCATTAGAAGAAGTCATTTATTTTGCTTCTTATGTTGTTGTAAATCCTGGCCCAACTGGATTAGAGAAAAAGACATTACTATCTGAAGCAGAATTCAGAGAGTACTATGATAAATTCCCTGGTCAATTTACAGCTAAAATGGGTGCTGAAGGTATCAAAGAATTATTAGATGAAATTGATTTGGATACAGAATTAAAAGAATTGCGTGATGAGTTAGAGTCTGCAACAGGACAAAGACTTACACGTGCGATTAAACGATTAGAAGTAGTTGAATCATTCAGACATTCTGGTAATAATCCAGCTTGGATGGTATTGGATGTACTTCCAATAATTCCACCAGAAATCAGACCAATGGTTCAATTAGACGGTGGACGTTTTGCAACAAGTGATTTAAATGATTTATATCGCCGTGTCATCAACCGTAACAACCGTTTAAAACGTTTATTAGATTTAGGTGCTCCTGGCATCATCGTACAAAACGAAAAACGTATGTTACAAGAAGCAGTTGATGCACTTATCGATAATGGTCGCCGTGGTCGTCCAGTAACTGGACCAGGTAACCGTCCATTAAAATCATTGTCACATATGCTTAAAGGTAAACAAGGTCGTTTCCGTCAAAACTTATTAGGTAAACGTGTTGACTATTCAGGCCGTTCCGTTATCGCTGTTGGACCAAGCTTGAAGATGTATCAATGTGGCTTACCTAAAGAAATGGCTTTAGAGTTGTTTAAACCTTTCATCATGAAAGAATTAGTTCAACGTGAAATTGCGACAAACATTAAAAATGCGAAAAGCAAGATTGAACGTATGGATGATGAAGTATGGGATGTACTAGAAGACGTCATTAAAGAACATCCAGTTCTTTTAAACCGTGCACCAACGCTGCATAGATTAGGTATCCAAGCATTTGAACCTACACTTGTAGAAGGTCGTGCGATTCGTCTACATCCACTTGCAACTACAGCTTATAACGCTGACTTTGATGGTGACCAAATGGCTGTTCACGTACCATTATCTAAAGAAGCACAAGCAGAAGCACGTATGCTTATGCTTGCAGCACAAAACATCTTAAACCCTAAAGATGGTAAACCTGTTGTTACACCATCACAAGATATGGTATTAGGTAACTATTACCTTACTTTAGAACGTAAAGATGCAGTAAATACTGGTACAATTTATAATGATACAAACGAAGTGTTGAAAGCTTATGCGAATGGTTATGTACATTTACACACACGTATAGGTGTGCATGCAAGTTCATTTAATAACCCAACATTTACAGAAGCGCAAAATCATAAAATTTTAACAACATCTGTTGGTAAAGTAATCTTTAATGAAATCATTCCTGATTCATTTGCATATATTAACGAACCAACAAAATATAACCTTGAAAACAGTACGCCAGACAAATACTTTGTTTCTGCGACAGAATTAGGTGAGGGTGGATTAAAAGCATATTTTGATGAACAACCACTCATCGAACCATTCAACAAGAATTTCTTAGGAAATATCATTGCAGAAGTCTTTAATCGATTCAGCATCACAGATACATCTATGATGTTAGATAGAATGAAAGACTTAGGATTCAAATTCTCTTCTAAAGCTGGTATCACTGTCGGTGTATCTGACATTGTGGTTTTACCAGATAAGCAACAAATTTTAGATGAACATGAAAAACTAGTTGAAAAAGTACAAAAACAATTCAACCGTGGTTTAATTACTGAATTTGAACGTTACAATGCAGTTGTTGAAATTTGGACTGATGCCAAAGACCAAATTCAAAACGAATTAATGGGATCACTTGAAAAAACAAACCCAATCTTTATGATGAGTGACTCTGGTGCCCGTGGTAACGCATCTAACTTTACACAGTTAGCAGGTATGCGTGGACTTATGGCTGCACCATCCGGTAAGATTATTGAATTACCAATCACTTCATCATTCCGTGAAGGTTTAACAGTGTTAGAATACTTTATCTCTACACATGGTGCACGTAAAGGTCTTGCCGATACAGCACTTAAAACAGCGGACTCTGGTTATCTTACTCGTCGTCTTGTTGATGTGGCACAAGATGTTATCGTTCGTGAAGAAGACTGTGGTACGGACCGTGGTTTACTTGTATCTGATATTAAAGAAGGTACTGAAATGATTGAACCATTCAGCGAACGTATTGAAGGTCGTTATTCTAAAGAAACGATTCGCCATCCAGAAACAGATGAAGTCATCGTTCGTCCAGATGAGTTAGTAACAGCAGAAATTGCTAAGAAAATCACAGACGCTGGTATAGAAGAAATGTATATCCGTTCAGCATTCACATGTAATACACGTCATGGTGTATGTGAAAAATGTTATGGTAAAAACCTTGCTACTGGTGAAAAAGTTGAAGTTGGTGAAGCAGTTGGTACAATTGCTGCCCAATCCATCGGTGAACCAGGTACACAGCTTACAATGCGTACATTCCACACAGGTGGTGTAGCAGGTAGTGATATCACGCAAGGTCTTCCTCGTATCCAAGAGATTTTCGAGGCGCGTAACCCTAAAGGTCAAGCAGTCGTGACTGAAATTGAAGGTGTCGTAGATGACATTAGCGTTGCCAAAGATCGTCAACAAGAAATCGTCATCAAAGGCGCAAATGAAACGAAATCTTACCTAGCTTCAGGTACTTCAAGATTAAAAGTTGAAGTTGGCCAAAGTGTTGAACGTGGTGAAGCACTCACAGAAGGTTCAATTGAACCTAAGAACTTCTTATCTATATCTGGCTTGAATGCAACAGAAAGTTATTTATTAAAAGAAGTTCAAAAAGTTTACCGTATGCAAGGTGTTGAAATTGATGATAAACACGTTGAAGTTATGGTAAGACAAATGTTACGTAAAGTACGTATCATTGAAGCTGGAGATACGAAATTACTTCCAGGTGCACTTGTAGATATTCATAACTTTACAGATGCGAACCGCGAAGCATTCAAAGAACGTAAACGTCCAGCAACATCTAAACCTGTATTATTAGGTATAACAAAAGCTTCTCTTGAAACTGAAAGCTTCTTATCAGCAGCTTCATTCCAAGAAACAACACGTGTACTTACAGATGCTGCTATCAAAGGTAAACGTGATAACTTACTTGGACTTAAAGAGAACGTTATTATTGGTAAGCTCATCCCAGCTGGTACAGGTATGAGACGTTACAGTGATGTACAGTATGATAAAGCGACACCAGAAGAAGTTGTTGAAGAGATTCAACCAACTGAAATCTAGTATTGCTTTTAAAATATGAAATGGTTTAGCATTCATTTGAGCTTGTATAAACATATAGACATGTGTTGAAGTTGTAGGATTGCAACACGTGTCTATGTCTTAAGTGACTGACCATTTTACTTTGGGCGAAATAAAAGATGAGATGGTAACATTTGATCTTTATTTCGCTCTTTTATTTTTTTATATATTTTCTGCAAAAAATGCTAATTAAAGTTGACTACGCAGTAATTTTGATGTTATTATTATTAAGGTTGATGCAAGCAGAACTTTGGAGGATATTTAGATGTCTAATGAAAAAGTTGCACGCTTTAACAAACAACACTATGTTATTGGTCTTAAACAGACGCTAAAAGCTTTGAATAAAGATCAAGTGACATCATTGATTATCGCTGAAGACGTTGAAGTTCATCTAATGACTCGCGTGTTAAGTCAAATCAATCAAAAAAACATATCTATCTCATTTTTCGAGAGCAAACGAGCTTTAGGAAAGTATGTAGGTATAAACGTTAATGCGACTGTTGTTGCATTATTGAAATGAGATTAGTAAGATTTTTCTTACTAAATTTTATTTACCTTTAAAATGAACCACCTGGATGTGTGGGATTATAAAAGAAGAGAGGAGGACATATTTCATGCCAACTATTAACCAATTAGTACGTAAACCAAGACAAAGCAAATCAAAAAACTATGATTCACCAGCATTGAACAGAAACTACAACAGTAAAAAGAAAAAGTACACTAGCTTAAACTCACCGCAAAAACGTGGTGTTTGTACACGTGTAGGTACTATGACACCTAAAAAACCTAACTCTGCGTTACGTAAATATGCTCGTGTGCGTTTGTCTAACAACATCGAAATTAACGCGTATATCCCTGGTATCGGACACAACTTACAAGAACACAGTGTTGTACTTGTACGTGGTGGACGTGTAAAAGACTTACCTGGTGTACGTTACCACATCGTACGTGGTGCACTTGATACTTCAGGTGTTGACGGTCGTAGACAAGGTCGTTCATTATACGGAACTAAAAAACCTAAAAAATAAGTTTAAGATTGCGTAAATTTTCGTTATAAAGAATGAAAATATATTATAATTAGGAAGGGAGGATTTATATTATGCCTCGTAAAGGATCAGTACCAAAAAGAGACGTATTACCAGATCCAATTCATAACTCAAAATTAGTTACTAAATTAATTAACAAAATTATGTTAGATGGTAAACGTGGAACAGCTCAAAAAATTCTTTATTCTGCATTTGAATTAGTTCAAGAACGCAGTGGTCGTGAAGCTATCGAAGTTTTCGAAGAAGCTATCGACAACATTATGCCAGTATTAGAAGTTAAAGCACGTCGTGTAGGTGGCTCTAACTATCAAGTACCTGTAGAAGTTCGTCCAGAACGTCGTACTACTTTAGGCCTTCGTTGGTTAGTTAACTATTCACGTCTTCGTGGTGAAAAAACGATGGAAGAACGTTTAGCTAACGAAATTTTAGACGCTGCAAACAACACTGGTGGTGCAGTTAAGAAACGTGAAGACGTTCATAAAATGGCTGAAGCTAACAAAGCCTTCGCTCACTATCGTTGGTAGGATAGTAGGTTTTCCCTGAGCATGTTCCACATTGATAGTTTACTATCTAGGTGCATGCTTAGGGCATCGCCATATTTATAGTATTTATTCGCAGTTATACTGGAAGGAGAAAAATACATGGCTAGAGATTTTAGTTTAGAAAGAACTCGTAATATCGGTATCATGGCTCACATCGATGCTGGTAAAACAACTACGACTGAACGTATTCTTTACTATACTGGACGTATCCATAAAATTGGTGAAACTCATGAAGGAGCTTCACAAATGGACTGGATGGAACAGGAGCAAGACCGCGGTATTACAATCACATCAGCTGCAACAACAGCTTCATGGGATGATCACCGTGTAAACATCATCGATACACCTGGACACGTAGACTTCACTGTTGAAGTTGAACGTTCATTACGTGTACTTGATGGTGCGGTTACAGTACTTGATGCGCAATCAGGTGTTGAACCTCAAACTGAAACAGTTTGGCGTCAAGCAACAACTTACGGCGTTCCTCGTATTGTATTCGTAAACAAAATGGATAAACTAGGTGCGAACTTTGAATATGCTGTAAGCACAATTCATGATCGCCTACAAGCGAATGCACAACCAATCCAATTACCAATTGGTGCGGAAGATGAATTTGAAGCAATCATCGACTTAGTTGAAATGAAATGTTTCAAATACAACAATGACTTAGGAACTGAAATTGAAGAAATTGAAATTCCTGAAGATCAAAAAGAAAGAGCTGAAGAAGCTCGTGCAACACTTATTGAAGCAGTAGCTGAAACAAGTGATGAATTAATGGAAAAATATCTTGGTGACGAAGAAATTACTGTAGCTGAATTAAAAGACGCTATTCGTCAAGCAACTAATAATATTGAATTCTACCCAGTTCTTGTTGGTACTGCCTTCAAAAACAAAGGTGTTCAATTAATGCTTAACGCAGTAATTGACTATTTACCTTCACCATTAGATGTTAAACCAATTATCGGTCACCGTGCTGATGATCCAGAAGAAGAAGTTATCGCAAAAGCGGATGACAATGCTGAGTTCGCTGCACTAGCGTTCAAAGTAATGACTGACCCTTATGTTGGTAAGTTAACATTCTTCCGTGTGTACTCAGGTACATTAACTTCTGGTTCTTATGTTAAAAACTCTACGAAGAATAAACGTGAACGTGTAGGTCGTTTACTACAAATGCACGCTAACTCTCGTCAAGAGCTTAACACAGTTTACTCAGGAGATATCGCTGCTGCGGTAGGTCTAAAAGAAACTGGTACTGGTGATACTTTATGTGGTGAGAAAAATGACATTATCTTGGAATCAATGGACTTCCCAGAACCTGTTATTCACTTATCAGTTGAACCAAAATCTAAAGCTGACCAAGACAAAATGACTACAGCTTTAGTTAAATTACAAGAAGAAGACCCAACATTCCATGCACACACTGACGAAGAAACTGGACAAGTTATCATCGGTGGTATGGGTGAGCTTCACTTAGACATCTTAGTTGACCGTATGAAAAAAGAATTTAACGTTGAATGTAATGTTGGTGCGCCAATGGTTTCATACCGTGAAACATTTAAGCAATCAGCACAAGTTCAAGGTAAATTCGCGCGTCAATCTGGTGGTCGTGGACAATACGGTGACGTTAAAATTGAATTTGAACCGAACGAAACAGGCGGCGGTTTCGAATTCGAAAACGCTATCGTTGGTGGTGTAGTTCCTCGTGAATACATTCCATCAGTTGAAGCAGGACTTAAAGATGCTATGGAAAACGGTGTATTAGCTGGTTATCCATTAATTGATGTTAAAGCAAAATTATTTGATGGTTCATATCATGATGTCGATTCATCAGAAATGGCCTTCAAAATCGCTGCATCATTAGCGCTTAAAGAAGCAGCTAAAAAATGTGAACCAGTTATCTTAGAACCAATGATGAAAGTTACAATTGAAATGCCTGAAGAATACATGGGTGACATCATGGGTGATGTAACATCTCGTCGTGGACGTGTTGATGGTATGGAACCTCGTGGTAATGCACAAGTTGTAAATGCCTTTGTACCACTTTCAGAAATGTTCGGTTATGCAACTTCATTACGTTCTAATACACAAGGTCGTGGAACATACACAATGTACTTCGATCACTATGCAGAAGTTCCAAAATCAATTTCTGAAGATATAATTAAGAAAAACAGTGGTAATAAAACAGCTGAATAATTAGACTTGTATTGTGCAGTGACAGTCTGTACAATACATGTAAAGCATAATTATATGGCTTACAGTTTTATTAATTGATTTTTTAGGGAAAATGCATTATAAAGGTACTGTATGGTCCTTTTAAACTAAATTAATCATCTTCTCATGATGGTGAGAAACTGTCATGAGAGATAAATTTAACAATTATTTTTCTAACGAATAGGAGAGATTTTATAATGGCTAAAGAAAAATTCGATCGCTCAAAAGAACATGCCAATATTGGTACAATCGGACACGTTGACCATGGTAAAACTACTTTAACAGCTGCTATCGCAACTGTTTTAGCAAAAAATGGTGACACTGTTGCACAATCATACGACATGATTGACAACGCTCCAGAAGAAAAAGAACGTGGTATTACAATTAATACTGCACACATCGAGTATACTACTGACAAACGTCACTATGCTCACGTTGACTGCCCAGGACACGCTGACTATGTTAAAAACATGATCACTGGTGCTGCACAAATGGACGGAGCTATCTTAGTAGTATCTGCTGCAGATGGTCCAATGCCACAAACTCGTGAACACATCCTTTTATCACGTAACGTTGGTGTTCCAGCATTAGTTGTATTCTTAAACAAAGTTGACATGGTTGACGATGAAGAATTATTAGAATTAGTAGAAATGGAAGTTCGTGACTTATTAAGCGAATATGACTTCCCAGGTGACGATGTACCTGTAATCTCTGGTTCAGCATTAAAAGCACTTGAAGGCGACGCTGACTATGAGCAAAAAATCTTAGACTTAATGCAAGCTGTTGACGAATTCATTCCAACACCAGAACGTGATTCTGACAAACCATTCATGATGCCAGTTGAGGACGTATTCTCAATCACTGGTCGTGGTACTGTTGCTACAGGCCGTGTTGAACGTGGTCAAATCAAAGTCGGTGAAGAAGTTGAAATCATCGGTATGCAAGAAGAATCAAGCAAAACAACTGTTACTGGTGTAGAAATGTTCCGTAAATTATTAGACTATGCTGAAGCTGGTGACAACATTGGTGCGTTATTACGTGGTGTTGCACGTGAAGACATCCAACGTGGTCAAGTTTTAGCTGCTCCTGGTTCAATTACACCACATACAAAGTTTAAAGCGGAAGTTTACGTTTTATCTAAAGATGAAGGTGGACGTCATACTCCATTCTTCAGTAACTACCGCCCACAATTCTATTTCCGTACTACTGACGTAACAGGCGTTGTTACTTTACCAGAAGGTACTGAAATGGTTATGCCTGGCGACAATGTTGAAATGGAAGTTGAACTAATTTCTCCAATCGCTATCGAAGACGGTACACGTTTCTCTATCCGTGAAGGTGGACGTACTGTTGGATCAGGCGTTGTAACTGAAATCTACAAATAAGATATCTTATCTTTAATATAGATTTGAAGAGTCTCCATGTTGGAGGCTCTTTTTTTATTTTTGATGTAATATTTATTTTTCAACTGAATAATATTATGATTAAGGTTGAAATTTAAAGTGTAAGATATTTGGAAATAAAAAGACCCTAGGCTATTCAGGCCTAGGGCTTAATTACATTTTCCAACTCTAATATTTTTAAAAACTGGCTGGCACTATATTTTAATGCCTTTTCATCTAGATTGAAATATGGGCTATGGTGTGGATGTGTGGTATCTTTTTCAGGGTTACCACAACCTGTTAAAAAGAATGCACCTGGACGTACTTTTTGATAATGTGAAAAGTCCTCGCCAATCATCATTAATTCAGATTCGTTAAATCTTAAATTCATCTCATTTGAAGCTTGTTTAACGATGTCAAAGCATTTAGGATTATTGTGGACAGGCAAATAACCTTTAATATAATCAAAATCATAAGTAATATCATTCGCAACAGCCAACCCTTGCAATAGCTTATCCATCTTGTGCATCACATGTGCTTGTACTTCTGTATCAAAAGTACGCACCGTTCCTTTACAAAATGCAGTATCTGGAATGACATTATCTGCCGAACCAGATTGTACCATACCGAAGCTAATAACAGCTTGTTTTACTGGATCAATCGTTCTAGAAACAATTTTTTGCGCACTAATGATAAATTCAGCCATAATGACAACAGGATCGATGGTTTCGTGTGGCTTCGCACCGTGTCCACCTTGACCATGAATCGTTACGTTGAATTCATCTGGAGAGGCCATCATCGCACCAGGACGAGAATAAATTGTGCCGGTAGGATAGCCACTCCACAGATGGTTTCCATATATTCTATCTACGTTTTGTAAGCAGCCATCATCAATCATTTCTTGTGAGCCACCTGGCATAATTTCTTCACCATATTGGAAAATTAGCACGACATCACCATTTAATTTGCTTTTATGTGCGTCGATGATTTCAGCAACGGCTAGTAGTATTGCAGTATGACCATCGTGCCCACATGCATGCATTGCACCAGGATTTTTAGACTTGTAATCTACTTCAGTGAGTTCATTGATAGGTAAAGCATCAAAATCAGCACGTAATGCAATCGTTGGACCGTCTCCTTGTGCACTAAATGTTGCGACAATACCATTTCTTCCAACGGGCGACCGTACCTCGCATGATAGTTGGCTGAGTTGATTTAGGATGTAGTCACGTGTATGATACTCCTCAAATGATAATTCAGGATATTGATGCAAATAGCGACGTATTTGTATCATTCTGTTTTCCTTTTCTCTTGCTAGTTGAAACCAATCAAACAACTTCAACCCTTCTTCCTTAAAATGATTATTCTATTATATCATTTTAAATGACTTTACTGTAGAGACAATTATTGTGACTTTAATTAGATTGTAGAAAACGCTTTAATAAATCGTGTGATTCTACTTTCCTGATACAAGAAAATGGGTTATGATAGGATTAAATAGTAGATAACTCAAAGGGGGATTTCCAGTGGTACAGTCACTACATGGCTTTTTAGATGAAAATATTCAATATTTAAAAGATAATGGACTTTATAATGAAATTGATACAATTGAAGGTGCAAATGGACCAGAGATTAAAATAAACGGGAAAAACTATGTTAATTTGTCTTCAAATAACTATTTAGGACTTGCAACAGATGAAGATTTAAAACAAGCTGCCAAAGATGCCATAGACACTCATGGCGTAGGTGCAGGTGCAGTAAGATCTATTAACGGTACATTAGACCTTCATGACGAATTGGAAGAAACACTTGCGAAGTTTAAAGGTACAGAGGCAGCGATTGCATACCAATCAGGTTTTAATTGTAACATGGCAGCCATTTCAGCTGTGATGAATAAAAATGATGCTATCCTATCAGATGAATTAAACCACGCATCAATTATTGATGGATGTCGTTTATCTAAAGCGAAAATTATACGCGTCAACCATTCAGATATGGACGATTTACGCGCTAAAGCGAAAGAAGCTGTTGAATCTGGACAATACAATAAAGTAATGTATATTACTGACGGTGTATTTAGTATGGATGGCGATGTTGCTAAATTACCAGAAATCGTAGAAATTGCAGAAGAATTCGGTTTAATCACATATGTTGATGACGCACATGGCTCTGGTGTCATGGGCAATGGTGCAGGTACAGTGAAACATTTTGGCCTTCAAGATAAAATTGACTTCCAAATTGGTACATTATCTAAAGCGATTGGTGTTGTCGGTGGTTATGTAGCTGGTACACAATCATTGATCGATTGGTTGAAAGCACAATCAAGACCATTCTTATTCTCAACATCATTAGCGCCCGGTGATACAAAAGCCATCACTGAAGCTGTTAAGAAATTAATGGCATCAACAGAATTACACGATAAACTTTGGGAAAATGGTAATTACTTAAAAGACGGATTGAAAAAATTAGGTTTTGACATTGGTAATTCTGAATCACCAATTACACCAGTAATCATAGGTGACGAAAAAGAAACACAAGCATTTAGTAGCCGCTTAAAAGATGAAGGTATCTATGTGAAATCCATCGTCTTTCCAACAGTGCCTAAAGGTACGGGCCGTGTTCGTAATATGCCTACAGCTGCACATACAAAAGAAATGCTTGATCAAGCATTAGCGGCATATGAAAAAGTAGGTAAAGAACTAGGTACAATTTAACGCTAACTCCAATTTATAAAACGAATGAATATAAAAAATAAATGAAGCAACAAAATGCTAGACTGCTTATATCCTATTTGTATGGATATAAAGGGTCTAGCTTTTTTGATTTTAATCACTTTGATAGGGTATAAGTTTAACACTTATGAAAGTATATACATAAATCACAATTTATCTAGAGGATAGGGCGATACAATGACAAAACTAATATTATTAAGAGGTAACTCTGGTAGTGGCAAAACGACTATTGCCCGTAACTTACAAAGCATGTTGGGTAATGGTGTCATGCGCGTGGGTCAAGATGAAATAAGACGCCATATGTTAAACGTCTCAGATAGACCAGGCAATTTATCAATTGAGCTAATAAAATACATTACACTATTTGGCATAGCACATTGTAAATATGTTATTGTAGAGGGTATTTTCAATAAAGAAAAATATGGTAATATGTTACAGAGCATTATTTCAAGTACGCATATTAAAAGCTATATTTATTATTTCGACTTACCTTATGCAGAAACCGTGAGAAGACATCACTCAAAAGCATATACCGATTTTAGTGTACAAAAACTTGCAAGTTGGTTTGTTGAAAAAGATACATTAAATGTAAAAATGAGAAATTGAGTACTGAAATGATGACACAAAATGATATACTCACGATGATCATGAATGATCTTCATGACGAGTGAAATCGTCCTTAGAAGCAGTTCATATTTTTAATAAATTAAAAGGTTGATTTTATGCCAAATGATGTTATAGTTTTGGTTGCTGACGCCTTATGTTAAGGGGTTTTTCAATGAAAAATAATTTAGGGTTGCATTTCACTACACAACGGCTTATCATTAGACCGTTAGAAGAAAATGATTATGAGTCATGGTTGTCAGGATTTGTAAATCGTTATCCTGCGCAATACAAGCATGATAAAGGCCAAGTAGACATGTCAGATGCCACGGAACCATGGTTTGCGGCAATGGTTTTAAAGCATCAACAAGCGATTAAAGATGATGATTTGTATATATTTGGCATCTTTGATAAAACGGGACGTCATCTTGGTATGCTTAACATTAAAAATTTAAGCCGCGATCAATTTCAATGGGCAGAAATCGGTTATTTTATCCATAATCAATACTGGCATCAAGGGTATGCTTATGAAGCTTTATCAGAACTTGTGAAACAAACGAAAGAGACTTTAAAGTTTCATAGAATAGAAGCACACATCAATTTGGATAATCAACCTTCTATTCAGTTAATTGAAAAATTAGGCTTTGCATTTGAATGTATTCGAAAAGGATTTATTTTCGAACATGGACAATGGACTGACAACTACGTGTATTATCTCAATACACATGACGAACCAATGGGATAGCAACTAAAAGGAAGGAGTGTCAACATGGTTGAATTTAGAGAGTTAACAATGGCTGACGAAACATTATATTGTGATTATATGAAAGAATGGATAGATCACGATGAAAAGGTAGTGCCTGAGATTACGAATATTACCAAATACAATAATTTTGAAGAAATTGTACATGAATTAGCAGATAACAAATCTAATGATGAGACAGTAGATAATACGACATTGTTTTTAATTGATGATGATAAGATTATTGGCGCTGCCAATATTCGCCATCATTTGAATGAAAAATTAAAAATTATTGGCGGCCATGTTGGCTACGGTGTTCGTAAGAGCTACCGAGGCAAGGGCTTTGGGAATAAAATTTTGAAAAAGTCATTAGACTACTTATCACGTATTGGCGTACAAGAAGCGCTGATTACTTGTGAAAAAGATAATGAAGCCTCTGCAGCTGTCATCTTACACAATGGTGGGGAAGAAATAGAATCTTCAACTTTAGATGATGGCACAGTCGTTCGTCGTTTCCAGATAGAAATCGCATAAAATAGCATAATTATTAAAAGTTGCCATGTAAGAAAATGGCAACTTTTTTTATGTTTAAAATATTTAAAAATTGAAAATTTAATTCAAAAATGTAATATAACATAGATATAAATAAAATAATAATGTATAATTAGCAGAGTTTAGTTTATTTCGAAAATAACTTTTATTGAATTTAGGGAATTTTTAAAAGTAAAAAGATTAGGGAACGAAAGGTGAGAAAATGAATATTAATATATTGGGATACAATATCTTTGCCAAAGGAGGCACATCAAGAAGTAACATAAATTTAATAAAATCATTTTTGAAGAATGGTAATAATGTTAATTACTTTAATATATTAGATTTTGAAAGTGACGATATAACGCGCTTAATTATACATGAAGGTATAAATAATAATAATGTTCAGTTTTATAAATTTGATGATTTTATTAAAATCGCAGCAGGAGATTTACTAATTATCACAAGAGAAGAACTATTTATTTATGCTAAAGAGGTTAAACAAAAAAACAAAAAGATTAAAATAATTGGTGAAATTCATGGCCCATTAGAATATATAGATGACTCACTGGATTTAGGTTTAGAATACATTGATAGTATAAGAGTAAGTACAGATACTATAAAAGAAAAATTTATAGAGAAATACAAATATAACTCAGTGTTTTCCCAGTATGTAAATGCTGAACATATTGATCTCAAGAGAAAGCCTATAAATACGAAAAGAAATCTTTTAATAAAAGCAAGGTTCGAAGATAATATTAAAGATATTTCCTACGTAATAAAATTAATAAACTATATAGTAAAAAACACAGATAGAAATGATATTCAACTATATATTATAGGTTATGGTCCATCAGAATTATTGTATAAAAATTTAGTGAAATATTATAATTTACAAAATAATGTTCATATTAATGAAAAAGAACCGCTTAATTATATATATATTTCATCTTCACCATATGAAACGTTAGGTTATTCAATATTAGAAACATTAGCTAGAGGGAATAGAGCACTTATTTATCCTGGTGACGATAATGTTTTAGAAGAGGTCTATTCACAGTATAATGGTATTAAATTCCTAGAAAAAAATATTAGAAAAGATAGTGTATTAATCACTTCTATATTAGATAGTAAATATACAAAAACAGATCGTGAAGAAGATGTTAATAAATTAAATGACACATTTTTAAATTCAAATTATAGTAATGAATATGTTAATAATCTAAAAAATATAATTAACAATAGTAATATGTCAAAAGAATTTTTCTTTAAAAATAAATATGGGAAAAAATTTGTACTTAAATCAAGAGAAAAGAATGAATTAAAAAACTTGAATAAGAAAAAAGAACAATTTAAAAAAATGAAATCTTTACCGATTTTAAATAAAATTTTTTCCAATAAGTTTTTAAATAATAAGTTAAAAGAGCATTATAAACAAAAAGAAACAAACTTGTATAAGCAAAAGCTAAATGAAATCATTCCACAAGAAAATAAAGTATTCATTGAATCTTTCCATGGGAATAATTTCAGTGGTGATCCAAAGTATATAGCATTAGGCATTAAAAATTTCTTTGAAGATAAAGAAATTTTTGTAAGTTCAATTAATTCACTTGTAGATATAGAAATTAGAAACCATGGGTTTAAGCCTGTTAGATTTGGAAGTAAAGATTATATTGAAAAATTTAGAATGTCTAAATATATATTTATAAATGGTAATTCTTGGGATAAAGTATATAAACATAAAGATCAAGTGTTTATTCAAACATGGCATGGTTTTCCTCTAAAAAAAATGGTTAGTGATTTGAGCGATGAAAAAGAAAAAAATTATCAATTATCACAATTTAAACCAAGAATGTATAAATGGGATTATCTAATTACATCTTCAAATGTAAATAGTATGCTGTTAAGTTCTGCATTTCAATTACACGATAATAAAGAATTGAAAATATTGGAATATGGAGCTCCTAAAAATGAATATTTACTAAAGTTCCAAACTGATGAAGAATGGAGAAGGTTACAAAGAAAATACCTTTTCATGCAAAATACAAATAAAAAATATATATTATACTGTCCTACTTGGCGAAAACAAAAACGTAATCAAGTGACTAGTATTGATTTAAAGGAATTATTAGCCTATTTACCAAATGAATATGAGATTATAGTTAAGTTACATCCAAATGAAAGTTCATTAAGGCCTCAATATAATAACTTAGATCATAGAATTCATTGTTTTTATAATGAATTTGTAGATATACAAGAACTATACATTCTTTCAGATATTATGATTACTGATTATTCATCAACAATTTTTGATTTTGCACATTTAAATAAACCAATATTTTTAATGCAAGAAGACATGAAGGACTATAACAGTAGTGTTGGGTTTTATTTTAATATATTTGAATTAGGTAATTTCCCTATAGCATCATTAAATGAGTATAAATTAGCTTTACAAATAAAAAATATAAAACAAATAAACTATTCAGGATTAATCAGTAGATTAATGTGTCATGATAATGAAAATAGTACGAAAAAAATATTGAATGAAATATTTTAAGTGGATAATACTTAAAAAAATAAAGTTTGAAATTAAGGAGGATATATGATTAAAATTGCAACGATTGGTTCATGTGTTACAAGAGATAATTTTAACACTAAATTCAATCCAAATTATAAAGCCTATTTCCAGATTATTGGGCATCAAAACCAAACAACTATACCTAGTTTGATGTCCGAACCGAATAAATTGGAAGTAACGAAAGAATTTATAGATAAAACTTTATATGTGCAAGATATATTAAATAAAGAATTTAACAAAAATTTTTTAGAAAAGTTAAAAGTTGAAAAGCCAGATTATTTACTTATTGATCTAGATCCAGATGTGAAATTTGGAGTGTTAAAGCTAGAAGATGATCAATATATAACAAATAACCCGAATTATATAAACATTCCTCAATTAAAAAACTTAGAACCTGTTAATATAGCTGAAAATTTCAATGAATATTTTAGAATTTGGAAAAATTCTTTAGAAAAATTCTTTGATTTTATACAGACATATTTACCTGAGTGTAAAATAGTTTTAGTCAAAGCCAGGTTTACAGATTTGTTTAAAGATGGCAGTACTTTAACTGATTGGAGAATAGCTAAAAATATACCTCTACAAGAATTTAAAGAAATGAATAAAGTTTGGGATAAATTTGATAGTTATATTGTGAATAACTATTCGGTTTCTATTTTGGATATGACATCAACACAATATTATTTAGATGAAAATCATTTATGGGGAAAATATTATTTACATTTTAGAAAAGAGTTTTATAACGATTTTTTAAATAAATTATTGAACATCATTATAAAGGAGAAGGGGAGAGGTGTAGTTCTAAAAGATGAAGTCAAAACAGTACAAAGAATTTATGTAGATTATGATTTTGAAATTTTGGGTACAAAAGCTATTGAAGTTGTTCTAAATAGTGATAAAAACATTATAGAATTATCTAGGAATAACAAAAAAATATACAATTTATACAAAAGATTACTGAAAAATGATTATATATTATATTTCCACAAAGATGGTATTTCTAAATTATATAAAAGGAAATTCATTAAAGAACTATGGAAACGAAAGGATTTGTATCAAGAGAATAGTGTTTTTTACACTTTAGATGAACCTGATGAAAAAAAAATGAATGAAAAATTAGATTCTTTTACATTATTAATTATTTTTACATGTATGCCTCCTGGTGATGTTTATGATAGCTACTTAATGTCTGATAGAATGTTCCCTAAATTCTTTAATAATATTGAGAGAAGTTTAGTTAAAAATGTGTATACTATGCGGATAATGGATTTAAATTGTTCACACGGCTCACATTATATAAATACAATAAATAATCCGAATATGGAAGAAGACATTATTAAAGCGATTGAAAATGTTAAAAATAATCTTGATATTAAAAATATTGTTCTCTATGGTGCATCAAAAGGTGGAACTGGAGCTTTATATTATTCATCTATATTAGATTTGAAATGTCTGGCAGTTGATCCTATTTTAAGTCTTGGTGAATATAATATTAAAGATGAACATTTTTTAAAGGGGTTAAGAAAAGAAGATATAAGCGGAGACATTAATAATTATTTGTCTAAGAAAAGTAATAATGAAAAGTATATTATAGGATCTGAAAACGTCGCTTTTAATTATTCGATGATTTCAAAAATCAAAGGAGAAAAAGTTAAAGTAATTAATAAGATAGATAACCATATTGTTAATCATCCTGATGTTTCTAGAAATAGTGTTCCTGAACAGTTGATGTTACTAAATAAAATGTTATTAAATAAAAAATTCGATTAACTAAAAAGCAAGTTTCATATTTGAAACTTGCTTTTTTATAATTTTATTGAAACTAATTTTAAAAGTAAAATAAAAATTTATATTTATTTATGAAAACGGCAACATGAAATAAAAGACTTCGCAAAAAATTTCAAGTATAATTGTTTTTAATACTAGGTATTAATTTTAAAAAAGAAGTGAGGTTATAACATGTCTAAAGTCATTCAAGACATACATACAGCATTTGAGCATTTAGAAAATGGCATGACAGTACTTGCCGGTGGTTTTGGGCTATGCGGGATACCAGAGCATGCCATTGAAGCGATTCGTACAAAAGGTACAAAAGGATTGACCGTAGTAAGTAATAACTGTGGTGTAGATGATTTTGGATTGGGCCGTTTACTTGAGAAAAAACAAATAGATAAAATGGTTAGCTCGTATGTGGGTGAAAATAAAATATTTGAGCAACAGCTGATCAATGGTGAGTTAGATGTAACACTAACACCTCAAGGTACGTTGGCTGAAAAACTACGTGCAGGCGGTGCAGGTATTCCAGCATTTTACACAAAAACAGGTGTGGGTACTTTGATCGCTGAAGGTAAAGAATCACGAGAATTTGACGGTGAAACGTACATTATGGAACGTGCCATTACAGGCGATTTTGGTATTGTGAAGGCTCAAAAGGCGGATACATTTGGTAATTTAGTATTTGAAAAAACAGCGCGTAATTTTAATCCTTTATGTGCTATGGCCGCCAAGACTACTGTCGTTGAAGTAGAAGAAATTGTTGAATTAGGTGAAATTGACCCAGATGATGTACATCTGTCAGGTGTATATGTGGATTATATCTATCTAGGCAAACATTTTGAAAAACGCATAGAAAAACGTACAGTGAAGGAGGTATAACATGGATAAACAAACACAACGTAAGAAGATTATTCAGCGTGCAGCACAAGAAATTCATAGTGATATGGTAATAAATTTAGGTATTGGTATGCCAACACTTGTAGCAAATGAGATGAATGATCATGTGGAAAATGTCTTTTTCCAATCTGAAAATGGTTTGCTTGGTATTGGCCCATATCCTACTGAAGATGAAGTGGATCCAGATTTGATTAATGCAGGTAAAGAAACGGTTACTGCTGCTAAAGGGGCTTCCTATTTCGATAATGCAGAATCATTTGCGATGATACGCGGCGGGCATATTGATTTAGCAATTCTTGGTGGTATGGAAGTTTCGGAAACAGGTGATTTAGCAAACTACATGATTCCTGGCAAGCTCGTAAAAGGTATGGGCGGTGCGATGGATTTGGTGGTTGGAGCTCAAAAAGTGGTCGTTATCATGGACCATATGAATAAACATGGTGAATCTAAGATAAAATCAAAATGTGAGTTGCCTTTAACAGGCGCAGGTGTTGTTAATACGTTAATCACAGATTTAGCTGTTTTTAAATTTGAAGATAAAGTTATGAAATTGGTTGAACTTCAAGAAGGTGCCACACTTGAGCAAGTACAAAAGTATACAGATGCTTATTTTGTAAATTGCTTGAATCGTTAGATGTTTTTCCACATATTGTACGATGTATTCATAGGTAGATCATTATCTATTTTTAAAAAGTTAGCTCTTAGCCAAACTTAAAATTCCGCGTAATTATGTTATTGTAACAATAGAGATTGAATTAATGACAAAGGTGCGGGGATTGATATGAAGAAAAATGCAGAACTGAAAAGTTTTGTTATCGCTATTATATTTGCAGCGGCTGCAGATGTGGTTCCTAACGGAATATTTCATAAAATCTTGTTGGTAATCGGTATTTTAGCATTTATTTATATGTTGATTACACATTTAAAGTTTACGATATATCATATTAAAATAGAGGATAATCAGCAACAAACATGGTTTAGTGTGAAAACGGATTATTGGTTGCTGTTTATTAAAAATATGTTGGCCATAACGCTATTATTAGCGATATATTGTGTGTCTGTGTATGTCGATAATCATATGGCTTGGATTATCATTCCTTTACTTGTCGTTGGATTTATAGGAATAATCTTATTTGAAAATAAATTTGAAAAGAAGAGCAACATTTTAGAGTCAGAAAATGTAAAAGAATAGAGGTGGCTTATGAAATTTATTGATGCACATGAACAAGCTGAATTATTAAACATGGAAGAAGTCGTTGAAGCGGTAGCCGAATCTTTACAGGCCTATTCTGAAGGGAAGACGGATACCCCTTTACGTTATGTACTTCCTTTTAATGAAGACAATCGTTATCTAGTTATGCCGGCTTTATCTGATGAATTGAAAGTTGTGGGGCTTAAAACAGTAACAATGGCCCCTAATAATACAAAGATAGGTAAAAATACCATTGTTGGTTCTGTCATATTATCAGATTATGAAACTGGTGAAACATTAGCTGTATTAGAAGGATCTTACTTAACCAAAATTCGTACAGGCGCAATTTCTGGCGTAGCTACAAAATACCTTGCTCGTGAAAATGCAGAAACATTATGTGTCATAGGGACAGGCGATCAAGCACAAGGATTAATTGAAGCTGTACTAGCTGTTAGAGATATCAAGCGTATTCAACTATATAACAGAACATATCGTAAAGCTGTGACATTTGCAGAAACAGTACAACAGCAATATCAATACGTAGATGTGACAGTGATGGAAAATGTTGATGATGCTATAGCTAATGCTGATGTTATTGTCACTGCAACCAACGCCACGCAACCTGTTTTTAATAAATCATTAGAAGCTGGAGTGCATGTGAATGCTGTAGGTTCTTTTAAATCAGATATGCAAGAGTTGCCTTCACACGCTATAGCCAATGCAGATAAAGTAATTGTAGAAGCATCGGAAGCGGCATTAGAAGAAACAGGAGATTTAATTACCCCAATAAAAGAAGGTCTGTTTGGAGAAAAAGATTTATATGGCGAACTAGGTGAAATTGTCAGTTCTCATTTAGCTGGACGCGAAAGTGATGATGAAATTACCGTATTTAAATCTGTAGGTGTAGCCATTGTAGATATTATTGTGGCTAACTATTTTTATCAAAAAGCACAGAAAAATAATGACGTGCAGTAATTTATATATAAGGTTGATAAAGTAAAATTTTGATAGGCTATAGTAAAATTATTAAGCGTTTCGCTGTATTGCTTTATAGTATAATGTAGGTATTATTTTATACTTTAAAGGATACTTATGGCGGAACGCTTTTTATAATGATTTTTAAAATCAAAATTTTCAAACTATACTTAGACCAAAAATAAAACATATTATAAATAACTTTATTTAAATAAGGATCAAAAGATTTTTTGTAAAGTTCTTGGTAGCATTATTCAATTATTATTACAATTTCACCTCGATTTCTTTTGATTTGTTCGTCAAAATTGTTAAACTCATACTAATATATAGAAGACGTAAATTAACTAAATTTATAATTTTATTTGTAATACTATTTTATTTTTATAATAAAAATAAGGTGTTCAACGTATTATATTAATAAAATTGACGATAAGTATATTATGACTTGAGTATATAGGAGGATGAAAAATGAAACTACTAATTACAGGCGGTGCTGGATTTATTGGATCGCACTTAGCAGAACACTTTAACAAAGCTAATGAGGTGTTTATATTAGATAATTTAAGCACAGGACATCGTTCGAATGTCGAATTTATAGATGATGCGCATTTCATTGAAAATGATGTGCTTAATACATCATTTGTGACATCCTTAGTAGAGAAAGAACAATTTGATATCGTCATTCATTTAGCAGCCGTAGTTAGTGTTGTAGAAACAATAAATGACCCTATAAAGTCTCAGTCTGTCAATATAAATGGCACATTAAATCTCTTAGAAGCCAATCGTCAATATAATCATAATTTGAAGAAATTTATTTTTGCATCATCAGCGGCCGTTTATGGTAATACCGAAGGATTGCCAAAACAAGTCGAAACGTTCATTGATCCTGAATCACCTTACGCTGTGGAAAAATATGCTGGGGAACAATATACAAAAATTTACAATACACTATATCAACTGCCAACAACTGCTTTAAGATTCTTTAATATATATGGACCGAGACAAGATCCTCATTCACCATACTCTGGTGTATTATCTATTATAGATAATAAATTTAAAAATAACGAAACATTCACATTTTTTGGGGATGGAGAGCAAACGAGAGATTTTGTATACGTAAAAGATTTGGTGCGAGCAGTTTCAATAGTGTTAGATAATGAAGTAACGAATGGCAAAATTTACAACTTAGCTACTGGTAAACAAATATCATTATTAGAAATTTTCGATAAGTTCAAAATGGTTTATAATAAAACTATAAATTATCAGTTTGCTGAATCAAGAAGCGGGGACATTAAACATTCTTGTGCTGATATCAAAGGTTTGGAAGCGCTAGGATTTAATCCACAATATGATATTATGTCAGGTTTAACTGAATATATTAATTACTCGAATACAGATAAGATAAATTAAGAGGTGGAAGAATGATTGGTAAAACGAAAAAGTTTGTATTAAATCAAACAAAAAGAAAATTAAAATTCATTTCGGAACCATTGAAATTACAACTTAGAAGTAAATACACAAGAAATATTATGCATTATGCAAATCTATATAAAACGATTGAAGTAGATGACAAGCATATTTTGTATCAAGTTAGAGATGGACAAAGTATGACAGATAGTCCTTATGCAATATTTAAATATTTAATGAACAATCCTGATTATCAAAAATATATACATATTTGGGTCGTAGCATCTCAAAAAATGCAAAAAGCATTTTCTAAAAAATATAGTAAATATAAAAATGTAAAATTTATAGTTAAAGAAAGTGAAGACTATTTACATTATTTAACAAAGTGTAAATATCTCATCAATAATGCGACGTTTCCAACGTATTTTACGAAAAAGCCAAATCAAATATATGTTAATACTTGGCATGGTACACCTTTAAAAGCAATGGGGTTAGATATCAAACATAATTTATTAGAATCACAAAATACAATTCGTAACTTTTTAAGTTCTGACTATATTATTTCACCTAACCAACATACGACAGATATTTTTAAAAAAGCATTTAAATTAGACGGTTTAAATGATGAAGCAATTTTAGAAATTGGTTATCCTAGAATAGATGCAACGCTAAATGCACGGTCAAAAGAAGTTATGCAGAAATTAAAGCAACAAGGCATTAAATTAACAGATGCGCCGATTTTACTCTTTTCACCGACATGGCGTGGCCAAACGGTCAGTACACCAGAAGATAATATTGAAGAAATTGAAGCGCTGATTGAGTCATTAAATAAACAAACACATTATCAAGTGTTATTAAAAGTTCATCCGTTTATTTATAAAAAAGCAGTAGGTAATAAAAAATTAAAAAAATACTTAGTGGAAGATACATTTGATACGAATGAATTACTCAGTATTGTTGATTTGCTTGTAACTGATTACTCAAGTATCTTTTTTGATTATTTAGTTACAGATAAACCTATTATTTTTTATACACCCGATTATAAAGCCTATGAAGAAGACAGAGGATTTTATCTTCCTGTGGATAGTCTTCCAGGTCCAAGTGTGCACTCAATTGAAGCATTGGTAGCTACTGTCCAAGAATCACAGCGCATGCTAGCACAATATAAGGGGAACTATCAAAAATATAAACAAAAATTTGTGAATTACGATGATGGACAAGTAACGGAAAGAGTTGTCAATCAAGTGTTTCATCATGATGCACCCAAAAATGGCGTTCAAAACAACAGAAAAGAGCGTATTTTAATATATCCAGGTGGTATGAAACCTAATGGCATAACAACATCGATCCTGAATTTATTAGAAAATGTTGATTATGATAGATATGATATTACGGTTTATCTTGGATTCAATAGAAATAAAGATGTGATAGATAATCTATATAGCTTAAATGACAATGTGAGGGTTATTTTAAGAAAAGGACCATTGTTGGCAAACACTTCAGAATACTATCGTAACCTATTGGTACGCAATAGAGGCATCAAGTCGAAAATTGAAGAAAAAATTTATCCGGATGCTTTGTATCAACGCGAATTTAGAAAAGTGTTTGGTAACTCAGCGTTTGATGTCGTTATGGATTTCAGTGGCTATGCGATGTTTTGGTCTGAAATCTTGTTAGCGAGCAAAGCTAAAAGAAAATTAATCTACTTGCACAGTGATATGAAAATGGATATGGAGCGTAAAGTGAACGGTGTGAGACCGCATTACGCTAATCTAAAAGGTGTGATGTCCTTATATCCTTATTATGATAAGCTCGTAAGTGTGTCTGAAGTGACTAAGCAGGAAAATGTTAAAAAAATAGCGAATAGAAAAACAAAAGATAAATTTAAATCATCGATGAATACCATTAACTTAGATAGAATTTATAATTTGGTGGATGAAGATAATGATATCTTTATGAAAAATGGGGAACGTGTCATTGTAAGAGAACAGGATAAGCAAATTACAAGCGTACCGTTCCATCAATCCGATTATAAAGTGATGACAATGGGAAGATTATCTCCTGAAAAAGGATTTGATAATTTGATTCAAGCGTTTAGCGGCGTGGTGGAAGCAAATCCTAACGCGAAATTATACATTTTAGGTGATGGCCCACTCAAAAATCAACTAAATAAACTAATTACGTCATTAGATTTATCAGAGCATGTATTTTTAATGGGACAAAAAAGAAATCCATTTAATATTATGAGAGATTGTGATCTGTTTGTTTTACCGTCTTATTACGAAGGGCAATCAATGGTCTTATTAGAGGCGTTGACTGTTGGTATAGATATTCTGGCATCAGATATACCAGCCAATCAATATGTACTTGATTATGGCAAGTATGGAATGTTGAGTTTTAATGATGCTGAATCATTACAAACAAGCATACAACAGTTTATTAATAAGGAAACACCTGTTTATGCCAAATTTGATCCAGAATTATATAATAAAGAAGCGATTGAACAATTTTATCATTTATTAGATGACTAAAGTATCATATAACTGAGGGATGAGAAATAATGCTCAAGCCCAAAATAAAGGACGCATCCATATGAAATGGATGCGTCCTTTTTATATTTAAAAGCCTTCAATTTATAATGTGCTTGTTTATTTGAAATGCCATGTTTATATAGTAACTTTTACACTTTAACTATGATGTTTATAATTATTGATAACCATAGGCTGTAGTGTATTTCTTCCTACAACAATTCTTATATATGGAATAAAAGATAGTATTATCGCTAATCCAATACAAAATCCAAGTGTGAAAATAGAACTTAAGATTAAAAATAGTGGTGGGAATGTAACAAATGATGCTAGCGATCTAGAAATAAAATCTACAATGATTTGGTGTGCTAAGTATATGAAAAATGATATTTCGCTTATTAAAAACACAAATACTAAATTAAACCGAGTTAAAAATTTAGATAAATAGACGATAAATACAAAACTGATTGCAGAAAATAAGACTAAATCAAATCGATTAGACTCATTTAGATGTACGTCTAAATAAGAAAAATTAAATGCCATATAGGATAAAGCCAATAGCCAAATCAATAGAAGCCAAACTAAATGACGCTTTAAAAAATGAATAACAGTATCATAATATTTACCGAAGTAGAAACCAACAACAAAGTAAAATAGCCAATATAAAATAATGGTTCTACTGAACAAAGGATAAAAATCCCAGAATTCAAGATAAGCAGTACTGTAATACATTAAATAAGAATGTCCAAAACTAATGATAAAGGTAACAACAAGTACAAAAATAGGATTGACTTTACTCAATAATTTATAAAATAAGCGATGTAATATATAAAACTGAAAAATAACAAGTACAAACCATCCGAAAAATTTACCTTCCACTACGATATTTAAAAAGATTTCCCAAAATGATTTATCTGAATTATCACCAAGAAATAGTCTAAAAGTGATAAATAAACCAAATATAGCATAAGGAATTAAAATAAATTTCAAACGCTTAAGTAAAAAGTTTTGCGGAATTTTAGTTGAATATCGCATACCTAATAATGTTTCGGACAAAATAATAAAGCAAGGTGTTGCAAATAATAAAATAACTTGTAAAAAACTATAAAATGATTTTTCAAATTGTGAAATGTGATAATCGTTTACTAAACCGGTTAAACAATGGACGATGACTATTGCGATACAAAATATCGCTCTAGCATAGGTGAGTTCCATTTTCCTCTCCAAAATAAAAACTCCTCTCAAAATCCATTCCATAATATGATAATTAGTATTAAAAGTAAAGTTTATATGAATTTATTTTTATAATAATTATATATAAAGCCTAGCACTTTCTAATATGAAATTTGGGTAAGTTTAAGAAAAAAATGATATGCTTACATATATTTAAAATAGTCACTGAAAAATAGCTACTAGCAGTTAATTAAAAAACTAAAAAATTGAAAGGAACAACGTTATGAAATCAATCTTACTAATTGGTCAATCAAATATGGCAGGAAGAGGATTTTTAGATAGTGTAAATCCCATCATTGATGAACGTATTTTTATGCTTAGAAATGGTAGATGGCAAATGATGGAAGAACCGATACATAGCGATCGTTCTGTCGCTGGAATTGGACCAGCTGCATCGTTTGCAAAGCAATGGCTCGATGATCATCCAAATGAAACAATAGGGTTCATTCCATGTGCTGATGGAGGTACTTCTATTGAAGAATGGTCAGATGAAAGTATGCTGACGCGGCATGCTGTAAGTGAAGCGAGATTTGCTATGGAAACGTCTGAATTGATTGGTGTTTTATGGCATCAAGGTGAAAGTGATAGTCAAAATAATAAATTTCAAACATATGAAACAAAATTATCACACCTCATTGATTATTTTAGAGAAGCACTTGAATTGCCTAAACTTACTTTTGTCATTGGATTGTTAGGAACGTTTTTAGGAAAAGAAGGGTTTGGCGCTAGTGCTACAGAGTATCAAGAAATTAATAACAGTATCAAGAACGTCGCGCAGAAACAACATGATTGTTACTTTGTTACAGCAGAAGGCTTAACGGCAAATCCAGATGGTATTCATATAGATGGATTCTCACAACGCTTGTTTGGGATTAGGTATTATGATGCATTTTCAAAATCAAAGGACGTCGTCAATCCTTTAGATAATGAGAGCGAAAGAGAACAAGATTTATATAAAACTGAATTTACTAAAAATGAACAAATGTATATGCTTGTGGCTAGGTTATCTAAAAATGAAATCACGTATCAAGATTTTATCAATGAAATGTCACAAATGAATAAATAATAATCTGGAAAATTATCATTTTTAAAAATATTTATTTTTTTCGTTCAATCTATGTCTAAAAAGCCTTTCAAAACACACGAGATGTGTGTACATTTGAAAGGCTTGTTGTATTTTATCATCCCAATACGGTTATGTTAATCGTCCATGTGTGATTTTAGTAAGTGCGTCATTTGTAGCAAATATTTTAGCATTTACAGTTGGGACACCCATGGATTGTAGGCGCTCACTATGCATGTTTAAATAGTTTTTAGCATTTTTGTAACTATCAAATGCATAAATGCCACCCGCTTCTTTTTCATCAGCATTTTCTGTCCAAATTTTCCATAAAAAACCTGGTTCTCCATTTATAGATTTCGCTAAATCAGCGAATTGTCTGGACATCTCTTGTCCAAAAGGACCATCGATTGGAAAATCAACTTGTAAAATATAGATCATGATAAACCATCCTTTTTAAATTATTTATTATGTTTACTATACCAATTAAAAATACATTGCAGTATGGTTTTAGCTCAAGCACTTTTCTAATATAAACAATAAAATGTTTAACATAACATCAAAGCTACATCAATAAAGTATTTTCATATTTAATTTGTACTAATATTCATAAAAAGTGTAATTTTACTTGAAAATAAAATGGAGAGGTGTATGATGAAAGTGAACAATTACACTTTGCATATGTAAGACTACAAATAAGGAGTGATTTATTATGCGGAAAGTTGGAAAGTTAATTTCAGCAACTGTCGTTGTATCTACACTGGTTGTCGGTTCTTCAGCAGCATATATCTCAACGAGTAGTCCAACAGCGCAAGCAGCAGAGCAAGTCCAAAAGTGGGGACACGGTGAAGGTGGCGCAAGCGGTGCAAATAGTGAAAATGGTGTTCGTTCACAAGCACAAACAACACCTTGGTATAATTACGAAGGTTATACAACATATGATCCATCTTTTACTCAAGATTATAACTTCGTACGTGCTTTAAAATATGACAATGTTACGATTGATGGTTATAAAGTTGACACTAATGCCAAGAAAGAATTTGATCATTCTAAGAAAATTTATGATACAAGCGTAGAATTTAATAGTGACAATGAAGTGGTGCAACTTACTTTCTTCACAAAACCTGATTCAGTATCTAAGTCAACATTTAAGAAGGCTCATACTTCAAATGAAATCATAGGAGAAGGTAAATTAGGCAATAAAGATGGCACTTATGTGAAATATGAAACAAATAATGGCTTTTATACTGCTTTCTTTGATCAAAATGATAATTTGGTGGAAATAACAATTGGTCAGTAGTTTAAATAGTATTAATAAAGTTAAGATTCAACTCAGAGATGATTTGAAATCGCACGTTTTTGAGATTATAGCAACAGTTACTTTAATTGAAATTGTATGCTTTGGCTGGGGCAAATTAAATGTCTCAGCCTATTCTGTTGTATAGTCAATAAAATAAAGTATTTATTAAGAGTGAATGTAGCAGATTTTGTTGATGAAAAGCTTAATTGCAGTATTTTTAAATTTTAAAGTTACTGAAGTATATATTTAGTCCCAATTATTTCTACTCGTTAATGGTTAGGCGTAATAAAGATAATTGTGTTTTGTTATATTTATGATTATAGTTAAACGTAAGTATAGCGTATTGCTTTCAAATGTGAATAGGGGGATTGAAAACTTGAAAAAATTCTATTTAAGTGTTTTGTTTGGGCTTTTTTTACTCACAGTGACAGGAAAGGTCGCTGATGCAAAAAGTTTTGATCAAATAGAACAAGATAATGATACAATTGTAGGGGTTTATGGTGTCAATACAGCTAATGGCAAAGTGGTACAGCACAAATCAGGTGAACGGTTTGCATTTGCATCTACATATAAAGCAATTTCAAGTGGTATATTATTACAAAACAGGCCAACGTCAGAACTAAATAAAAAAATAGCGATATCCAAAGATGACATTGTCGCTTATTCACCCGTCACTGAAAAATATATCGGCAAGCAAATGACGTTAAAAGCATTAATAAAAGCTTCTATGTTGCAGAGTGATAATACAGCTAATAATAAAGTCATCGAAGAAATAGGTGGAATTAAAGAATTTCAACAAGCACTCATACATCGTGGAGACCATATATCTAATCCACAAAGACCCGAACCAGATTTAAATTTATATGATCCACAAAGTACAGATGATACAACCACACCTAAAAGAGCTGCAACAACGTTCAATCATCTTCTACATAGTGAAAATATGAGCAAAGCCAACCTTGAATTACTAAAGCATACAATGATTCATAATGAAACTGGAGATACGTTAATAAAAGCAGCTGTATCTAAGGATGATGTTGTAGGAGATAAAAGTGGTCAAGGTTTAACCTATGGTAGTCGAAACGATTTAGCTTTTATATATCCAAAAAAGCAAAATAAGCCAATTATTCTTGCTATTTACACGAAAAAATCAGATAAAGATGCGAAACCTGATGATAAAGTTATTCAAACAGCGGCAGAAACAGCTATTAAGTCATTAAAATAAATTCAAGTAAGCGAAACTTAGATTGGTGCAGAGGGGTTAAACATGGAAATAAAGCAAATGAAATATTTTGTAGAAGTTGTGAAAAATGGGGGGATGACACAAGCATCCGAGCATTTATATATTGCGCAATCTACAATAAGTAAAAATATTAAAAGTATTGAAGACGAATTTAATATCACTTTATTTGATAGAAGAAAAAAGCATATTATTTTAACGGATATCGGCCAGATTTTTTATGATAAATGCGTGGAAGCTTTAGCGGTGCTAGATGATTTATCATTAGAAATGGGAGATGTAACAAATTTAGAAAAAGGCCATATTAGAGTTGGTATATCAGCAATTATGAACGTGAGACTTTTTACAGAAAGTTTAAATCATTTTCATAGTAAATATCCAAAAGTGACATACGAAGTTATTGAAGGTGGAGGCAAAGCTGTAGAGTCTTATTTAAATAATGATGAAATTGATGTAGGCATTACTACGTTACCTGTAGATAATGATATCTACCATGCTATCCCACTATATAATGAAAAGTTATTGCTAGTCGTAAACAAAGATGCGATGCTTGCGAAACAAGGACCAGTCTATCTAGGTGATTTGAAAAATGAACGTTTTATTATGTTTCATGATGATTACTATTTAAAAGATCAAATTATTGAAAGTTGTAGAAAAGTTGGTTTTCATCCAAAAACGGTTGCTAAAATGTCTCAAATTACTTTTATTGAAAATATGATTCGAGATGGCATCGGTGTGAGTATATTACCAGAAAGTATCGTAAATATTTTAAATGAAGACCTTGTGGGTATAGAAATTTCAGGTGCAGATGTGTCATGGAATTTGGGAGTTATTTGGAAAAAAGATAGCTATATGAATTATGTAACTCACGAATGGATTAAATTTTTAAAAGATACTAGATAATGATGCTTAACAAAGCGACTATAGTTTATGAAACATGTATTCCATAACAGAATGTTATATATTCCAACTATGTATTTTAATCATATTTCAGTGCGTAATATAATAGACATATAGAGGTAGTAAGTACTGATGCTTAATAGAAGAATAAAAGTTAAAACATTTATGATAATCCCTAGCGCCAAAATATTAACTATATAAGCGTTTCATAATTTAAAGCTCATAACAAATTTATATAGAATTTAACTAATATAATAACTCTCCCCATTCATTCACTAAAATAAGGACACCCTATTCTTATTCATTATTATATTATTGAGCAATGATATTTAAAAACTAAGCTTATCTTCTAAATCAGTACAGTTTAATAAACGACCCTCTTGTCAAACATCAAACAAACATATAAACATGCCCAAACCTTAGCAATAGGTTTGGGCATGTTTATTTTAAATGTTTTTTTGTATTTTAGGGTGAAGATGATAGGCCGACTCAGTTGCTTCATCTTTAATAACTTTATCTAAAGTTGCTACAATCGTTTGAGCAATTTCAGCGGTTGGAACGCCAATCGCGTTGACTGGGTAATCTAATTTTTTAATTTGAGGGATATTGTCATATGAATACAAGATGGGGTGATCTTGTGGTCCTAGTGCATTTATTGTACCGACTGTTATATCATAGCTGCCACAAATCACGCCTGGTGCAAGTGCGTGTGTTTGTAAAAATTGTTTAACGGCAGATTCCGTTTCAATTGCATTCAAACTTGTAGAATCAATGATACGATAATTTATCTTGTGTTTGTCACAATATTGAGCAATCGCTTCTTTTTTTGCGATTTGACGTGTATCATTTGTATGTACATCACCAATATAATCAATGTGATCAATGTCCTGATCAATCAATGCTTCAATTGCCATGATCATCGCTTCTGAATGGTTTACGTTTATAATCGGATAAGGGATGTCACGATCGACACCATAGGCAACGACTGGGACATTGTTATAAATTTCTGGAGATAAGTTTGTTGCGTCACCTTCATCAAAAATAACGATACCATCACAACCGAATTCAACAAATTTTTTCGAAGCGGCAGCGACATCGTCTATCGACACAAACATGACATAACCTAAATCTTTGATAGCGTGATTGATTTCTGAAATAAGGTGTGTAACCGCTACACGATCTACAGAAGGCCAGATTAATCCAATTGTGCCACTTTTCTTTGAAACAAGTGCTCTAGCAGAATGATTAGGTATATAATTCATTTCTAAAGCTTTTTGTTGAATTAAATTTTTGGTTTTTGGTTTTACGAGATGAGAATTTTTAAGTGCTTTACTAACTGTGGAATAGCTGACACCACAGGCTTCAGCAACATCTTTTAAAGTTACAGCCATAAAATTTCTCCTTGAAATTGATTGATTTAAATGCAAATTAATTATACCATAGAGATAAGCATTACAATATTTTTTTGTACAAAAATAACAACGTTGTTATTTTGAAGGGTATTGTAATTGATATCATTTTTGAGGGGTTGAAGACATGGATTCAATGAATACAATGAAAGAGATTCAACAAGGCAAACACATTGCTGTCATGCGAACTGAAGATGCAAAATCTTTTTTAGATATTGCACATACCATTATTGATAAAGGCCTACACACAATTGAGGTTACTTTAACAACGCCGAACGCTATAGAAATTATAGCTGAATTATCAAAAAGAGACGACGCATTGATTGGTGCAGGAACAGTGTTAGACAGTATTTCTGCACGTACTGCCATTTTAAATGGTGCGAAATTTATCGTTAGCCCATCTTTTGATAAAGAAACAGCGAAAATCGCTAACTTATATGATGTGCCATATATTCCGGGCTGTATGACTGTTAAAGAAATGGTTGAATCATTACGTTATGGTTGCAAAGTCCTTAAATTATTCCCAGCGACGCAATTCACACCTAAGTCAATTAAAGATTTCAAAGGGCCATTACCACAAATTGAAATTGTGCCTACAGGTGGCGTTGGTAAAGAAAACCATAAAGCATGGTTAGATGCTGGAAGTTTTGCAGTTGGCATTGGAAGCGAAATAACAAAAATTTATCAACAAGAAGGAAAAGATGCTTTAGAAAGATATATTTCAGAAATAAAAAGTGAGGTATAACAATGACGGTCTATGGTTTTGGTGAAGTATTATTACGTTACACGCCACCAAATTATGAACAGTTGAAAGATGCCAATACGTTTAAAGTAAATGTTGGTGGTGCAGAATTGAACGCACTTGTGACACTAGCACAATTTGGACATACGACTGAAATGTTAACGGTATTACCCAATCACGCGCTAGGACATTTAGCATTACAAAAAATGTTTCAAACACGTGTAGGTACTGCTTCAGTGAAATATAATAATGGCCGAATTGGTACATATTATATGGAAGAGAGTTTCGGCTTTCGTAGTGGCAAAGTGATTTATGATCGCGAACATTCAACATTTGCGAATCATGGTGAAGATGTAATGGAAGAAATCAATGCTCAAAGTGGAGATTTCTTTGTATTTACAGGTATTACGTTAGCTGTAAATAAAATGATTCGTCATCAAATTGTCGATGTATTAAAGCAACTAAAGCAACAAGGCGTTAACATAGTGTTCGATATTAATTTTAGAAGTAACTTATGGTCAAAAGAAACAGCAGTACCAATAATAAAGTCAATTTTACCATTTGTCGATGTTCTATTTTTTGGAAAAAAAGATGCTACACATTTGCTTGAAACTAATGATTTAGATGATGATATACAGACATGTGCAAAAACAATTCAATCCGAATACGACATTGATTTGATGGCTTCAAGTAATAGAAATATAGAACAAAGTACATTACAAGGTATTATGCTGACAAAAGAAAAATATATTGAAGGCCAAGCATATACTTACACTGTTTTAAACAGAATCGGTGCTGGTGATGCATTTATGGCAGGTGTATTACATGGATTGAATAAAGCATGGCAACCAGAAGATACAGTAGATTTTGCAACGAAATGTTCTGTTCTACAACATACGACAAATGAAGATGCACTAAGTGTACAAGAAAGTGATGTATTTAATTTATCAACGCATTTTGGAGAACTGAAACGATAAAAATTGCAATATAAGGGGTATAATCTTTATGAAGAAATTTACACTCCTTCTTGTAAGCGCATTCTTTACGATGGGGATGGTATCGATGTTGCTTACAAATAAGGAGACGATTGCTAAAACAAAGACAAAAGAGATCATGTTAGCGCATAATCAGCCAACGGAACATCCTGTCCATAAATCATTAAAAATTTTTAAAGATAGATTAGAAAAAGAATCACATGGTCAAATAAAAGTGAATATTTATCCGAATGGTCAGCTCGGTAGTGAGCGTGAAGCAATAGAAATGACACAGACGAATGCAATTCAAATGACTAAAGTTTCGGCTGGGGCATTGGAAAGTTTTTCGCCAACGTATTCATTATTTAATATGCCGTATTTATTTGAGTCAGAAGAAAATTATCGACACGTAATGAAACGTAAAAACGTACAAGACGCTTTCTTTAAATCGACAGGGGACCAAGGATTTTTAGGTATTACTTATTATGATGCAGGTATGCGTAATATCTATACGAAAGACAAAGAAATCAAAGACAACAAAGATTTGAAAGGCTTGAAGATTCGTGTTCAGCCAGGCAAAACAAGTGTAGATTTAATTAAATCGTTAGGTGGCACGCCAACACCGATGGATTATGGTGAAGTGTATACTGCAATGCAATCAGGTGTTATTGATGCAGCAGAAAATAATGAAACATCTTTAACAACGAATAACCATGGTGAAGTTGCAAAAAATTATTACTACACAGAACATGCAACCGTACCTGATATTTTAATCATGAACAAAGAGACCTATGACAGCTTGACGAAACAACAACAAAAATGGTTAGAAGATGCAGCAGATTATTCCACAAAAAAACATGAAGTAATTTGGGATAAAGCAGTGAGCGATGCTAAAAAAACAGCGACAGAAAAAATGGACGTGAAGTTTCACGATGTAGACAAATCTACATTTAAAGCGACTTCAAAACCTCTTCAAGATGAATTTAAAAATAATCCGGATACGAAAGCGGATTATAAACTAATCGAGAAGGAGGAACAGCGCTATGAAAAAAGCAAAGCAAATCATTGATAAATTGTTGTTAACGCTAGCTGGTATAACGCTTTTTGTTATGGTTATTTTATCGGTTTATCAAGTTGCAACACGCTTTATTTTTAACACACCGAGTACGACGAGTGAAGAAATTGTTAGATTCTTGTTGATATGGTTTGGGTTATTGAGTGCAAGCTATGTCTTTGGAATCAAACAGCATATTGCCATTGTATTTATCAGAGAAAAATTGCCTGAGAAAGTACAGTTATACTTGGAAAAGATTTCGGACATTATATTAATTATCGTGGCACTCGTGCTCATGATTTGGGGCGGTTTTGAAGTTGTGAAGTTAACTTGGTCTCAAATCGCGCCGTCAACAGGTTTATCAATGGCTGCAATGTATAGTGCATTGCCAGTTTCAGGAATATTTATTATTTTCTATGCATTTTATAATTTATTTAGTAAAGAGACAATGACTACAATTCAAGCGCGTGATGAGCTTGAAGGCGGTGATGGCTTATGACAATGATTGCGGGATTAGTATTATTCATCACATTCTTCATCTTTCTTATCATTGGCTTACCGATTGCATTAGCGATTATTTTAAGTTCTATTATTACGCTATTATTGATCTTACCATTCGATGTCACTATCGTAACTGCAGCACAGCGTATGGTTACGGGCATTGATGATTTTACGATGTTAGCGATTCCGTTATTTGTGCTAGCAGGTATCATCATGAATAACGGCGGCATTGCATTTAGATTAGTTAACTTTGCGAAGGTACTCGTTGGCAGATTGCCAGGATCATTAGCGCATACCAACATTGTTGGGAATATGCTTTTTGGTTCCATTTCTGGTTCTAGTGTTGCAGCAGCTGCTGCCATGGGTCGTATCATGGGACCAATGGAAAAAGCGCAAGGTTATAAAAAAGAATATTCAGCAGCAGCAAATATCGCTTCAGCACCTTCAGGTTTACTTATCCCACCAAGTTCACTATTGATTGTTTATTCATTAGTCAGCGGCGGGACATCCATTGCAGCGTTATTTATCGCGGGTTATATTCCAGGAATTCTATGGGGTATTGCTTGTATGATTGTTGCTTATGTCATGGCGAAAAAACAAGGTTATAAAGTATCAGAGAAAATTAGTTGGAAAGATAGATTATTCTTAACATTAGATGCATTACCGAGTTTATTTTTAATAGTAGTAGTGATTGGTGGTATTGTCGGAGGAATCTTTACAGCAACAGAAGGTGCAGCGGTCGCAGTTTTATATTCTGTAGTACTTTCGCTAATTTATAAAAGCTTAAAAATCAAACAATTATCCAACGTTATCAAAGAAACAGCTGAAATTAGCGGTATGATTTTATTTCTAATCACCGCTTCGGCGTTATTTTCACTTGTGATGAGTTATACCGGCTTACCGGAAGCAATATCCAATGGCATTATCTCAATGACTGACAATCCAATTGCACTGTTATTATTAATCAACGTTATTTTATTAGTCATTGGTACTTTTATGGATATTACACCAGCAGTACTTATATTTACACCAATCTTTTTACCGATTTCAGAAGTATTAGGTCTTGATCCCATTCATTTTGGTATCATTATCGCTTTTAACTTATGTATTGGTAATATCACACCACCAGTTGGTAGTGCGTTGTTTGTAGGAGCAAGTGTAGGCGGTGTACGTGTTGAATCAGTATTTAAATATTTAATTCCATATTTTGTAGCTTTAATTATTTTAATGCTAATCATTACTTTTATACCACAATTATCATTATTCCTTCCAAAATTATTAGGATTATAGAAAAGGAGCAATTATATGACTTTAATTAATGACAATTTTTTATTAAATAGTAAAACAGCAGTAAAACTATACCAGAAAGTTAAAGATTTACCGATTTATGATTTTCATTGTCACTTAGATCCAAAAGAAATTTACGAAAATAAAAATTATGACAATATTACACAGTTATGGCTAGGTGGAGATCATTATAAATGGCGTTTAATGAGAGCTTATGGCATTGAGGAAGCATTTATTACAGGCAGTGTTGATGATTTTGATAAATTCCAAGCATTTATGCATATGTTACCGTATGCGATTGTAAATCCGATGTATCATTGGTGTGCATTAGAATTAAAACGCTATTTTAATGAGGATACAGATTTAGATAAAGTGAATATCAGTAAATTATATAAATCATTAAATAAAAAGTTAGCAAAACCTTCACATACACCACAAAATCTAATTAAGCAAAGTAATGTTAAGGTGGTATGTACGACAGATGATCCATGTGATGACTTAAAGTATCATAAGTTATTAAACGAAGATAGCAACGTTACATTTAAAGTTATACCTACATTTAGACCGGATAGTTACGTTTTCTTAAATCATGAATCTATCAATACAAAAATTGACCAATTGAATCAAGCGACTGATTGCGACATCCAAGATTTAAATACTTATATTGATGCATTAAAAGCACGTGTACATTATTTTGATAGACAAGGTGCGCGCAGTTCAGACCAAAGTTTTGAAAAGACACCTTTAGTAACAGCAACGGTTGACACAGCAACTGAAATTTATAATGCGCTCAAACGTGGCGAACAAGTAACAGAAACTGAACAATATGAATTAGCAGGTTATATATTAACTGAAATTAGTAAAGTTTATGAAGAATTAGGTTGGGTTGTACAATTCCACCTTGGACCAACAAGAAATAATAACTCAAACATGTTTAAAATTACAGGAGCAGACAGTGGTTTTGATAGTGTAGGTGAACAGTTGAGTGCTAAAAAATTAAATGCATTACTAGATCATCTTGAGCAAAATCATGCGTTATCAGATACCATCATTTACCCCAATAATGGCAATGATCATTTAATGGTACAAGCAACTGCAGGGAACTTTACAAATAGTCATCACAAAGTCCAACTCGGTGCTGCATGGTGGTTTAACGATACAAAAGAAGGTATGGAACAACATTTAGTAGAGTATGCTAATGTCGGTTTATTATCTAAATTTGTAGGCATGCTCACAGATTCACGTAGTATGATTTCGTATACACGTCATGAGTACTTTAGAAGAATATTATGTAATTTCTTAGGAGATAGAATTGAAAAAGGTGAGATTCAATTATCAGAAGAAACTATCACTCAAATAGTGAAAGATATTTGTTATAACAATGCAGTAAAATTATTCAAAATAGAAGGCGTTGAGGAGGTATAAGCATGGAATTATCATTTCGTTGGTATGGGGAAGATGACCCAGTAACATTAAATAATATTAGACAAATTCCAGATATGAAACAAATTGTTACAGCAATTTATGACATTCCAGTTGGAGAAGTTTGGACTAAAGAAAGAATTGCAGCATTAAAACAGTCAATTGAAGATGCGGGTTTGAAATTTGAAGTTGTAGAAAGTTTACCTGTCAGTGAGGAAATAAAGCTTGGTACAGAGAAACGCGATCAACTCATTGAAAACTATAAAACTTCATTGATTAATCTCGCAGAAAATGGTGTTAAAACAGTAACTTATAACTTTATGCCGGTATTTGATTGGACACGTTCACAATTAGACTATGACTTGTCAGATGGTTCCAATACACTGATTTATAACCATGATCAAATTAAAGATATTGATCCACTAACGACGAATTTAAATCTACCAGGTTGGGATGAAAGTTACTCGCGTGAAGAGATGAATCAACTGATTACATCCTATCGTGAAACCTCAGATGAACAATTATGGGACAATCTGAAGTACTTCTTAGATGCTGTGTTACCCACTGCTATCGAACATGATGTGGATCTGGCGATACATCCGGACGATCCACCTTGGCCGATATTTGGCATACCACGTATCATTAAAAACAAAGAAAGCTACGAACGCTTATTAGCTATTAGTAATGATACACATAATGGTATTTGTTTCTGTACTGGTTCATTAGGTTCATTAGCAGAAAACGATTTACCGAATATGATTCGTACATTTGGTGATCACATTCATTTTGTACACATGCGCAATGTTAAACGTATTGGTGATAATTCATTTATAGAAACAGGCCACTTATCTAAAGATGGCTCAGTAGATATGAAAGCTGTTACTGAAGCACTGAGAGATATTGATTACAAAGGGACTATCAGACCTGACCATGGACGTATGATCTGGGGAGAAACAGGTAAAGCTGGTTATGGCTTGTTTGATAGAGCTTTAGGTGCAACTTATATTAATGGCTTAATAGAAGGAGTGAGTAAATAATGGCAACACAATTCAAAGATGTTAATGTCGTTATTACAGGTGCGACAGGTGTGATTGGTTCTACTTTTGTCAAAGCGCTTGTAGAAAAAGGTGCTAATGTGGGTATATTAGGTCGTTCAGAAGACAAAATTATAGAATTACAAGATGAAATTGATAAAAATAGACAACAAACTGTAGCGCTCGTTGCAGATGTGCTAGATAAATCAGCTTTAGAGCAAGCGAAACAAACATTCAATGATAAATTTGGTGCAATTACAATACTTATCAATGGCGCCGGTGGTAATCATCCTGATGCGACAACGAATGATGAAATGTACGATAAAGCAGGCGACAAAACGTTCTTTGATCTCACAGAAGAAGGTGTAGATAATGTATTTAAATTAAACTATACTGGAACATTTTTACCATCACAAGTATTCGGCAAAGATGTTGTGGCATCTGAAACAGGAACAATTATCAATATTTCATCTATGAACGCCTTTACGCCGTTGACAAAAATTCCAGCCTACAGCGGTGCAAAAGCTTCAGTAAGTAACTTTACTCAATGGTTGAGCACTTATTTTGCAGGGCAAATTCGTGTTAATGCAATTGCACCAGGATTTTTCGAAACAAATCAAAATAAGGCATTGCTAAGAAATGAAGACGGTTCTTATTCAGAACGTGCTCAAAAAATTCTTTCACAAACGCCAATGGATCGTTTTGGTGTACCTGAAGATATTTTAGGTACATTGTATTGGTTAATGGACCATGATATGAGCGGTTTTGTAACAGGTATTGTGGTTCCAGTAGATGGTGGCTTCTCATCATATTCTGGCGTATAAATTAAATAAAGTAAATCAAATAAAAATCAACACTTTCATTGTTATAAGGATGAAAGTGTTGATTTTTTTGTTTGATTGTCTGGTTAACATTGTTGTTATTTTATGTGTCATGGTAAGTAATATTATTGCGATATAATACATCTTCTAATTTTTCTAAATTGGATAATGCATTAGCTGAAGTACGTCTGCCGAGTTCTAATACTAATGCATCAATCAGCGCAATAATTGGAATGATTGAAAAATGATCCTTTCTAACGGAAAGCTTTAAAGTAATAGTTGCATGTTCTAAAACTGGTGAAGAGTCATAATCTGTGATTAAAATAATATAGTTGCCTTGACGTTTTGTTTCTTTGACAGCTTGAATCACTGAATTTGTGTAGGGTTCAAAAGCAAAAACAATTAATATATCATTTTTAGTCATTTTAGTAATTTTATCAAAAATAGCATCAGTATCATTACTAAGCTGATGAATATTTAAATAAAATTCGTTTAGTAAATGCTCAAAATATAAAGCGGTCGCCCTATAAGGACGGGTGCCAAGGATACATACACTCGTTGCATTTTCTATATATTCAACAGCAGTAACAAAATTTTCAATCAAATCAGGTTTTAATGACTGATTTAATAAATCAACGCTTTTATCCCAAACATCAGTCAACGCATAACCTTGTTCACGATTGATGTCTCCAAAAGCATTTTTAAGAGAAAACTTAGTTTCATTTGGTAAGGCTTCACTGTAAATATCTTTACGAAAATCATTGAAATTTTCATAGTCTAAAGCGTGCATGGTACGCATAACTGTAGAAACGCCTACTTCAGCCTGTTGAGACAATTCTTTAATTGTTATTAAGCCTAAGTCTTCAAAATGTTTAAGTATAAAGTCGCAGAGTTTTTGCTGTTTTTTAGGTAAACTTTTTTTAACTTTTACAATTTTTGATTTTAAATCTGGATTTTGATTCATAAAAACTAAGCGCCTCGTTTCTGTTGATTCAAATAACTTTATCTATATCATAACAAAGGTTTATTGCAAATAAAAATTCTGAAAAAGAACAGAAACGCTCCCTTTATTAATGTAAGGGTTTACATTTATTCATATAAATGATAATATTCTATTTAATAAAAACAAGGGGGTATAATATTGTTAAATTATAAATTTGAAAATTTAAAACCAAAAGTGCAATCTTTTTTGAAAGAAGATATTCAACTTTATATTAATGGCGCTTATTGTAATGCAAAAAAAGGCAAGCTGTTTGAAGTTTTGGATCCTTCTACTGAAAAAGTAATAACTAAAGTTCATGAAGCAGATGAAGTAGATATTGATTATGCAGTTGATTCAGCTAGAGCAACTTTTGATACTGGTGAATGGACAAAAATGGAAGCGCATACAAGGAGTAATATTATTTATGCTTTTGCACAGTTGTTAAAAGCGCATCGAGAAGAACTGGCTCAACTTGAGTCTATTGATAGTGGTAAGCCATATGATGTTGCATTAGCTGATGATATTGATGGAACAATTCAACAATTTGAATATTATGCTGGATTTGCAACAAAAATTAGTGGTAAAACCACTCAAATTTCAAATGATTTAGTCAGTTATACGGTTCATGAACCTATTGGGGTTGTGGGACAAATTATTCCTTGGAATTTCCCGTTATTAATGGCTTCCTGGAAATTAGGTGCCGCGTTAGCTGTGGGTTGTACGATTGTTATTAAACCAGCGACTGAAACACCATTATCGTTATTGTATGCAGCTCAGTTATTTAAACAGGCAGGATTTCCTGATGGGGTTGTTAATATTGTGCCTGGACCTGGTAACACAGCAGGTGAGGCTATCGTTAATCATTCTAAAATAGATAAAATTGCTTTTACTGGTTCTACAAATGTAGGCAAGAATGTCATGAAGGGTGCAGCAGATGAAATAAAAAATGTCACATTAGAATTAGGTGGTAAATCGCCAGCTATTTTATTGAAAGATGCTGACTTAGATGAAGCGATCGAAGGTGCATTTGCTGGCACAATGTATAACCAAGGACAGAATTGTAGTGCTTGTACACGTGTTTATGTTCATAGAGATATATATGAAACTGTTTTAGAGGGATTAAAGAAAAAAGCAGCGTCAATAAAACTAGGTCCAAGCATGGATGATAATTATAATATGGGACCATTGATTTCTAAAAGACAACAAGACAAGGTAATAGATTATATAGAAAAAGGAAAAAAAGAAGGTGCCAGATTAATATTTGGTGGTCAGCAAACATATGAACATGGCTATTATGTTGAACCTACTATTTTTGCAGATGTAGAAGATGATATGACCATTGCGAGAGAAGAAATATTTGGTCCAGTAATGTCTGTCTTTGTGTTTGATGATATTGATGAAGTCATTAATAGAGCTAATGATAGTCAGTATGGTTTAGCCTCTAGTGTTTGGACACAAAATATTAAAAACGGTCATTATATATCTAAAAAGCTAGAAGCGGGAACAGTGTGGATTAACACGGTCGGTCTTGAAATAGAAACGATGCCATTCGGCGGTTATAAACAATCTGGTATTGGTAGAGAGATGGGCGGAGAGTATGGTTTACAAAGCTATACATCAGTTAAAAGTGTCATGATTAATATAGATTAAAATATAAAGAGATTAGGAGAATATATTATGTATAAACCTTATGGAATGATTGCAGCATTACCTACTCCAATGTTAGAAAACGGAGACATTGATTTTGAATCATTTGAAAAATTAATAGAACATGTGATTGCAGGTGGAATTCATGGTGTACTTGTCGGCGGTAGTACTGGAGAATATTCATTGATGACTTTCGAGGAACGGAAAAAAATCATAGCATTTGTAACATCCCAAGTGAATCAAAGAGTTCAAGTTATGGCTGGAACGGGGTGTCATAGGACACTTGATACAATCGAATTGACGAAATTTGCAGAACATGTTGGTGCAGACTCGGCATTAGTTATCAATCCGTATTATATGGTTACAAGTGACGATGGAATATTAGATCATTATAAAGCTGTAGCAAAAAACACTGACATTGGTATCGTTATTTATCATTATCCAGACGCAACAGGCGTAGAACTTTCACCTGAATTAATACATGAAATTAGTAAAATTGAAGGTGTGATTGGTATTAAAAATACAGCAGATGGTATTCATACATCTAAATTACTTAACCTAGTGAAAGATAATACAGATTTTGCGTTGTTAAATGGTTTTGAAGATTTATTTTTACCTTCATTATCAATAGGAGCAAATGGTGCAATAGGGCTAGTACATAATTTAGTTCCGGATAAAATTGCAAAATTGTATGAGCTAATCCAAGAAAATAATGTAAAAGAAGCTGCTGAATTAAATAAAAAATTACTGCCTTTATTTAATTTATTAGAAGAAGAAACTGTACCTGGAACAGTTAAAGCTGGTTTGAAAGCGTTAGGAATTTCAGACACTACATGTCGATTACCATTACAACCAGCATCTAAATCATTTGAGAAAAAAATGACACAATTATTGAATGAAATAAATAACTAAGTGCAAGAAAATTAGAATAAGAAGGTGCTAATATGAAAGATGTCATTATTATCGGTGGTGGATTGGCAGGATTATCAGCAGCATGGAGATTAAGTAACCACGATATACTATTATTAGAATCAGAAAATCGTGTTGGTGGACGTGTAATGTCTGAAAGACGTGGTAATTATTGGATGAATTGGGGTGGACACGTTTATGCTGGTGAAGGATCAGCAACTGACGATTTATTAAAATCGGTAGGTGTTAAATCATTACCAGTGCCTGGAAAACTTTCTGCTATGCATTTAAATGGAAAACTTTTATTAGATGGTCGAGTAGAATTATATCCATTTAGAGTACCTATGTCATGGAAATCGAGATTAGCAATGTTAACTGCAGGTGCAAAAGTAAGAGCTGCAGTGATGAAATATGCAAAAGTTGCTCAAAAGAAAGAAGTTGAAGATTATTGTGTCCAACAACAACGTATTTTAGATTTTATGAATAATAAAACATTTTCAGAATTCACAGGAAAATTACCGATTGATGCAGATGCTATTTTTAGACCAACCGTAAGTAGATCAACAGGTGAACCTGAACAAATTTCGGCTGGAGCAGGCATCGGTTACTTTCATATGATTTGGAATAAAAAAGGCGGGCTATCTCAAAATATAATGGGTGGGCCATCTACATTAACAAACACAATAGCCAACCATTTAAAAAATAAAGTTGAAATCAATGCACACGTACAAGAAATCATTCATAACCAAGACTTTGTAACAGTAAAGTATCAACAAAATGGAACTGAGTTTGTGGAAACTGCAAAGTACGCCATCATAACTACGCCGGCACCCATCACACGTAAAATCACAAAAAATTTAAGTGCAAAGCTAGATTATGCACTTAGCCAAATTAAATATGGACCGCATGTAAGTGCGTCATTTTTAACGAATGAACAAGGTAAACAAATTTGGGATGATGTATACGCATTTGCTACGCCGAAGCGGTCATTTGATATATTAATACACAATTCTAATGTCATTCATGCCCAACAGAAAAATCGTGAACAGGGTAGTAGTTTTATGACATTTTCACCTGCGAATAGAGGTAAAGCATTGATTGACAAATCTGAAGATGAAATATTAGAAATATACCTGAATGATTTAGAAGAGATTCTTCCTGGTTTTAGAGATTATGTTATAGAAGCTAAGGTGAATAAATTTCCTTATGGATCGGTGTATGTGTATCCTGGACGCGCTGATATACAATCAACATTAATAGAACCAGAAGGACGTTTATTTTTAGCAGGTGATTATTTAGGTACGTTTTATACTGAAACAGCCATTCAAACTGGGTATACCGCTGCGCAAAATATTAATAGTCTATTAGGTTTTACCAAAAATGAAGATTTACGAGAAGTTTTGTAAGCGTTTACAAAAATGATGTGGAGGCTTTTTTATGACAAATAAATCTATGGAGGATATGCCCTTTTGCAAATTTCACATGAAAATCTTTTCTTATGCGAGTGGCAGTTCTTTTGTTGATGGCTATAGTTTAGGAATTATAGCCATCGCACTTTCAGTAATGCAAAATGATTTTGAAATGTCTGTGACGATGGTTGGCTTACTAGGTATGGGGACATTAGCTGGGATGATCATTGGAGGTTTAGTTGGTGGTTATTTTACAGACATATTAGGACGTAAGAAAATGTTTATTATTGATATGTTGTTATTAGGTGTTTTTACCACTGCGCAATTTTTTGTTACAGATCCAATGCAGTTAGTAGTGTTGAGACTGTTGATTGGTATTGCTCTAGGTACAGATTATCCTATAGCTGGTTCATTAATGAGCGAATTTGCGCCTAAAAAGCATAGAGGAGCATTGTTAGGCGGCATTAATGCGTTTTGGTTTATTGGCTATGCCATTTCATATCTTGTTGGTTATTTTATGCTTCCATTAGGTGCAGATAGTTGGAGATGGATGTTATTAAGCGGGGCTTTACCGATTATCTTTTTATTATTAGCTCGACTTAATATGCCAGAATCTCCACATTGGTTAACAAAACAAGGTAAAAGTGTAGAAGCAGCCCAGATTGTTAAAAAAATATTTGGTGACGACGTGATTGTTTCAAATACAAACCATGAACATAAAAAAACAAGTTTGGCAGATATTTTTAAAAATGGTTATGGCAGACGTACATTTTTTGTTTCCATGTTTTGGTCATTACAAGTGATGACTACATTTGCTATTGGAACGTATATCCCTGAGATTCTTTCACAATTTGGATTCCATGAAGGTTCACAAAAATATTTAGGATCTGCTGTTATTAATATGTTTTATTTAATAGGTATTTTTCCAGCATTATACTTAGTTGAAAAATATGGAAGAAGACCTACTTTGATATGGCCCTTCTTGATTACTGCGCTAGCTTTGTTATCATTAGGTATAGTATCTGGTGGCAACGCTCCATTTTTAATGATACTTGTACTATTTATTATTTACGGTATTTTCAATACAGCTATGGGCAGTCATCAATGGATTTATCCATATGAACTATTCCCTACATATGTACGTGGTACAGGTGGAGGTTTTACTACTACTGTGAGTCGATCAGCATCTGCTTTAAGTACATTTTTCTTTCCGATGATTTTAGAAAATTATGGATTAAGTGTAACAATGTATATTTCATCGGCACTATTATTTATTGGTTTTATACTGTCGATTTATATGGCACCGGAAACAAAAGGGAAAAATTTAGAAGAGGCAGGAGCTATTTAGGTTGAAATTTAAAGTGTTGTTGTGTTTTTTAAGCATCGCTAAATGGCCTTGATTTGATTGAATATGATTGTTATATGTTGAATGAAGTGAAAAGTTGACTAGATGAACTGTACTTTCATCCTAGTTACTTTTGTTGGGCGGGACAAAGGAATCTACTAGAAAAGTATGATGTTTGTCTCGCTCTTATTTGCTTCGACATATGTATTTTTAATCTTTTAGCACAATGATTGTTTGTTTTGAAAACCTGATAAATAGTACATAGTAACTAACTTCGAAGGGGATGTATGATCAATGAGTAAAGATAATAAGGCAGCAGTTAAGACTGCGCTCGCTTATCTTAGTTTTATAGTTGGCGCAGGATTTACAACTGGCCAAGAACTTTTACAATTCTTTGTTAACCATGGAAATTATGCATATATTGCAGTGATTCTTACAGGTATTATTGTAACGTTTGCGACTAGGCAAATTTCAAAAATTGGTTATCGCTTGGATGCGAATACATATGAAATTTCATTGAACCATATTTTCGGAAAGTATGTAGGTAAGATTATTGATTATTTAACTATTTTCTTTTTATTTGGCTTAACTGTTGTTATGATTGCAGGCGGCGGCTCTGCACTTTATCAAGGATTTGGGCTTCCAATGTGGACAGGTTCATTAGCAATTGTAATTTTGCTTTTTATTGTGCTACAACTTAGATTTAATAAAATCATGACAATACTAAGTGTAGTGACACCATTTTTAGTCATCGCAGTTTTAGTGATTGCGGGCTATAATATTATCAATCCTACAATTCCATTTTCAGAGGTAGAACATTACACAAAACCATCTAAAACATCTAGTTCCATATGGTGGTGGGATGCGATTGTTTATGGAGGATTAATCATTGGCAATAGCTTTAGTTTCTTAACCATCGTTGGTAGTGATGCTATGAGTCATAAAACAGCACGCAGGGGAGCATTTTATGGTGGCCTATCTTTTAGTATATTGTTATTAATTATGACGTGTGGATTAATGGCTAATATCCAAAACGCTAATAGTGTAGACATTCCTACATTATTATTGGCAAATGATATACACCCTTATATAGGTATATTTATGTCAGCGGTGATGATAGGTGTTATTTTCAATAGCTGTATCGGTATGTTGTATCCATTTTTAAGTAGATTTACACGACCAAGTAGTAAAGGTTATGTTGCACTATTAACAATTTCTTTAATTGTGGCGTTTATCTTAAGTTTTATTGGCTTTGTCGATCTAGTGAATTTCGTGTTTAAAACATTCGGTTATATCGGCCTGTTTATCAGTGCTGCGCTATTAGTTAGATGGGTTTATAATAAATTTAGTGAAAAACGTTTAATGTAATCACTAAAAACATAAATAAAAGACGTATAGTAACCAATTTTGTATATAATTGGACTATACGTCTTTTTTATTTAAGATAGAAAGCTAGTAATTGCGTCGACTAGACTATAAAGACCTAAGAAAGTAACGATTAAAACGACAACAAAACCGATAATATTAAGCCAAATGTTATTGACAAAACGGCCCATTAGATTTTTCTTGTTGATGATAATAAAAATTAATATAGCAACGATGGGTAAAATAATACCATTTAAGGCTTGTGCCACTAATAATACTTCTAATGGTTCAAATCCGAGTGAGGATGTTGTAATACCAATAAGGATAATGACTGCAAAGACAATCTTGTATTTTTTGCTTTCCATGCCACCTTTCCACCCTAATAAGCTGCTTATTGTAGCTGCCGCTCCAGTAGGGGAAGCAATAGCAGATGAAAGCCCTGCTGCAAACAAACCGATGCTAATTGCAAAGGGAGCGGCATCGCCTAAAACAGGTTTGAGTGGACCAGAAAGTTGAATAATACTTTTGACTTCATCACCACGAATTAATGTGGCAGCAGCAATAAGAATAGCTGCTGAAATGATACCACCAACAGTAATCGAAATAATAGTATCCCAACGCGCAAACTTGAGTTCTTTTATACCATTAAAACGTTCGTGTACCGCTGTGGAATGGATGAAGAAATTATAAGGAACTACAGTCGTTCCGATTAATGCTATGACAGTTATTATAGAACCGTTCGGAATTGTAGGTACAAATACACCTTTTAAAATACCAAAAATATCAGGCTTAATGACGATCATAGTTGTAATAAAGATAATGCCCATGATGACCATCAAGAAAATCATTATTTTTTCTAAAAATTTATAATTACCAAATAACCCGATGAGTAAAATAATAAAACCGATAATAGGTGCTACTAGGTTTTCTGGTAAATTTAATAGATATGCTGCACCAAGTGAAGTTCCAATTAAATCGCCACTGATGTAAGCAGCACAACCAATGGTTACAGCTATTAATGTAAACCATACAATAATTAGTTTTCCTACTTTATGGGCAAATAATTCTTGTATCGCTTCGCCTAAACCTTCTCTTGTTACGAGTGATAGTCGAATAATCATTTCTTGGAGCACGATGGTTGCAACAATTGAGAAAACAACAGCCCATAACAGGCTATAACCAAACCCCGCACCACCTTGTGTCATCGTTGTAACGGTTCCGGGACCTATAAATGAAGCGGTGATAATCATACCAGGACCGAGAGATTTAATAATCTTCCTTACATTTTTGACCAATGTCATCACCCCTCATTTATTTTGTGTTATTTAAATAATTCACATGGCCCGCAAGTACATATAATACAGCTGTTGAAACGAAATGGGCAGAGTTTTGGTTAGCGTCTTGCATTGGGTAAACTTCAACATAATCCATACCGCATAAGCCTAATGCACCAAATTCATATATCATTGTTAATAGCTCATAAGAACTTAGTCCATTGCCATCTACTGGCCCGCCTGGATTAAAGGCAAAGTCTAGTACATCACTACATATTGTTAAATACACGACATCTACATCTTTACTCGCCTGTGCATAAATATCTCTAGCATATTGTTTTAAATCCTTAGCAGCTCTAATATCATTGATCGTAAGTGTTACTGCACCAGCTTCTTGAGCGTAACGGCCTGTTTCTGGTTTGTTTCTAGGACCATGAATACCTGTATGAATGATACTTTCATTACGTATACCATCTGTTTCATATAGTCTCATGAATGGAGTGTTACGTGCGTAGGGTTCTCCTTCATAATCGGGCATGTTATCATAATGCGCATCCAAATGTATAATGCCCACTTTTTTACCCGTTTCCGCCAGTGACTTCAGAATAGGGTAAGTGACACCATGTTCACCACCAAAACCAACTAAAAATTTCTCGCTTTCCCATAGCTTTTTAGTGAATTTTTCAATATTTTCGTAGCTTTGTTGATTATTGTGCGCAACAAAAGGCACATCACCTACATCGCCCATTGTTAAATGTTCACTAATATCAATATGGTTTAATTCTGGTAAATATTGACTGTAACGTGCTGAGCAAACTCTAATTTGCTTTGGACCTAATTCAACGCCAGTATAGTCACCCCAAGTGCTTTCACCTTCAAAAGGCGCACCATAAATTATGACATCTGTATCTAAATTATCTGTAGATGTGAGATTTTTACTATTTAAAAAGCATGGTACATTACCATAAATATTGTTTTTCATATTGTATAACCTCCCCTTTGTTGTAAATAAGTATATATTGGATAATTTTTTATTTCAAATAAATTCAGAAAATTCTATTTTTAAACCTTTTGAAAATGTAAATATTTTAATAGGAAAGTATTTTTATATAGAAATTTAGTCTGAGTGTGAAAATTAATGTATAAAAAAATAAGCTGATTCAAATTTGAATCAGCTTTTTGCAACGTGGAATAGGGAATAAAGTATTATGCCCAACCACGGAAACGCGTTGCTTCAGCCGTACGTTTTAGACCTACAACATAAGCTGCTAAACGCATATCCATTTTTCTATTTTCTGCTAAATCATAAATTTTATTAAATGCTTCAACCATTTTTTCTTCAAGTTTCGTGATAATTTCTTCTTCAGACCAATAATAGCCTTGATTATTTTGCACCCATTCGAAGTAAGATACTGTAACACCACCTGCACTAGCAAGTACATCTGGTATGATTAAAACGTCGCGTTGGGTTAATATTTTAGTCGCTTCTTGTGTCGTAGGACCATTAGCTGCTTCTGCTACAATTTTAGCTTGAATTAAATGGGCGTTTGTTTCTGTAATTTGATTAGATAATGCAGCAGGAATCAAAATGTCGCAGTCGAGTTCAAATAATTTTTCATTAGGAATGACGTCTTCAAATAATGGTGTTACACGACCATGTTGTTCTTTTAACGCTAGAAGATGTTCAATATCGAGACCATCAGGATTATATAAAGCGCCTCGACTTTCTGATATCGCGACAATTTTAGCCCCTTTATCATGCAAAATTTTAGCAATAAAACTTCCGGCATTGCCAAAACCTTGAATCGCTACACGAGAACCTTCGATATTAATATTTCGATGTTTCGCAGCTTCTTCAATTGTGATTACAGCACCTAGCGCTGTGGCTCGATTACGTCCTTGTGAACCACCTAATGAAAGCGGTTTGCCTGTAATAAATGCAAATGCATTTGAGCGGTTGATTTTACTGTATTCGTCCATCATCCAAGACATGATTTGTGGGTTTGTATAAACATCTGGTGCTGGAATATCACTGGCAGGTCCTACAAATTGTGAAATAGCTTTAACATAACCACGTGATAAACGTTCTAGTTCTAAATTACTCATTTCTCTTGGATCACATATGACGCCACCTTTACCACCACCAAAAGGTAAGTTTGTGATGCCGCACTTCATTGTCATCCACATGGATAATGCTTTCACTTCCTCAACATTCACATCAGGATGGAAGCGGATACCACCTTTGGTAGGTCCTACGGCTTGATTGTGTTGTGCACGATAGCCTTTAAAAGTTTTAACAGTGCCATCATCCATACGCACAGGAATTCGTATTTCTAAAAATCTTAAAGGTTCTTTGACAAGTTCATACATACCATCGTCAAACCCTAATTTATGTAAGGCTTCTTTCATAATTTCTTGAGTCGAAGTTACTAAGTTATTGTTTTCTGTCATGTTTATCTCCTCTATCATTACTTCAATACTTATAAGTTACTTATATATAAATGTTATCGATAATAAGATATAAAATCAATACATAATGACTGAATTTTTATAAAAGTTTGAAAATTCAATTAATAAAAAATATATGATTTTTTGGAGAGAAATTGTCTAGTTTTATGCTTGGATAGGGGGTGATTATAGCCGAGAACTTTAAGTGATTGCTTATAGTGTTGAAAAACAGCGTCGTATAATTGATTAATTATACTGAAAAATTAATAGATATAGAAAAGTATATGATGCTGTAGATAGTAAAATTTAATGTTACTTAAATATGAGTAATCGTTTATAGTTACAATCGACTTATAGGGGATGAGAAAATGGATAGTAATGATTAAATGCATGTATATTTATTAGAAAGGCTATATTTTTTGTTCCACATTGTACTGTGACTTGTCTATCTGAGTTAAGAACTATGCCATAATGTAACTACTTTATTATAGCTGTGAAGCATTAAGAGACATACTTTTTTAACATGAATTATTTACAATTACCATAGACTTTAACACACAACGAAGATATAGCACGCAAATATCATGATGTACAATGAAAGTAAAAATAAATAAAATAGTAATTCACTAATAAACTTTATAGTATAAATGAAACAATAGTGTAATAACACATTTTTATTTAAAATAATTTTGAAGAATAGTTGTAATTTTCAGAAAAAAATAATATTATACAATCAAACATTTTTGATTTATAGTATTTTGCAATTTGAAATTAAGGGGTATGATTTTAAGTTCTATATGTTGATTATGTTTTAAAACAAAGGAATTGGAGCAAATTTATGACAAATAAATTAAACAGAGAGTTAAGCAATAGACACATTCAACTTATTGCTATTGGTGGCGCCATTGGTACTGGCCTATTTTTAGGGGCGGGTCAGTCTATCAGTTTGACTGGACCATCGATATTACTCACTTACATAATTGTAGGTTTTGTTTTATTTTTATTTATGCGCGCAATGGGGGAAATGTTACTTGCTAATACGAAATACAAAACATTTGCAGATATAGCTCATGATCAAATTGGAGCTTTTGCTGGTTTTGTAACAGGATGGACGTACTGGTTAACATGGATAACTTCAGGTATGGCAGAAATTACAGCTGTTGCTAAATATGTAGAATATTGGGTTCCAGATTTACCAAATTGGATTACATCATTAGCTTGTATCTTGATACTCATGACTTTCAACTTAACGAGTACGAAAATGTTTGGTGAGTTAGAATTTTGGTTTGCCATTATTAAAGTTGTGACTATACTAGCACTCATAGTTGTAGGTGTAGTGATGATTATATTTGCGATTCAAACGCCATTTGGAAAAACGAGTATATCTAATATTTATAGTAATGGTGGATTATTTACACATGGTGCTTCAGGTTTCTTTATGTCATTTCAAATGGTTGTTTTTTCATTTACAGGTATAGAAATTCTAGGTATTACAGCAGGTGAAACGAGAAATCCACATAAGACGATACCTAAAGCAATCAATAGTGTGCCTATACGTATCTTATTGTTTTATGTAGGGGCCTTAGCAGTTATGATGTCAATTATTCCTTGGCAAGATATAGATCCGAACAACAGTCCATTTGTCAGCTTATTCGCATTAATAGGCGTACCATTTGCAGCTGGTTTAATCAATTTTGTAGTACTTACTGCAGCATCATCAGCTTGTAATAGTGGTATTTTTGCGAATAGTAGAATACTATTTGGACTATCAGAAAAAGGTCAAACACACCATTTGCTAATGAAGACGAATCATAGAGGTGTCCCTTTTGTTGCAATACTTGTCACTTGTGCATTACTGTCTATAACTGTACTGTTAAATTATTTTATTCCAAATGCGACTCAAGTATTTTTCTATGTAACGGCAATTTCAACTATTTTGTTAGTTGTTGTATGGATGTTCATCATGCATGCGTATGCAAAATATGCGAAATCAAATCCTAACCATCACAAAGAAAGTCAGTTTAAGTTACCAGGTGGTATTCACACTGCAAGATTTGTACAATTATTCTTTGTCTTTGTGTTGTTGATATTATTTATTGTACCTGACACAAGAATGGGTGTTGTATTATCACCAATATGGTTTATCTTACTGGGGCTTATCTATTTTAATTACACGAAAAAAGAAAGAGCGATTCAATCACAAGTTAAAGAAAAAGTATAATAAAAATAATTTTAGGGAATATAACCAAAGTAATGATTACTGATAGGTTATATTCCTATTTTTAGGAGGGAAAAAATGGCAATACAGTATGCTAAAGATAAATCAGGCGTTTATCAAACAATAAATTTGAAAATTAAGAGTGACGTGCATCGTATTTTTGATTATTTAAGTACTACAGAAGGGATACAGCAATGGTTTCCGCAGTTGTCATTTCAAGAACGAATAGAAGGCGGGAAAATGTTGTTTCACTTAGACGATAGTGAAGATTTAGAAATGCGTATTACACATTTCGAACCAAATAAAACGATTGGTTTTACATGGGATATTGGAAAAGTGAAATTTGAATTATTTGAACATCAATCATATGTAGAACTCATTTTTTATGAATATTTACCTTTTGAATTTCCACATATTACATTAGATTTTGCTGGTTGGCAATTTCAAACCGAAAGTATCAAAAGTATTGCCGAAACAGGCAAGCCATTATCACAACAGGATTGTGATTTTGATGCGAAAAAAACTGAAATTGAAGCCAGCTTAGCTGTGATTTAAAGTGAAAGGCATTAAAAATGCTTCCAAAACATAAGGCAAGCAAACGACAGTTCGTTTTCGTTTGCTTGCCTTATTAATGTGATATAAGTATATGGTAGATGACAAATTTTGTTACATCCACATTTAGATGATTAGATTAGATTATAAATGATTATATTAATAATTGTTGTTTTTAGCTGCTTTTTTTCCATGTAATAGGAAATAAAGTACAATTGATAAAATAACGAGCGCAGCCATGGTGATATATAGGTTACGATAACCCATAATTGGAATAATCACACCTAAAATAAATGGTCCTATACCAGCGCCGAAATCTGCAAACATATAGAATGTAGAAGTCGCGAGTCCAATTTTTTTAACTGGAGACTGTTGTATAGCAATAGCTTGTGCGCTTGGAATGATAGTACCATATCCAACGCCAATGAAAATTGCTGAAATAAGCAATAATAAACTTGTGTGTGTTGCGCTTAAAAGTATAAGTCCAAGCATGAAACTAATTAATACTGGATACATCACTTTATTTTCACCGTAATGATCATAAATTTTTCCAGTAAACGGACGTGTAACAAATGTACTCACTGCATATACAATAAAGAAGAAACTAGATGCCGTAGCAAGATTGATTTGTTCTGTATAAACAGTTAAAAATGATAGTACACTAGAATAAGCGATACCAACGAATATGATTACAACAGATATTGGTAATGCTTCTTTTTGGATATAAGCACTAAGTCCTTTTTCCTTGGAATTATTGTCTGTTGTTGACGGTTCTGCTTTTGGTAACCCTTTGATAAACAATGAGATAACAAAAGCGAAAATAATGACTGCCAAGCTAACGATAAAAATAGATTCAAAACCAAATCTTTGATTTAATATGATACCAGTGAATGGTCCGATTGCTGAAGCGGTCGTTACGCTTAATGCATAATAACCGATACCTTCACCTTTTCGTTTATCTGGAATAATTCTAGATGAAATGGTTCCAGTTGCAGTTGACGATAAACCAAAAGCAATACCATGCAGTAATCTTACGATCATTAATATAAGAAGACTGTTGATTGCAAAATATAAGCCAACTGTAATAATTGAGAAAATAATACCATATATTAATACTTTTTTAGGCTGCAGATTATCGATAATTCTGCCAGAAACTAAGCGTCCAAATAACATACCGATGATAAATATACCAGCTGCTAAACCACCCATACTTTCTGAAGCGTGGTATTTATCAATTGTAAATATAGTGACAGTGACGATTAATGTATAATGGATTAAATACATTAAAAAGTTTGTCATTGTAATGAAGATAAAATCTTTTGACCAGAGTTTATCGTACATATTTAATACCGTCCTTTAATATAAATTTTTTCAACCATCATTTATTATAATAGATAATGTATACTAATGTATAATTAGAATTTTTTAAGTTTACATAAGCTTTACTGATATAAGGAGGATACAATGAATTTTGAACAATTATCGTATGTTAAAAAGATTTATGAGTTAGAATCTATTGTTCACGCTTCGGAAGCAATGCATATTAGCCAATCAGCGATGAGTCAGTCTATTGCTAATTTAGAGTCAGAGTTAGGGTATAAAATTTTTAATCGTTCACGTAAAGGGACATTGCCAACGGAAGTTGGAAAGCGACTTATACCTTTAATTATAGATATTTTAGAAGCTCAGACGAGTTTATTATCGGAAGTAGAGGCATTGCATAGTAATATCAAAGGTTCATTAAAAATAGCGACGATACCAACCTTATTTAATAAAATTGTACCAAAAGCTTTATCAAATTTTAAAAAAGACTATGCGCATATTGACGTAGAAGTATTTGAAAGTGATAGACAAGAAATTATAAAAATGATTGAAAATAATGAGATTGATATCGGACTTATAGGAAAAACTGAAAATGAAACTTTTAGTCATCACATCGTCCCACACTCATTGAATTTATCTACTGACTTTAAATTAATTGTACCTAAAAAATCTAAACTATCATTAAAAAGCATGGTTGAAATGGAATCAATTAAACAATTTCCTTTTGTCTTGTATGATCGCAATTTTTATCATAATAATTTTAAAGCATTTGAAGATGAAAATGGTCCATTAAAAATTGTGTTTAGAACGAATAATCCAAGTGTATTGATTAAAACAGTTTCCGAGGGGTTGGGTGTAAGTATTGTATCGAGTTTGATGCTAGAAGATGATCCGTTCATACTTAATGGTTTGATTGAGATGCTCCCCATTGGCTCACCATTTGATTATTATATTTATTTTACAGCTTTAACAAATGTTGATCGCGTGAACGAACAAACCATTCGTACTTTTATTGAGTATTTGAAAAATTAAAGTCCCACTTCCCAACTTGTTGGGTTAGTGGGACTTATGCATGAGCGGAAGCTCAAGTAAACCTTTAAAGCACTTCCCAACTTGTTGGGTTAGTGGGAGTTATGCATGAGCGGAAGCTCAGGTAAACCTTTGAAACACTTCCCAACTAGTTGGGTTAGTGGGAGTTATGCATGAGCGAAAGCTCAAGTAATTCTTTGTATTTTGAAGTTAAAGTACTAACATAATGATCATACTAGCGGAACTATAAAACTTATGAGTGGATTTTATCGACGAATTGATAAAATTGTGTAATATCCGACAATTGTTGATTACATTTGATACTGTCAAAACAAATATAGTCACCTTTTTTGGTATATTGTCCATCACCAGAAGTACGTGTTTTACGCATAAATAGAGCGACATTAGATTCTTTATTACAAATTGCGCAATAGCCCTTAACGGTTTGGTTAGCAATGTCGCCATAAAAACCTGTTAAAGTTCCTTGCTCGTTATAATAGATGATAAATTTTCTGTTTGAAGCGATATCGTTCCATCCGATATAAGTACTTTCCAAAAGAATTTCATCACTAATAAGCGGTGATTTAAGCTTTTTAATTTTACGAAAAGTTTTTTCGACTTGTTTTTTTGAAGGGTGTTCAAAGGGTATAACGTATGTCTGTAAAGTTTCTAATATTTTATCTACTTGTACTTTAGTAATACGTATGTTCATTAATTTTTCAATCGCTTCAGTCAACGTATCATCTGTTTGATGAAACTGCTGATAAATGTCTATTTTAGTTGTTTCTTTTATAGAAGCAATTGTATTTAAGTCATTTACTGATTTATAAGCATTAAGTAAATGTGCGATTCGTTCTTTAATATAGTTAAATTGATATGGATAAATTTGTTTTTCCAATTTTTTTAAATTCCTTTCACATTATAATTCTTAAAAGCAAAAGATGCTTTGTGAAAAGAAATTTTAAACAAAGCATCATACTATAGACAGTAATTGCTTTGTATTAATAATGAAGCATTGTTATGCAACATATCATCATCTCCACATATTGTATTTGTTTGTTTTATATCAAATTACCAAGGAAATGTCAAAATCTATATATTATAAAATTTTCCTATATAGCGAGAAGTCAAAAGCTTAACAATCATCAGCTTACAACGACTATATCGTAAAATATAATTAGTTGATTCATGTACACGCGTAGTATACAAAAAAGCGCTTTTATAGTACAATGTTTGTAAATGATAGATGTTTGTCCACTACGAAAATACATTACGATTTCTGTAATAAACAAGGGAGTTTTTGATTATGAAAAAGATAATGATTACAGGTGCTTTAGGTCAAATTGGTACTGAGCTCGTAGTAAAATGTAGAGCGTTATATGGCAATGATAATGTACTTGCCACAGATATTAGAGAACCAGAAACAGGTTCGGCGATTGCTAATGGACCATTTGAAATTTTAGATGTTACAGATAAAAACAGAATGACGGAAATTGTTGAGTCTTTTAAACCAGATACATTTATGCATATGGCGGCATTATTATCTGCAACAGCTGAAAAAAATCCACAATTTGCATGGGATTTAAATATGGGTGGTCTTTTAAATGCTTTAGAAGTAGCTCGAGAATATGACTTACAGTTCTTTACACCAAGTTCAATTGGAGCTTTTGGACCTTCAACACCGAAAGTGAACACACCACAGGTTACGATTCAACGACCAACTTCTATGTATGGCGTTAACAAAGTTGCTGGTGAGCTATTATGCCAATATTACTTTGATAAATTTGGTGTAGATACAAGAAGTGTTAGATTCCCTGGATTAATATCACATATTAAAGAGCCTGGTGGCGGTACAACAGATTATGCAGTAGATATTTATTTTAAAGCAATTCGTGAAGGTCAGTATACAAGCTATATTGCTAAAGATACATTTATGGATATGATGTATATGGAAGATGCAATTGACGCTATTATCAAGTTAATGGAAGCAGACGGCGTAAAATTAATTAATCGTAACGCCTATAATTTGAGTGCGATGAGCATTGAACCAGAAATGGTCAAAGCGGCAATTCAAGAGCATTACCCAGATTTTAAATTAAATTACGAAGTTGACCCAGACAGACAAGGTATTGCTGACAGTTGGCCAAATAGTATTGATACAAGTTGTGCTAGAGCAGAGTGGGGCTTTAATCCTAAATATGATTTGACTAAAATGACAGAAGTTATGCTTAAAGAAATCTCAAATAAAGATAAAGTAAGATAATTACTTTTGAAATAATCGATGACAAAGCGATTAAGGTATAAACTTTTAAAAAGTAAGAGCGCTAATTCACTTTGGATTAGTGCTTTTTATATTTGAAGTTATATCATCATGTACGTGAATGCTTCTTGTCTGATATATGGTTTAGCCATATAATCTTGCAGTTATGACGTTCCTTGAGTGTTAGTGTTGTACAATACCTATGTACAGCTTTTAATACTCAAAAAAGCCTTTTTCCTATCGTTCACTACACAATATCAATGAAAATTTTGAACTTAGTTACTAATATTAATAGATTGTGATATATCAATATCGATTTCCGTAGTATCTCAAAAGATGTGAACGTTCATGCTTTAATCAGTGACATCTATGTATTATCTTCTATATGATGTTACACTTGAATCAATTAATTTCATTAGTTTAACCAAAGATGTTGTTATTTTTTAAATTTTTTGAAAATTATTGAATGAAACTATTCTGATTGGTATAATTTAATGTATTAGTTATTAATAGAACATTGGAGGAAACAGTCATGTCAGAAAAAATAAAATTGATACAGCGTGAAAGCCTTAAAGAAAAACCAGATCCAAGTAATTTAGGATTTGGGGAATATTTCACAGATTATATGCTAAGTTTCGATTACGATACTGATCAAGGATGGCATGATTTGAAAATTGTGCCTTATGGACCGATTGAACTTTCTCCAGCGGCCCAAGTATTACATTATGGACAAGCAGTATTCGAAGGATTGAAAGCTTATAAACATGACGGCGAAGTAGATTTATTCCGTCCATCTGAAAATTTTAAACGTATTAACAATTCTTTAGCACGTCTAGATATGCCTCAAGTTGATGAAGATACGTTATTAGAAGGTTTAAAACAATTAGTAGATATCGAACGTGATTGGGTACCAGAAGGAGAAGGCCAATCATTATACATACGACCATATGTATTTGCTACAGAGGGTATTTTAGGTGTACGACCTTCATATTCATATAAATTATTAATTATTTTATCACCTTCAGGTTCTTATTACGGTGGTGACTCTTTAAATCCGACAAAAATTTATGTAGAAGATGAATATGTACGTGCAGTCCGTGGTGGTGTTGGTCATGCAAAAGTAGCTGGTAACTATGCGGCTAGCCTTTTAGCACAAACAAATGCATCAGCACAAGGCTATGACCAAGTACTATGGTTAGATGGTGTAGAGCAGAAATATGTGGAAGAAGTCGGCAGTATGAATATCTTCTTTGTAGAAAATGGAAAAGTGGTAACACCTGCATTAAATGGTAGTATTTTACCAGGTATCACACGAAAAACAGTTATTGAATTAGCGCAAAACTTAGGTTATGAGGTAGAAGAACGTCGTGTATCTATCGATGAATTGATTGAAGCGCATCATAATGGTGAATTGACTGAGGTGTTCGGTACTGGAACAGCAGCGGTGATTTCACCAGTTGGTCAATTAAAATACGGCGATACTGAAATCGTTATTAATAATAATGAAACAGGAGAAGTAACTCAAAATTTATATGATCATTATGTTGGTATTCAAAGTGGTAAGCTTGAGGATCCGAATGGTTGGAGAGTAGTCGTACCAAGATATTAAATTTCTCCCCAAAAGATAACAATAAACAGCACAATAAAAGGAGCAAGTCAGAAATCTCACGTTTCTAAAGATTTCAGCGTCTTGCTCCTTCTTTTTTGTTGAAAACTATTAACAGACAGTCTGCGATGGTTTAACTTAATGCCAATATTTAAATAGCGGGCCATCCTTGCCATATATTGGATCTGTGTCAGGTAAACTTGCATTTTTGATGTTCTCTATATTTTGTGGCCATTCGTCAGGGTTTCCAGTACAAAAATCATAATCTTGACCATTTGGATAGGCACCTATTACTGCAAAATTATGGTAACTGTGAACTCGTTTATGACCATAACCAGCTGGTATGATAATGACATCGCCTTGCTGAATATCTACATGAGGACCAAATTCACCACCTAGTTGTACGATGGCATTTCCTGAAACGACAATTAGGACTTCATGTGTATTGCTATGATAATGATGTACTGGAAATATGCCGCTACGCCAAGCGTTTGACCAATTGTTTTTATTTAAAATATCTAGAGGACTTTCTTCTTGTTTGATTACATTTTTATATAGCAGTACGGCATATTTAGGGTTGTTTGGAATTGAATCATCACTGTCGCAAGAAATGGTTTCGATTTGAACATTAGGGTTAGGTACCAAACTATTCACCTCTTTTATGGTATTACTATAACTCATAACCTAAATATTAGGATTTTAAACGGTGTTCACAGTCAGTATGTTAGTTGAGTTATTTGTTTTAGGAACGATTTTTATATTAAAATTAAGTAGTAAGTTGAGGGATACATATTGTTAAACATAGGAGCTGTTTAAAACATGGAATGGATATTATTTGATAAAGATGGCACAATCATATATTTTGATCGCAGTTGGATGAAAATTGGATTGCAACTCGTTGATGATTTTATGGCAACATATAAGGATGCAATTGACGATATAGATGAAGGTTACGCGTATTTAGGTGTTATAGATGGTGAAATTCAACCAGGTACGATTATGGCTTCAGGCGCATTAGATGAAATGATTGAGGCATTTTGTAAAATTGCAAATCAAGATGTAACAAGTTGGGCTCAACAAAGAAGTCAAGTGCTCGTCGATAATAGGGTGCCAGAAAATGTTTTAGTTGAAGGCATCAGTGAAACATTAGATACGTTAAAGCAAAGAGGTTACAAACTAGGTATTGTGACAAGTGATTCTAAAAGAGGGGTAGAACAATTCTTGGAATACACGCAATTCGACCATTACTTCGATATTGTGATTTCTACTGAAGCGGATGCCGTTGAAAAACCAAATCCTGAAGTGCTAAATCCACTTTTTTATAGATATGATGTAGAACCTGAAAATGTAGCCATTATCGGTGATACTGCGAATGATATCCAAACTGGCATCAATGCTAAATTAGGGTTGAAAGTTGCAGTTTTAACAGGTGTTGGTTTAAAAGAATCATTTACTAAAGCGGATTATATTTTTGAAACTGCAAATAGTGTAGTGGACATATTATAATAATAGGACTAATCCACAAAATATAGGAGCGGGACAGAAATCTAATTTTATTAAATAGATTTCGTCGTTCCACCTTGGCAAGTATGGCTAGAATTGAAAAAACTTGATTTAAAGCGCATTTTCAGTTCAATCACCTACTGTCAATATGGGATTGGGCTGGCACGAATCCATTATGTCTTAGTCTCTATTTGTAAAAAAACGTAAACGAGGTGGTTGAATGATTGATGGAAGATATGCAAATTATCGCGGTGAAACATATAAAGTTGTAGAAATTGTAAGTAATGAAGTATTGTTAGTCACTGAGGATGAACGAGCTACGGAACATGGTTTTGAAGCACAAACGCATCGTCACGCTGCACATACATTATATTATAAACATGTAGCGAGAGATGATGTTGATGAACTTTATGAACTATATCAAGAAGCGAGATATAGTGGTGCTATCTTTGATTTATATCAAGACTTAGAGGGGCAATTATATATAGGTACTGAAGACGAAGATAAAGCAAGTACATTTGGTCTCGACCAAACTGATGAATATTATTATAGTAAGTATGTAGATGAAGACGAGATAGAAAAGATTATTTATCGTAAACATATTGAATAAAGTCCCACTTCCCAACTTGTTGGGTTAGTGGGACTTATGCATGAGCGAAAGCTCAAGTAACCCTTTAAAGCACTTCCCAACTTGTTGGGTTAGTGGGACTTATGCATGAGCAGAAGCTCAGGTAACCCTTTAAACCACTTCCCAACTTGTTGGGTTAGTGGGACTTATGCATGAGCAGAAGCTCAGGTAAACCTTTAAACCACTTCCCAACTTGCTGGGTTAGTGGGACTTATGCATGAGCAGAAGCTCAGGTAAACCTTTAAAGCACTTCCCAACTTGTTGGGTTAGTGGGACTTATGCATGAGCAATGGCTCAGGTAAACCTTTAAAACACTTCCCAACTTGTTGGGTTAGTGGGACTTATGCATGAGCAGAAGCTCAGGTAACCCTTTAAAGCACTTCCCAACTTGTTGGGTTAGTGGGACTTATGCATGAGCAATGGCTCAGGTAATGGGTTAACTTGATGGTGCGTGCAGGAAAGAATTGATTTCTTTCAAAAGATATTGTTGTCCTGCGTTTTGTTCTACATTACAAAATCTGTTTTATATGGTACTATTCTTGATTTTGCAAATGTTTTAAGCAACAAACGTATTATCGTTGATCTACATTTCTATAAGTTTCAATAATGTGACGGATTTTATCAATAACAGGATTTAGTGATTCTGGATCTGCATGTAAATCATATTCATTGATGTTCACTCTTACAACTGGACACGCATTGAATTCACTAATCCAATCTTCATATCGTTTGAATAATTTTTTCCAATATTCTGGATCTGTTTCAATTTCCATTTGTCGACCACGTTGTTTGATGCGATCAATCACTTCATCATAATCACATTCTAAATAGATAAGTACATCTGGTTTTGGGAAGTATGGTGTCATGACCATAGCATTAAATAGTTCGGAATATGTGTTGAAGTCTTCTGAACTCATTGTCCCTTGTTCTTCATGCATCTTAGCAAAAATATCAACATCTTCGTATATAGAGCGATCTTGGATAAAGCCGCCGCCATATTCAAACATACGTTTTTGTTCTTTGAAGCGCTCTGCTAAAAAATAAATTTGTAGATGAAAGCTCCAACGTTCAAAATCATGATAAAACTTATCTAGATAAGGGTTATGATCTACATTTTCAAACGATGTTTTAAAATTTAATCTTTGTGCCAATGCTTTCGTTAATGTTGATTTTCCAACGCCGACTGTACCAGCGATTGTTATCACAGCATCTTGAGGGATACCGTATTTATTCATCATCTTTTCCTCCAATCAATGGTTGCACTAAATCTAAAATATAATTATAATCATTTTCTTGCTTCATAAAATCTAAATCAGTCGTATCTATTCGAATGACACTTTCACCATCTGCTTTTAACGAACGATAATAGGCATTGTAATCACGTTTTAAATTAAGTAAGTAGTCGTCTTCAATCTGATGTTCGAAGCTACGATTACGTAACGCGATACGCTTTTTCAATATTTCTAAATCTGCATCTAGAAAGATAATCACATTTGGCATTTCTAAATCTTCAGTTAAAATATCATAAATTCTAGAAAATTTATTGAATTCAGAAGGTGTTAAAGTATTATTTGCAAATATTTTATTTTTATAAATATGGTAATCACTTACAATACCTGTAGAAATTGCTTCAAGATCTTGAAATTGTTTGTAACGATTACATAAAAAGAACATTTCTGTTTGAAAACTCCATTTGGAAATATCTTCATAAAAATCGGATAGAAAGGGATTTTCATTTACGATTTCTTTTTCTTCATAATAATTAAAAGTCTGGCTAAGTTTATGTGCTAATGAAGATTTACCGACGCCAATCGGCCCTTCAACAGCAATAAATTGTTTTTTCATGTTTTTACCGCTCCAATGTTAAAATAGACAATAAATATTGTACCATATGTGAGGTGATAGACACATGTATACTGACCAATTTTATATGAAAATTGCGCTAGAAGAAGCGCGGAAAGCTGGTGCTATTGGAGAAGTACCAATTGGAGCTATTGTCGTGAAAGATAATGAAGTTATTTCACGAGCGCACAATTTACGAGAATCCACTCAAGATCCTACTGCACATGCTGAACATATTGCGATTCAAAAAGCTGCAAAACAGCTTAATAGTTGGAGGTTAGCGTCCTGTAAACTTTATGTTACTTTGGAACCTTGTGTAATGTGTTCAGGTGCAATCGTCATGAGTCGTATTCCCGAAGTAATCTATGGTGCACAAGACTTAAAAGGTGGTTGTGCAGGTAGTTTGATGGATCTGTTGCAAGAATCGCGATTTAACCATCGGGCCAAAGTTACTACAGGTGTATTAGCAGAGGAATGTAGCCATTTATTGAAGACATTTTTTAAAGATATTAGACAAAAAAAGAAAATCATACGAACAGAGGATAATACAAATAGTGAAACATTTGGTAAAATATGAAATGTGTTACAAAATTATGGCAATTTGTAAATGAGTATTCAATCGGTGTTTTGAGATAAAGTAGAAACGAGGTAAATCAATGATAAATTTAATTGCAACAGATATGGATGGTACGTTATTGAACGCTGCACATGAAATATCAGAAGAAAATATCCAAGCTATCAAATATGCACAATCACAAGGCATAACTGTAGTCATTGCTACTGGTCGGGCATTTTATGAAGCAAATGCACCAATCAATCAAACAGACTTAAAAGTGCCATATATTTGTTTGAACGGTGCAGAAGTCAGAGATGAATCATTTAATATTATGAGCACTTCAAATTTAAATAGAGAACTCATAAATCGCATTACGGTAGAATTAAATAAAGAAAACATTTTCTATCAAGTGTATACCAACTTAGGCATCTATACTGAGAATCCATTACGAGACTTAGAGATTTATATTGATATTGCACAACGTGCTGGTCAAGAAGCAGATGTAGAAAAAATTAAAAGTGGCATTCAAAAACGTATAGATAACGGTACATTAAAAGTAGTTGAGAATTATGACAAAATTCAAGATACACCTGGTGAAATTGTGATGAAAATATTAGCTTTTGATAGTGATTTAGAAAAAATTGATCGAGTAAGTGAAACATTAGCAAAATCAGAAAGTTTGGCAATTTCTTCTTCATCACGCGGAAATATAGAAATTACGCATTCAGATGCACAAAAAGGTATTGCTTTAAACACGATTGCAGAGCGTCTAAATATTGATATGGAAAATGTTATGGCAATCGGTGATAATATGAATGATGTTTCAATGTTGGAACGCGTCGGTTATTCAGTTGCAATGGAGAATGCAGCTCCAGAAGTTAAAGCAATCGCAAAATATGAAACTGACTCTAATGAACAAAGTGGTGTTGGTAAAGCGATAATGAAACTACTTAGAGAAAATAACAAATCATAGCATGAGGTGAAAGGATAAATGAAAGGATTAATCATAATAGGGAGTGCTAAAATGGGCTCGCATACAAATGCTTTAGCTCATTATTTAAAAGGTCATTTTGAAGACCAATATTTTGAGGTTGAGATCTTTGATCTAGCGGAACACCCAATTCATCAACTGGATGTCTCTGGCGTTTCTTCACCAAGTGAAGTGTATAAAAATAATTTAACATTATTACAAACGAAAGCGCGAAATGCAGATTTCTTTATATTAGGAACACCAAACTACCATGGGTCATATTCTGGTATTTTAAAAAATGCATTGGATCATTTAACGATGGATGATTTTAAAATGAAACCAGTTGGATTAATCGGTAACAGTGGTGGAATTGTAAGCTCTGAACCATTGTCTCATTTACGTTTGATAGTACGTTCATTACTCGGAATCGCAGTACCAACGCAGATTGCGACGCATGATACAGACTATAATAAATTAGATGATGGTACGTATTACTTGGATAACGAGGAGTTTCAATTACGTTCAAGACTATTTGTGGATCAAATTATTTCATTTGTGAAAAATAGTCCGTATGAACACTTGAAATAGTGTGAAGTCATTTTTGAATAGGGGTTACGATGCAAGTTGTATCTCACTATGTACATAATCTAAAGGGTTTTGGAGCGCATATGAAATCAAACATTACTTTGATTTCATATGCGCTCTTATGTTGCTGAGGTTTAATTAGGCAGTACTGTGAAGTATTGAATTAACTATTAAATGATACTGTTCAATCAGCTGTTTAATTTCTTCTAACTTGATATCATGCAAATAAATACATCTTTCATCAGATTGATCTCGAGATTTTTTTAAAAGGTTAAGTTCGATAAAATGGTTGATTTGTGAAGATACAGGTGAATTTTGGACTTGTAATAACTTTTTTAATTCAATGGCATTTATTTTATTCTTATTAAGATAGAGCAATTTATCCAAAATGATTACCTCAGAAATCGTAAGATTCAAATTTTGTTTCACTACTTTATTAATCAATCCTCTTTTTTCTTCATAAATAATTGTATTCATATTGTCACCACACTTTTAATATTTTGCTTTTATGCGTTAAATTGAAATTGTTGATAGAAATAGAATTTTAAATGTTGAATTACTGACTAGTTTCTTATGGTATTTAAAATCAGAAGGTTGGCAACCAATAATATTATTGAACAGATAACAATATTCATTTTGACTACGAAAATCATAGCGTTGTTGAACAATGTTTAAATGATCACCATTAAGCAAATCACATATGGAAGCATGAATTTTAGATGACGTAATATATTGAGATAACTTACAGTTCATCAATGTTGAAAATTCTCTTGATAAAAAGCTATTATTTACAAAAAAATAATTAGCAATTTCTTTGCAGGTAATTTTAGTCGTTAAATGCGTATTAACATATTGTACGACATCTTTAATTAAAGATGTTTTATAACTGCATTGTAATTCAGAACTTTGAAAATTTTGATGCTCAGAATATTTTATACTTTTAATTAAATCTTTAATGGCATTGTTCGGATTGGTTATAGATTGATGTTGAATCGCATCAATTATATCTAATAATTTGAGGCGTATCTCTTTTTTTAACGATATATGTTTAAACGTGTTAAAATTTAGTTGCTGGAAGTATTGATAATAGTAAAAATTATTTAGTGAAAGACAGATTAAACTACCGTTAAAAGAGATTTGTATAATGGATTCATAGTCGTGGATATGAAATATGTCACCTACTTTAAAATGATGGAAAGTAGTGTTTTTCAAAGCCACAAATTCTCCTTCTGTTACTAAAAAAATATGTAGAAAATGAGGTCTGCTTAATTGGCTTATAGAGCCATACTGCGCATGTTTTATTTTAAAAGTATCATCCATTTTATTGGTTTCACCACTTACATCAAAATAAAAATTAATTATAAACTACTACTGTAATTATTTTAATATGAAAATTGTATATAGAACATTAATAAAATTTAACAGTTAATATACATTATTTTATAATTAGTTGTAGATGGATATACTTAGTGGTGGTATTTTTAAATGAACCATTAAAATTTTACTATTACAAATTTAACTAATGAATTTGGAGAAAAATAACATTATTTAGTAAGGATGGAAAGTTTAATTGTTGAGAGAATGTTTTGAAATTAAAATAAAAATTGAATAAAAAATAATAGGCTACTAAACTTCTATATCATTTAGAAATTAAGTAGCCTATTTTTGATGATTTGCTGTGTTAATTTATAGTTATAATTACTATTTTCTATATTTTATTTTTGCAAAAGCGTCATGTTGGTGAATAGATTCTTCGTTTCTACACTCAATATCAAAGCCCTCAATCCAATCAAAATCGACTAAATCTGCTGCGATAAGGCGAATTAAATCTTCAACAAATCTCGGATTTTCATAAGCGCGTTCTGTGACACTTTTTTCATCTGGTCGTTTTAATATAGGGTAAAGTATAGAACTTGCGTTGGCTTCCATTGCATCTAAAATTTTTTCTTTGTAGTCATCTGTTAAAATAGTTTCGTTATTCAAAATTGCTTTAACGGTAATGATACCGCGTTGGTTATGCGCCGAGTACTCACTGATTTCTTTTGAACAAGGGCACAATGTTGTAACTGCAGCTTGTAGTGTAATTTCTTTTCTTGTAATATTTTCCTTGTTTATCGCCATACCGTATGTCACATCTGCATGGCCTACAGCTTTGATATTCGTGATTGGACTGTAGCGATCAAAGAACCATTTAGCTGAAACATCAACGCCAGCAGCATTTTGTTCCATGCGTTCTTGTAAGCTACGCAAAAGACGATACAAAGAATCGAAATCTAATTCAATGCCATTGTCATAGTGTTTTTCAACACTTTCTAGAATACGGCTCATATTTATACCTTTTTCATCTTGATTAAGGCTTGTTGAGAAACTGAAGTTTCCAGCTGTTTGAAAACGGTCAACTAATACAGGATATACAAGATTTTTAATACCTACTTCTTCAATTTCAAATAAGTAGTTTTTGTTCGTACTTTGCAAATCTTTCATTTCTTCTTTAACGGTTGGTTTTGTACCTTCGATTGGATCAACTGAACCAAAATGTTTCCATCGACCTTCTCGAGTTGATAAATCAAATTCTGTCATGATATTGCCTCCACTTAAGATTCAAAGTTATAAGTCCAATAAGGTTCAACTTCTAAAAAGCTTTGCGCTTCTCCAGAAACATCAGGTGTAGCAAGTTGTTTTAAGAATGGTCCTGTTTGAGATGCGTGTGCTTCAAACGCGCGAAGTTTTACCTCTTTATAATCACTGATCTCATTTAGAATGTCAGGTTCACCCAATTTTTCAGGTGCATCATTACTAAATGCAACAAGTTGTAGACGGGGTCTTTCTGATGGCTTCATGCGTCCCACAGTTCTCACGACTGCTTCTGCTGTAGCTTCATGGTCTGGGTGCACTGCAAATTTAGGGTAGAACGATATGATGACGGATGGATTTAATTCATCAATTAATGACTGTACCATCTCATCCATTTCGTCGTGAGGTTCAAATTCTACAGTTTTATCACGTAAGCCCATTTTGCGTAAATCAGTTATACCAATGGCAGCCATCGCAGCTTCTAATTCTTTTTCACGAATGTCAGGTAAAGATTCACGAGTGGCAAATGGTGGGTTACCTAAATTACGTCCCATTTGACCTAATGTTAAACAAGCGTATGTGACTGGTACACCATTATCTATATAACGTGCCAATGTCCCTGCAGATGAGAATGATTCATCATCTGGATGTGGAAAAATAACTAATACATGGCTTTCCTCTGTCATGATTCATCCTCCTTATGCTTTAAATGGTTGAGTGCTTATTTCTAAAGCAGCAGCTAGTTGACCTTCATAGTTAAAGCCAGCTAATAGAAATTCACCTTGCTCATTTATTTCGTAATGTGTTAAACCTTGAACGTAGACCCAACCGCCATCTTTTAGTTTTAAACCTACACGATATGGGTCTTTATTACCACCTTTAAGCTGTGCATGCTCAAAAGTGACTTGAATATTTCTTAAAAAAGTGCCCGCGTTAAATACACGTTGATCAAAATGTGCAGCATATGCACCATTCGTCGTCTCTACATGTAAATACACGGGTTTATCTTCATATGAAGAAAGTAATGTTTGTACTTTTTCATCTATTATTGATTCCAAACTTTTTGCCTCCTTGATTCCAAACCCCTATATTTTTATGCAATAAATTGTACGATACAAGTGTTAATAAAAATAATCAGTCTAATCTTTAGTGTAAACTGACTTTGAAACATTTTCTACCTGAAAAATGAATTTCAACTTAGATTTATACATAAAATTTTGATTATCTATTTATTTTACTAAAAACAGCGATGAAAATGTATTAGTCTGCTCATTATACTTTTAGTCATTTTAAACAATCATTACAATTTATCAAATATCGATTTTCTGTAAAAACGATTAAAAGCACGTATAATAGAAGTGTATTCACATTTTGTTTATAGCTAATGACAAATTCAATATATTTGGGAGGGCAATAACATGAAAATCACAAATTTAGGGTCTAGTGCATATGCTTCATTTTATGTTGCATGTGAATTGTTTAAACAAATGAGTCAACAACCACATAGTAAATTAGGATTAGCTACAGGTGGGACAATGGTAGAAGTTTACGAATTTCTAGTTAGTTTACTGCAAAAGAATCAATTAGATGTATCTGGAATAGAAACATTTAATCTAGATGAATATGTCGGTTTATCGGCGACGCATGAACAAAGTTATCATCGTTATATGAATGATATTTTATTTAATCGTTATCCACATTTTACGAAATCTTTGATACACATTCCTGATGGAGCTGCAGAAAACTTAATGGAAGAAACGAAGCGATATGAAGATTTAATCAATCAAAAAGGACCAATGGATATACAAATATTAGGTATTGGTGAAAATGGTCATATCGGTTTTAATGAACCAGGGACTGATATGAATAGTACCACTCAAGTTGTGGATTTAACTGATAGTACAATCAATGCAAATAGTCGTTATTTTGATAATGAAAGTGAAGTACCTAAACAAGCTGTGTCCATGGGTTTAGCTTCAATTTTAAAAGCGAAAAGAATCATTTTGTTAGCATTTGGAGAGAAAAAAAGAGAAGCAATTGAACAATTAGCTAAGCATGAAGTTAATAAACAGGTTCCAGCTACGATTCTGCTTGCACATCCTGATGTTGAAATTTACGTTGATGACGCTGCAGCACCTCGCTTATAATCTCTCAGTTTAAATTATTACTTTAAGGGTAAAGCATTTATGCGTAAGTTTTTAAATAAAGTAAGTTAGGTCATGATTTCCATGCCTATCATTAAATCAAGAAGGGATGATCATTTTGGAATTACAACTAGCAATTGATTTATTAAATAAAGAGGAAGCGGCAGAACTTGCAAATAAAGTTAAAGATTATGTTGATATTGTAGAAATTGGTACACCTATTGTGATTAATGAAGGTTTACCGGCTGTTCAACATTTAGATAATAATATCGATGGTGTGAAAGTACTTGCAGATTTAAAAATTATGGATGCGGCAGATTATGAGGTAAGCCAAGCTGTTAAGTATGGCGCAGATGTAGTTACAATCCTAGGTGTTGCAGAAGATGCATCTATTAAAGCTGCGGTAGACGAAGCACATAAAAATAATAAAGAATTACTTGTAGATATGATTGCAGTACAAGATTTACAAAAACGTGCGAAAGAATTAGACGAATTAGGTGCGGATTATATCGCTGTTCATACTGGTTATGATTTACAAGCAGAAGGTGAATCTCCATTAGAAAGCTTAAGACAAGTTAAATCAGTGATTAATCAATCTAAAGTTGCTGTAATTGGTGGTATTAAACCAGATACAATTAAAGAAGTGGTAGCTGAGGACCCAGATTTAGTTGTAGTTGGTGGCGGCATTGCTAACGCAGATGACCCAGTTGAAGCAGCAAAACAATGTAGAGATGCGATTGAAGGTAGATAAGATGAGTGAAATTACAAATTATCGTTTGATTTTAGACGAGTTAGATCATACGTTATCTCATGTTAGAGATAGTGAAACACAAGCTTTTTTATCGCAAGTGACTAAAGCAAAACATGTATTTGTAGCAGGTAAAGGACGTTCTGGATTTGTAGCAAATAGTTTTGCTATGCGTTTAAATCAACTTGGAAAATTTGCTTATGTTATTGGAGAATCAACTACACCTTCAATTACTGAAAATGATTTATTTATTGTCATTTCAGGTTCAGGTTCAACGGAACACTTGAGATTATTAGTTGAAAAAGCAAAATCTGTTGATGCAGAAGTTGTGTTATTATCTACGAATCCAAATTCGGCAATTGGCGCATCGGCAAACACTGTTATAGAACTTCCTGCAGGTACAAAATATGATGCAGAAGGATCTGCACAACCCTTAGGTAGTTTGTTTGAACAAGCAGCGCAAGTCTTTTTAGATAGTTTAGTACTAGATTTAATGAACGAACTTAATGTCGATGAAGAAACGATGCAAAGTAATCATGCTAATTTAGAGTAGTGTATTAGAATAAAACGTTTTTTAGTTGAGGACGTGAACGATGAATCTCATCCTCATAGAAAAGAGCTAACCTCAAATAGTTAGCTCTTTTTTTATGAGAAATTTTACAAATTAATTTTGGCCTGCGATGTTTTCTTGATAATATGATTCACATAATCCAAGGGCAAAACTATTAAAAATTTTCAATCATTTCCAGGGGAACAACAGTCAACATGGTACAAGATGCTTTGGTTAATCAATATTAATTCCAACGATAGTGTTAATGGAAATAGAAATATTTTTTAATCATTTACTTAATAAAAGATTTAGAAATATAGCTTTATATGCTTAAAATTGGGATAATTCACCACGAATTGTGCCATTTTTTGTATTTTAAGGAAACAAGATTCAAAATGACTCAATTTGAATTAAAAATTTGGGAATTTTATGGCATTGGACACCAAATGTTTTCATTATATTATTCTATGCCCTAAATGTTAATATATTTTGTATAAAAGTTAACAAAGGGGTGTTGCATTTGGAAATTTTAGAAAAAATAGAAAATCACGCTAAGAAACAACCGCATCAAGTTGCTTTGCGCTTTGATGAACAAGCATTAACATATGATGAATTAATTAAAGAATTAAATAACAAAAGTGACTTATTTTCTAATATACCTAAACATAGCATTGTAGGATTGGTCACACGACATCCGCAGAAGGCAATGATTATTTATTTAGCATTGTTAAAAAGTGAGTGTGTACCATGTATTTTTGATGATAGATGGTCGAGCGTGCAAACCTTCAATTTAGTCGAAAAATACGGTGTTCAATATCTTATGGAAGAAGAGGATTTAAGTATACATAATGTGACCCAAAAAGATAATTTCAAGGACGATGACGATTTGTTACATATCGCTTTTACATCTGGAACGACAGGCTTACCTAAAGCATATTATAGGGGAGCGTTATCTTGGATTAAGTCTTTTTCCAAAAATGATCAATTATTTGACAGAATGATAAATACAGTTGTTGCTCCGGGTCCGTTGTCGCATTCTTTATCGTTATATGCATGTATTTATGCATTATATACAGGTAGAACATTTATTGGACAGCGATATTTTGAAGCCAAGCGTTTAATGCAGACAATCCAACACCAAAAAGTCAACACAGCGTGTTTTATGGTGCCAACAATGATACAAGCTTGCGTTGCAACTCAAATTTTAATAGAAGGAAAACATTATATTTTAAGTACTGGGGATAAACTTGGCTTACATATTCGTCAACGTATTCAACAATGTTTCCCTAAAAGTGATCTAATTGAGTTCTTTGGGACATCAGAAGCTAGCTTTATTAGTTATAACTTCAATAATAGTGCACCACCAGAATCTGTTGGCAAATTGTTTCACAACGTGCACGTGAATATTGAACAGCCTGACGTATCAGGTATAGGCCTACTAAAGATAAGAAGTGATATGTCATTTGGTGGTTATGTTGATGAAGATGTCAGCGATGATAGTTGGATTGAAACAGGAGATTTTGCATCATGTGACGCGCATGCACATTTATTTTTACATGGTAGAAAGCATGATCGTATGATTATTGGTGGACGTAATGTTTATCCGTTTGAAATTGAACAGCATGCAAAATCCATTAATTTATTCAAAGAAGTAGTTGTTATCAGTGAAAAACATTCTAAATTTGGAGAAATTGCCGTATTACTATATACCGGTGATCATACAGTTCGTTATAACGATTTTAGAAAAATTATGAAACATCATGTAGCGCGTTACCAAATACCATCGAAACTAGTTAAAGTAAAGCAAATGGTCTATACCTCAAGTGGAAAGATTGCGCGCGAACGTATGAAACAATGCTATTTAAAAGGAGAATTATAAATGAATGAAGCGGTAATTATAGCAGCGAAACGTACAGCATTTGGGAAGTATGGTGGGAAATTGAGACATTTAGAACCTGAATTATTATTACAGCCACTATTCAATTATTTGAAAAATAACTTCCCTGCAATTGTTAATAATATAGATGACGTGATTTTAGGTAATGTTATCGGAAATGGAGGTAATATTGCGCGAAAGGCACTTTTAGAAGCTGGATTAAATCAACAAGTGCCAGGTGTGACGGTTGATCGCCAATGTGGTTCGGGATTAGAGGCTGTAAATCAAGCCTGTCGCATGATACAAGCAGGTGCAGGGTCAATATACATTGCAGGTGGCGTGGAAAGTACAAGCAGAGCACCCTGGAAGATTAAGCGGCCACAATCTGTATATGACACACATTTACCAGAATTTTATGAAAGAGCATCATTTGCACCTCAAGGCCAAGATCCATCTATGATACAAGCAGCTGAAAATGTTGCAGAAAGATATGGTATATCAAGATTTGAACAAGATGAATTCGCATGGCACAGTCATCAAAAAACGCTTGATGCATATAACCATCGTAAGATTACTCAAGAGATAACACCACTGATGATTAAAGGAGAAACATTTCAACAAGATGAAAGTATTAAACCTAAATTAACGCAACAAACGTTAAATCGATTAAAGCCATTATTACCAAACGGGAGCATTACTGCTGGCAACTGTTGTATGAAAAATGACGGTGCCGTACTACTACTTGTCATGGAAAAAACACTTGCTAAAGCATATGGCATACACAGTGGATTATCATTCATTGACCAAGTAACTATAGGTGTAGACCCAAATATACTTGGTATTGGTCCTGTGCCTGCTATAGAAAAACTATTAGCAAAACAGCAATTGTCTTTAAATGATATCGATGCTATAGAATTAAATGAAGCTTTTGCATCACAAGTGTTAGCAAGCCAACAAGCTTTAAACGTACCAGCTGAAAAATTAAATATTTATGGTGGCGCGATAGCTACTGGACATCCTTATGGCGCAAGTGGTGCTGCACTTGTTACACGGCTATTCTATATGGAACATAAACATAGGACAATTGCAACTATGGGTATTGGAGGAGGTATGGGCAATGCCACATTATTTGAAAGATGGTCATGAACAACGAGAAATGATATTCCCAAAAAAAGATGTAGAAGCTTATAATCAATTGTTTGCACAAACGAATAGCGTTGATGTTTCGCCACTTTATTGTGCAAGCCTGTGGCCCGAATTTGAATTGTTCAAACCGTTTATTTCTAGTAAGTTACTATTAAAATCAACAGAAATTGAACAATATCATCCCTTAGCAATTGATGTCATATATCAAGTGCAATTAACATTAATCGAACAAAAAAAGATTCGTCAATTTATCAAATATAGCTTTGAAATGAAAATAAATAAAAATCTGACTAAATGTATATATATTAAGCAAACGTTTTTAGAGAAGGTGAAAAATGATACAGATATTACCTAACGATGTAGAACGATATTTGAGACTTGTCAAAGATGAGAATCCTTTGCATCAACATATTGTACCAGGACAAATGATTGTGCAAATTGCATTGATATACAATGAATTGAATTGGAAAAATTATAAAATTAATTATGTTGAACCAGTTGATACATATGAATTTCTTCATTTTGATTTTGAAAGCAATAATAAATTAATCGTGAAAAATAATTATGATAAAGTTAAAGTTACTATTTTGAAAAAAATAAATAAGTAATCATTGAAAATTGTCCTTAACTAGATAACAAACTTAAAAATAAAATAAATTTTTCCATATTTAAAAACAACTACAATTTTTGTATAAAAATTAAAAAACGGAATTTAAAAAATTTGAAACAGTTTGACATACACTCCGAACTCAGTATAATAAGTAAACATGTTAAGGGAGTGACTTAAATCGTGGATTATGAACAAGATTTTGATAAAAGTAATATTAATAAGGTGAATCCTAGAACTGCGAAAAAAACTGTATTTGCAACCGGTATTGGTAATGCGATGGAATGGTTCGATTTCGGGTTATATTCTTACCTAGCAGTTATATTGGGGCAAAACTTTTTTAGTTCGGTAGAAAATGACCAGTTAAAAACGATATTTACATTTGCCACATTTGCAATTGCATTTTTATTAAGACCAGTAGGTGGCATTATTTTTGGTATTATTGGTGATAAATTTGGTAGGAAAGTCGTTTTAACGACAACCATTATCATGATGGCATTTTCAACTTTGTTAATTGGTTTATTACCTACATATGATCAAATAGGTGTATGGGCGCCAATTTTACTATTATTAGGTAGAGTGCTTCAAGGGTTTTCAACTGGTGGAGAGTATGCAGGTGCGATGGTTTATGTTGCTGAATCCTCACCAGATAAATCTAGAAATGGTCTAGGTTCAGGTTTGGAAATTGGTACATTATCAGGTTATATCGCCGCATCAGTAATCAGTGGCTTACTATTTTTCTTTTTAAATGAGGAACAAATGGCTACATGGGGATGGAGAATACCATTTATTTTGGGTCTATTTTTAGGTATATTTGGTTTTTATTTAAGAAGAAAATTAGAGGAATCTCCAGTATTTGAAAATGAAATAGCTACACAACCTAAACGAGATAACATCGGATTTTTCACAATTGTTCGATATTACTACAAAGATATTATTGTATGTTTTGTAGCTGTAGCATTCTTTAATTGTACTAATTATATGGTAACTTCATATATGCCATCTTATTTACAACAAATAATTAAATTAGATAGCACAACGGTTTCTGTACTTATCACGGTTGTCATGGCAGTAATGATTCCATTGGCATTAATGTTTGGTAGAGTTGCAGATCGCATCGGAGAGAAAAAAGTCTTTTTAATCGGGCTATGTGGCACAGCTATCTTTAGTACTGTGGCATTTGCGTTATTCCAATCAGGTTCGTTGGTTTTAATAATTGTAGGTATATTTACGTTAGGATTTTTCTTGTCTACTTATGAAGCAACGATGCCAGGTTCATTACCAACGATGTTTTATACGCATATCCGTTATCGAACATTGGCGGTAACATTTAATGTGTCAGTCTCATTATTTGGTGGAACAACCCCGTTAATTGCTTCTTCATTGGTTGCGAAAACAGGCGATCCACTTTCACCAGCTTATTACTTAGCGGCAATGAGTGTTATAGGGATTATCGTTATTTCATTGTTACATGTCAGCACAGCAGGTAAATCGCTTAAAGGTTCATATCCAAATGTTCAAAGTGATGAAGAATATGAATATTATACGAAAAATCCTGAGAAAGCTTTATGGTGGGCAGACGATAAACGCGTATAAGTCGAATGACATTACAAACGACTATTAAGAAAATAGTATGCTAGCTATCGATACTAAAACGGAATAGTAGAAATTTAAAAATAGGTTATTCATTTCCTTTTAGAGTTAGGAAGTGAGTACCTATTTTTTTAGTGAATTTCACTATTATTGCAAGAAAGAATAGATTTCTTGCAATAGTCTAGATATTTATAGTTTAGTGTATTGCCTCATTTTGGTAGTAGAATAACATAGGATAGCAATGGTTATATCATTTATTTATGTTATGTTTAAGAAGAAAAAGGACATACATAGTTTGGAGGAAAAATGATGACAGTAGAACAATATTGGGAGAAATTTGTACAATTATTTCCATCTTATAAGGGCAAAACATATGAAGCGTGGTCATTTGGTGTAGATGAGGATACATTAGCAGAATTAGTAAAACAAGGTGAAAAAACGGCTACGACAAGTGGTTACGAAACTTATCAAGTTGATTGTGAACCACTACCTCAAGTGGGAGATGTGAGCGTGATTTTAAATAAAAAAGGGGAACCACAATGTGTGATTGAAACAACACATGTATATCAAACAACTTTTAATGCTGTCTCTGAACATCACGCTTATTTAGAAGGTGAAGGCGATAAGTCACTAGTTTACTGGCGTAAAGCACATATTGATTTCTTTAAACCTTACTATGCATCTCTAGGATTGGCATTTAACGAATCTACTATTGTAGTGTGTGAGGAATTTAAAGTTTTATATAAATAAGTAAAGTGGTACATAAGTTAGGATCGCTTCGAGTGTGCTCTCCAAGCAAACAAAGGGGACAATCTTTGCCTAACTATGTACCACTTAGGGTGAGTGTTTATAAGGGATGTGTTATACCATGTATATATAATGGGACAGTTACATATACATGGCGCATATTTCTAAAGGGGAATTCTTTGTTCTGTTTCTTCTAATTTTAGTCTTGGAACTTACGCTTCTGTTTTTTCATCGATGTATTGAAGTGTAGCTAATAACTTACATTTAAGTTATCAACATCACTTTCAAGTAGAGAGAGTAACGTATATAATTCATTCTTGCTGAAATTTTCATCGCATTTAACAGAAATCGTTTTGAACGTCTTGGTGATAATTTCATAGATAGGGTTACCATTCTCAAAAGATTGTTCGTAGATAATCATGATGTCATACCTCCTTGTCTCTCTACACTTATTATAATAATAGATATGTATGCGAAATACATGAGTCTACAGTATCAACTTTTTATCAGTCGAACGTCGTATAATCATAAAATACTTTATTTTAATTTTTGTTGTATTAATACTATCACTTAAATGTTTATGCTATTAAAAAACAAAAATAATATATTGTGTATTTGGTTTATATTTGCACTTTTTGAAACATTTATGTAATATTGTAATCGAATCGTAATGCGATTCCAAAATTTTAAATGGAGTGATACAGAATGAATAAGATTGCAAAGACTTTTGTAGCTGGAAGCATTGTATTTGGAACTACATTAGGCATAAGCGTTTCTGATGAAGGCGTATCACATAGCGAAGCACAAGCAGCAACAACACCTTATTATCAATATGAAGGAAATGCTGGTAACGACCCTAGCTTTTTATTAAATGAACAATTTAAAAATGGAATCAAATATGGCAAGGTTACTTTTAATGGCGTGAATGTAAGTGCAAGAACAGTAGAGGGTGGCAAGACAACTCAGAAATATGACCAAACTTTCTCAGACTATTCAAAAGATGATAATATAGCAAGTAACGTTAATTTTTCTATAAAAGGGAACTTAACTTATGAGCAAGTCAAAGATGCTTATGGAAAAGATTTAAGTAAGATTAAAACACCAGATAAACAGCCTAAAGGTACAGGTGTATACGCATATCAATCTCAAAATAATGGCCCAACCGTTTTCTTTGAAATGAAAGATGGTCAAGTCAATGAAGTGAATATTGGGTATGGCGGATACGGTGGTTAAATAAAAACATAAATGAGTAAATTAACTTAAAAAGGCGCACGTTCATCATCAGAAATGGACGTGCGCTTAGTTTATATTTGATTAAACTTCTGTAACTACGACATCGATGTGTTCTATACGATTATAGGCACCGTGGTCAACAGGACCGACGAAGTCGTTCATTTTCCAACCGTTTTTAATTGCAGATGCAACAAATGCTTTAGCAGCGATGACGGCTTCTTTTGGAGATTTGCCATTTGCTAAATATGCAGTAGTTGCTGCGGCAAATGTACAACCAGCGCCGTGATTATAACTTTGTTGGAACATATCAGTAGTTAGTTGATAGTAGTTTTCCCCATCATAGTATAAGTCATAAGATTTATCTTGATCTAACGCTTTACCACCTTTAATTATAACGTGTTGTGCACCTTGTTGATGAATGATATCAGCAGCTTTTTTCATATCGTCTATTGATTTTAAAGTGCCGAGGTTTGCAAGTTGACCAGCTTCGAATAAATTCGGTGTTACGACTGTAGCTTTTGGTAACAAATATTCAATCATTGCATCAGTATTGCCAGGATTTAAAACTTCATTTTCTCCTTTGCATACCATAACTGGATCTACTACAAAGTAGTTCGCACCAGATTCAACATATGCTTCGCCGGCACGTTTGATAATTTCTTGTGTCCCTAGCATGCCCGTCTTCACTGCATCCGGACCGATTGATATAGCTGTTTCTAATTGTTTTTCAAAAACATCGAATGGAATTGGCGTAACATCATGAGACCAAGATTCTTTATCCATTGTTACAATTGATGTTAATGCAACAATACCGTATGTTCCTAACTCTTGGAATGTTTTTAAATCTGCTTGCATGCCTGCGCCAGCACTTGTATCTGAACCAGCAATGGTTAAAGTTTTTTTCAATGCCATTAATTTTCACTCCTAAATATGCTTTTATATATATCATACCACGTTTGTCGACTATTCTAAATCATGACGTTTACAATGTAATAAGGTTACAATGATGAATAAATTAGTATATCCTTTTGATTCTATTACTGATACATATTAAAATGAAATAAAATATATTCATTTTAATTGTGTTTATGATAAAGTGAGTACTACTAATCTCACGAGCGAATAAGTAGTGCTTTATGTTACTATATTAATCGAGGTGAGCGATATGGAGTGGTCGGATGTTTTTCATAAAATTACTACAGAACATGATTTTACTGAAATGCATAATTTTTTAGAAAATGAATATACGACAAAGATAGTATATCCAGATAGGGAAAATATTTATCAGGCTTTTGATTTAACGCCTTTTGAAAAAGTGAAAGTTGTTATCTTAGGTCAAGATCCTTATCACGGACCAAATCAAGCACATGGTTTAGCATTTTCTGTGCAACCGAATGCTAAATTTCCGCCTTCATTAAGAAACATGTATAAAGAACTTGAAGACGATATCGGTTGTGTAAGAAAATCACCACATTTACAAGATTGGGCAAGAGAAGGCGTTTTATTATTAAATACTGTTTTGACAGTCCGACAAGGAGAAGCGCATTCTCACAGAGATATAGGGTGGGAAACTTTTACGGATGAAGTCATTAAAACAGTTTCAGAAAATTTGAGTAATGTTGTGTTTATATTGTGGGGTAAGCCTGCACAACAAAAAATAAAACTGATTGACACAGCGAAACATCATATTATTAAATCACCACATCCAAGCCCATTATCTGCATATCGCGGATTTTTCGGTTCAAAACCGTATTCATTAACAAATGCATATTTACAAAAAAATGGTATTGAACCTATAAACTGGTGTGAAAGTGGGTTGTAAAATAAATGGAAAAAGAGAAAATTATTCAACTTATTGAGCAAGAATTAGTTCAAGCAGATGAAGCTAAAAATGATGCAGAATTTGAAAAGCATATCTATGCCATTCATACACTAACATCACTCGTAAATAGTTCAAATAACAAACATCATTTTAAAGATAATACGTATTCAGTGTCTGATTCATTCAAATCATCTCGAAATGTAGAACAAACTGCTGCAAGTAAGAAGCAAGGCATCTCAGCAGAAGAAATTCAAGCAATGGGCGGAAAAGTACCTGCCTCATCGACAAAATTTGCAAATGCTAATACTTCACTAAATGCTAATAAATTGGTAACAGATGATGAAATTGGTAATGGAGATTCAATATTTGATTTTTAATTCAAGAAAGAGAGGTTAATTTTTATGAAATTATTTATTATTCTCGGTGCTTTAAATGCTTTAATGGCTGTTGGTACTGGTGCATTTGGCGCGCATGGTTTGGAAGGTAAGTTATCGGATAAATATTTATCCGTATGGGAAAAAGCAACTACTTATCAAATGTATCACGGCCTTGGTTTACTATTAATTGGAATTATAAGTGGTACAACGTCAATTAATGTGAATTGGGCAGGATGGCTATTATTCTTAGGTATTGTATTTTTCAGTGGTTCGCTATATATTTTAGCATTAACTCAAATTCGTATACTTGGAGCAATTACACCAATTGGAGGTATTTTATTTATTATAGGTTGGTTAATGTTAGTGATTGGTACGATTAAATTATAAATTTATAATTGTTATAGAATTCATCTTAGGGGTATAATACATCCCATGAGGTGAATTTTATTTATGGGAAAAAATGATAGGAAAGTAGATAGAGGAGATTTAAAACAAAACTTATCTGAGAAATTTGTTTGGGCAATTGCCTATGGTTCATGTATCGGCTGGGGTGCATTTATTTTACCTGGTGATTGGATTGGTCAATCTGGACCTATTCCAGCAGCTATAGGTATTGTCATTGGCGCATTATTAATGATTTTAATTGCGGTAAGCTACGGCGCACTTGTTGAACGCTTCCCAGTTTCTGGTGGGGCTTTTGCGTTTAGCTTTTTAGGTTTTGGTAGATACGTAAGTTTTTTCTCATCTTGGTTTTTAACTTTTGGTTATATTTGTGTAGTAGCCTTAAACGCAACTGCATTCAGTTTATTAATTAAATTTTTATTACCTGATGTTTTAGAAACAGGTAAATTATATACCATCGCAGGATGGGATGTTTATATTACCGAAATATTAATTGCATCATTGTTATTGATTGTATTTATGTTTATTGCGATTAAGGGCACGAGTGTTTCAGGCTCACTACAATTTTATTTCTGTGTGGCAATGGTCATTACAATCTTACTGCTATTTTTCGGCTCGTTCTTTGGTAATAATTTTTCATTGGAAAATTTACAACCATTAGCGAACAAAGAAAAAGGCTGGCTTACATCAATTGTAATGATAGTTGCAGTAGCACCGTGGGCTTATGTAGGTTTTGATAATATCCCACAAACTGCCGAAGAATTTGATTTTTCTCCAAATAAAACGTTTAAACTGATTGTGTATAGTTTGTTAGCAGCAGCATTCACATATGTGTTAATGATTTTATATACAGGCTGGCTAAGTAGCTCAGAAACGAGTTTGAACGGGCAATTATGGTTAACAGGTGCCGTCACGAGTGGTGCATTCGGCTATATAGGTTTAGCAATTTTAGCGATTGCTATTATCATGGGTATTTTTACTGGTTTAAATGGATTTTTAATGAGTTCAAGTCGTCTATTATTCTCAATGGGACGTTCAGGTATTATGCCTTCAGTATTTAGTAAACTGCATAATAAATATAAAACACCATATGTCGCAATCATATTCCTTGTAGCTATCACATTGATTGCACCTTGGTTAGGTCGTACAGCATTGACATGGATCGTTGATATGTCATCTACAGGTGTTTCAATCGCTTACTTTATTACATGTTTATCAGCAGCGCGTTTATTTAGCTATGACAAAACAAGTAACACTTATGGTCCTGTATATAAGACATTTGCGATTATAGGTACAGTAGTATCATTTGTTTTCTTATTACTATTATTAATTCCTGTTTCACCAGCTGGACTATCAATGCCATCTTATATTGCATTATTTGGTTGGTTAATTATAGGATTAATCTTTTTCGTAATTCGTTATCCTAAATTAAAACAAATGGATAATGATAAACTAAGTAAATTGATATTAAATCGTTCTGAAGATGAAGTAGTGAATCTGATTAATGAGAATAAAGTGACGAACCAAACACATAAATAGAAGTTAATCATTGATTATTTATGAAATAAACATATAAATCATTGGAAACGGATTTTCTGAAAAATTTTGAATATGAAACGACTCCTATCAATAGCAGTGGACTTTAAGTTCATATTGATAGGAGTTTTTAAAATCAAATAATGATGTCTAATATAAAAAATCTGAGGACTTTAAAGATCCTCAGATTTTTTATGTTCAATGCTCATATGTGTTTTTTGCTAAATTTTGTGCCAGAAACGATGAGTTTAGATATTTGATCAGCAAATAATAAGCCTAAAGCGATTGCGCCGGCAATTAGCGTTACTTCTAGCATCGTGTTAATAGCTTTACTAAAGTCTAACAAAATAAGATTTTTAGTAGCGTCAAAGGCTAATCCTCCAGGCACCAATGGTATAATACCTGGTACCATAAATAGAATCACTGGTTCTTTTTTATAGCGAGCCATTACATGACTAAGTAAACCCAATGCTAGACTTCCAAAGAAGCTTGAATAAATTGTATGAAGTTCGAGACCATCATAAAACAATGTATAAACCATCCAACCACATGCACCAACAATTCCAACAGCATTATATAAATATTTTGGAACATCAAATATAATACCGAAGAAGAGTGAAGCGGTATAACTAAATATTAAATTTAAAATCCAAAACATAAGCATTGCTCCTAAGAAATAATAAGTATTGTACCGACACCTGCACCAATACCAAAGGCAGTTACTAGGGCTTCTAATGATTTAGTAGTAAACATTAACATATGCCCGCTAAATAAATCTTGAATTGCATTTGTAATTAAAACACCAGGTACGATTGGCATCACAGCTGATATAATAATTGTTGAAATAGAGCCACCTTGTATGATGGCATTTCCAAACACTGCCACTGCTCCAATAACGAGAGCCCCCATAAATTCTGGAATGAATTTAGTGTGTAAATTTCTATTCAAAAGTTCTACAACTAGATACCCTAAAGCACCTGCAACGAGTGCAGTGAATACATCCACTAAATAACCACCTTGTAAATATAGAAAACTGATTGAGATAATCGCAGCGGCAATAAATTTAAAAAACAAATCATGATTAATGCTCTGTTCATGATATATTTTTTGTAATTCTTGATATGCATCTTCAACTGATAGTGTCCCCTCGGAAAGTTGTCTAGAAACGCGATTGGTTCTTGATATACGATGTAGATTGGTGTCTCTAGTTCGTATTCTATAAATTCTTGGATAAGATTCATTATGTAACATAAAATTAATGACTGTATTTGTAACAAAACTATTACTTTCTGTATAACCTAACGTGAAAGCAATACGCGTCATTGTATCTTCTACACGCGAACCTTCTGCCCCAGACTCAAGTAAGATTCTGCCAGCGAGGATTATGACATCTTTTGCTATTTTTTCTTCATAATTTTCTGAGTATTGAACATGTCTTGTCATTTAATCACCAATTATATTTTATTTAACTAAACTATTCGTAACTGTATTTTCATGGGATATATAAGTAAGTTAATATTTTTTATTGTAACACTTTATTCAAATGATATGTTGGCTAAAAAGACACATATTGTGTTTTAAAAAAATGAGTTTTATACAACTTTAGTAATGCAAATATGTTTCAAATATTTCAAATAGGTTAAAATAGTATTAGTTGACTGTTACAAAATATTGAGTAGCGACAATATTTAACAGTTGACCCTTAAATTAAGTAGTGATTAAAGTTCTCCCAAACACACTACATTCAGACAGGCACACTTGTTTTATTTCAAGTGTGCCTTTTTTTAGTCGCTCTACTTTCTACGAAGTAGAAAGTTAGAGCGACTTATGCATGCGAGGAGCATGCGAACCGAATCAAACGAAGTAGAAAGCAAGAGCAACTTATGCATGCGAACCGAATCAAACGAAGTAGAAAGCAAGAGCGACTAATACATGTAACTTATGACAATAGCTATCTTTTGAGATTTAGTAGTCAAATTCAAACATAGGTATTGAATGATTTATTGTAATTGTACCTAAAAGGGCAAAATATAATGGCAGTGCGCCTAAAATATGTACGTTTGAGACGTAATTGTAGTTATATATGAATGCAAAAAAATGATATATAAAAGCCCCTCCATTATTAAATGAAGGGGTTGATCATAGTTTATAAAAAATAAAGTTATACTCTAAAACAAGAAAGATTGTAATTTGTATTAAAAATAACATTAGTTAAAATATAGTGATAAATTATATTTCAAAAAGCGTTGGTAAACTATCTTTGGTGATAATGTTACCCACATAGAAACTGCCGAAATCACCGTAACGTGCCGTCGTTTCGTCAAATCTCATTTCAGAAACAATTTTTTTAAATTGAAGTGGGTCATCTGCAAATAGCGTGACACCCCATTCGAAATCATCAAAGCCCATAGAGCCTGTGATAAATTGTTTGATTTTACCAGCATATTGACGACCGATTTTACCGTGATTGTACATTAGTTCTTGTCTTTCTTCTAATGGCAACATATACCAGTTATAAGTTTCATTACGACGTTTGTCCATAGGATAGAAACAAATATATTCGGATTGAGGTAATTCTGGATATAATCTTGGTTTGATATGTGGATTTTCGTATGGATCTTCGTCAGATTTTCCTGCTAAATAATTGCCGAGTTCAATAATCGAAACATATGAGTATGTCGGAATTAAAAAGTCAGTGATTTTCAATTTGTTAAATTCATTTTCAAAAGCATTTAAATCTTTTAATTCAGGACGTAATGCCCATAAAAGAATATCTGCTTTTTGACCAGTAATATTATAAAATGCGTGATCGCCGACATGGTTCGTACGTGCTTCTTTGTGTTTATCTAAAAATGATTGCAACTCTTCAACTAACGTTTGACGTTCATTTTCTGGAACTAGACGTAAACTAGCCCAATCTATAGCATATAATAAATGTAAACTATACCAACCATCTAAAGTTTCTGGCGCTTGTGGCATATTGAATCGCTCCTTTATAAATAATTCTATATCTACACTGAAAATTCTATCATAAAGGTAACTGTAAAACATAAGTAAATGATTACAAATTGGTGACATGGAATTCTATAAAAAAATGACGTATAATAGTAATGGAAAAAATAATAGTATTAAAAATTTGAGGAGGCCCATATGTCTTTATTAGATGTATTACAAGAGAAATTGTCAGGAAAAAATGTGAAAATTGTTTTACCTGAAGGAGAAGATGAACGCGTATTAACTGCGGCAACACAATTACAAAGTACAGATTATGTAACACCAGTTTTATTAGGTAATGAAGCAAATGTTAATGCGTTAGCTAAAGACAAAGGTTTAGATATTTCAAACTTAGAAATTATCGATCCTGAAACGAGTGATTTGAAACAAGAGTTAGTGACAGCTTTTGTTGAACGTCGTAAAGGGAAAGCAACTGAAGCCCAAGCTCAAGAAATGTTAAAAGACGTAAATTACTTTGGTACGATGCTAGTATATACTGGTAAAGCTGAAGGTTTAGTAAGTGGTGCTGCGCACTCTACAGGTGATACCGTTCGTCCAGCCCTACAAATTATAAAAACAAAACCAGGTGTAACTAAAACATCAGGTATATTCTTTATGATCAAAGGTGAAGAACAATATATCTTTGGTGATTGTGCGATTAATCCTACATTAGAAGCACAAGATTTAGCGGAAATTGCGGTAGAAAGTGCAAAATCTGCTCAAAGTTTTGGCATGTCTCCACGTGTAGCAATGTTAAGTTTTTCAACAAAAGGTTCTGCAAAATCGGATGATGTTGAAAAAGTTTCCAATGCGGTAGCGTTAGCACAAGAAAAGGTTGAAACTGATCAACTTAAAGATGTGGTTATTGATGGAGAATTCCAATTTGATGCAGCAATTGTACCTGAAGTTGCTAAGAAAAAGGCACCGGATGCACAAATTCAAGGCGATGCAAATGTATTTATTTTCCCAAGTTTAGAAGCGGGTAATATTGGATATAAAATCGCACAACGCCTTGGTGGTTATGATGCGGTAGGCCCGGTATTACAAGGTCTTAATTCACCAGTAAATGATTTATCTCGTGGTTGTTCAATAGAAGACGTGTATAATTTATCAATCATCACTGCTGCACAAACATTACAATAATGGATTTAGCAAGTAAGTACTTTAATAGTGCCACTTGGCGTTATGTAGATCATTCTTCTGGTTTAGCACCGATGCAGTCATTTGCATTTGACGATACTTTGTCAGAAAGTGTAGGCAAAGATTTATCAAGCAGTGTGGTACGTACTTGGATACATCAACATACAATTATTTTAGGTATCCATGATTCAAGATTACCGCACTTGCAAGATGGTATTCGCTATTTAACTGAAGAACGAGGGTATAATGCGATTGTGAGAAACTCAGGTGGTCTAGGTGTTGTATTAGACCAAGGTGTACTCAATATTTCACTTATTTTTAAAGGCAAGCATGATATTACGATTGATGAAGCATTTTCAGTCATGTACTTATTAGTGTCGAAAATGTTTGAAGATGATGATGTTGAAATTGAGACCTATGAGATTGAACAATCATATTGTCCAGGTAAATTTGATTTAAGTATAAATGGAAAGAAATTTGCCGGTATTTCGCAAAGACGTGTTCGAGGTGGCATAGCTGTCCAAGTATATCTATGCGTAGAAGGCGATGGCAGTGAACGCGCTGCATTGATGAAAGCATTTTATGAACGCGCATTACAAGGCGAGCGTACTAAATTTGAATACCCAGATATTGACCCTCAATGCATGGCATCTTTATCGCAATTATTAGGCAGAACATTAACAGTTCAAGATGTGATGTTCCAGTTACTATATGCGTTAAAAGATTTAGGCGCCAATTTGACGATGGAAGACATTACGGATGATGAGTGGCAACGATATGAAGGTTATTTTGACAAGATGATTGAACGAAATGCTAAAGTTAATCAAAAAATGGACGAATGAGACAAAGACTAGAAACGATACAATATAATGTATTCGTTTTTAGTCTTTTTATTTATAATTGCATAATGGAAAGATGACTATAATTTGTTGAATTATAGTAATTAAATAAGTAATATAGTGAAAGTATACGTTAAAAATCAAAAATAAATTAATAAAATAAAGTGAAGTTTTTGAATAATAGGTCATCGCGTTTTATAATAAATAAGTATTGTTTATAATTAGTAGCAGGTATTAACTTTTTGCTCATTTCGTTCAATTTTGATACAAATTAAAAAACTATGTCTCGAGACGTATGCCAATATATGAAATTTGTGAGATAATATACTTTGATTTGTGTGAAAATCGATTGAGTTGTGTAAAAATGCACGTAATGGTTGCTTGATTAAAAATGAAAAGCATGAATACTATAGCGAAATGCTATTAAACACAAAATTTCCCGGGAAATGTTAAGATAACTAGGAATGAAATTGAGATTAATAAAAATCGCGGTGCAAAGCATATATTATTTAAATTTAAAGAAAATACTAAAGGTGATTGAAAATATGGCACAACAAGGTTATGGGGAAGCGAATGGCAAGGTGATTTTAATAGGTGAGCACGCGGTGACATTTGGAGAGCCTGCAATTGCGATTCCATTTACGACAGGGAGAGTGAGTGCATTAATTGAGTCTTTAAATGCATCAGAGTCTTCCTATATTAAAAGTGAAGTGTATGATGGTGAATTGGTTTACGCACCTGAACACTTAAAATCAGTAATAACGAGGTTTATTGATAAATATGATATTGCAACACCCATCAAAGTTTCTATAGATACGAACTTACCACCATCAAGAGGCCTAGGATCAAGTGCTGCAATGGCAGTCGCATTTGTACGTGCGAGTTTCGATTATATAAATAAACCCTTAACAGATGCGATTTTGATAGAAGAAGCGAATTGGGCAGAACGTATTGCGCATGGCAAACCCAGTGGGATAGATACACAAACCATAGTATCTAACAAGCCAGTTTGGTTTCAAAAAGGAAAGGTTACTACATTAAAGCCTTTAGATTTAAATGGGTATATGGTTGTGATAGACACTGGTATTCGTGGTTCAACAAAACAAGCAGTAGAAGACGTACATAATTTATGTAAAGCGGATAGTGGATACCTTAGCTTTGTCGAACATATCGGCAAATTGGTACATGAAGCGCGAGATTCTATCGAACACCATAACTTTGAACAACTTGCTACGGTCTTTAATTTGTGTCAAGAGAATTTAAGAACACTCACTGTTAGTCATGAAAAAATTGAGCAATTGTTAGAGGTTAGTAAAGAGCAAGGTGCGATAGCTGGTAAATTAACTGGAGGAGGTAGAGGCGGTAGTATGATTGTTCTAGCTTCTACTTTAGAAACGGCTGAAAAAATTGTGGAAAGTGCACAATCGTTAGGTGCACATCATACATGGATTGAATATTTAGGAGGTTAGTAAGGTGGTTAGTAGTGGCAAAGCACGTGCACATACAAATATTGCACTGATTAAATATTGGGGGAAAGCTGATGAAGCCTATATTATTCCAATGAATAATAGCTTGTCGGTAACATTAGATCGATTTTATACAGAGACTAAAGTAACTTTTTCTGAACAATATACTAAAGATTTATTGATTTTAAATGGACAAACAGTAGATGATGCTGAAGCAACTAAAATTCGTCGTTTTATGGATATTGTTAGAGAACTGGGTAAAACATCTATGTATGCGCATATCGAAAGTGATAATTTCGTACCAACAGCTGCAGGTTTAGCCTCATCAGCAAGTGCTTATGCCGCATTAGCAGCAGCATGTAATGAAGCTTTAAAACTTGGATTAACGGGTAAAGCATTATCTAGACTTGCTCGAAGAGGATCAGGATCAGCTTCTAGAAGTATCTATGGCGGTTTTGTAGAGTGGGAAAAAGGTCATGATGATGCATCATCATATAGTTTCCCGATTGATGCAGATCACTGGGAAGATGATTTGTCAATGATATTTGTCGTGATCAATAATCAAACAAAAAAAGTTTCTAGTCGTGCCGGTATGTCACATACGCGTGATACATCTCGTTTTTACCAATACTGGTTAGATCATGTAGATGAAGACATAGCGTCAGTTAAGCGTGCGATTAAAGACAAAGATTTTAAGTATTTAGGAGAAGTTATTGAAGAGAATGGCTTGAGGATGCATGCAACAAATTTAGGTTCACAACCTCCTTTTACATATATGGTAGAAGATAGTTATTTAGCTATGGATATTGTACATCAATGTCGCGAAGCTGGTTACCCTTGTTATTTTACAATGGATGCAGGACCCAACGTTAAAATTTTAGTAGAAAAGAAAAATCAACAGGCAGTCATTGATGCACTAAAAAAATCATTTAATGATGATCAAATTATTGCAAGTGACATTACACGTACAGGTGTTGAAATTATTGAGTAAGGAAGAGATAACATGATTCAAGTAAAAGCGCCAGGTAAGCTTTATATTGCAGGTGAATATGCTGTTACTGAACCTGGGTATAAATCTGTGTTAATAGCTGTTAATAGATTTGTAACGGCTTCGATTGAAGACTCTAATGCTTCAGAAGGTACAATCCACTCAAAAACGTTACATCATGAGCCAGTTACATTTCAAAGAGAAGAAGATAAGATAGTCGTATCTGATTTATATGCAGCAAAGCAATTAAAATACGTCATCACAGCTATAGAAGTTTTTGAGCAATTTGTGAGTAGTAATCACATTGACCTAAAGCATTTTAATTTAACGATAGATAGTAATTTAGATGATGCAAATGGTCATAAATACGGTTTAGGCTCAAGTGCAGCGGTACTTGTATCTGTAGTAAAAGCTTTAAATGAATTTTATGAGATGCATTTATCAAATCTTTATATTTATAAACTTGCAGTGATTGCAAATATGAAATTGCAAAGTTTGAGTTCTTGTGGAGATATCGCAGTTAGTGTATACACAGGGTGGCTTGCTTATAGTACATTTGATCATGAGTGGGTTTCACAACAAATTGAAGATACCTCTGTCAACGAAGTACTAAATAAAAACTGGCCAGGTTTACATATTGAGCCACTACAACCACCAGAAAATATGGAAGTCTTAATTGGTTGGACAGGATCGCCTGCGTCTTCACATCACTTAGTGAGTGAAGTGAAACGTTTGAAATCTGACCCTACATTTTACGGGAAATTTTTAGAACGTTCACATGCTTGCGTAGAAAAATTAATTCATGCCTTTAAAACGAATCATATCAAAGGTGTACAGCAAATGATCCGGATGAATCGTGAAATTATTCAATCCATGGATAATGAGGCTACGATTGATATTGAAACTGCACATTTGAAAGTGTTATGCTCTGTAGCTGAAAAATATGGTGGTGCTGCTAAAACATCAGGCGCTGGTGGCGGTGACTGTGGTATCACAATCATTAATAATGAAGTTGATAAACAATCAATTTATAAAGAATGGCTAGAAAATGAAGTGAAACCGTTAGAGTTTAGTATCTATCATGGACAATAAGCTTAGGAAAAATAATTTTTAAATGTTGTGTTGTCTAATCCTAGCAAGGATGAGCAGGGATAATGCTTTAGTTGAGTTGAAACTCATATATAAGTTATACTATCGTAATAATAAATTGAGAAGCGACACGGCTGTGACAATTGATTTGTCCAGCCGATTTTTGATTGAATTATAAAAATCAGACAGAAAAGTATATAGAAAAAAGTAGTATCATGAACGTTAAATGCTATGTTTTCATACACAACTTTTAGATCTAATGGGCATAACTTGAAAAAAATTTAAAATAGAGTAAAATAATTAGAGTTGTAATTTATCGTTATAAATATATTGATGTGGCTTTGATAGGAAATTGAGCGCATATTTCACATAATTTATCAGTAAAATGAGTGAATCATTCACGTTTGGAAAGATGAGGGGATTGATTTTGCAAAATAAATTTTTAATCTGCGATGATTGTCAGGGCGTTAATTGTAAATCTTTACAGAAAAAACTGACAAAATTAGATCCTCATGCAGAAATAGAAATAGGTTGTCAATCGTATTGTGGTCCTGGTCGACGTAAAACTTTTGCATTTGTTAATAATCGCCCATTAGCAGCCTTAACTGAAGATGAGCTTATGGAAAAAATTGAAAAACAGTTGCAAAAACCTAGAGATCCTGAAGAGGAAGAGCGCCTTAGAAAACGCAATGAGGAACGTAAACGACGTAAAGAAGAACAAGATCGCAAACTGAAAGAAAAATTAGCTAAGAAGAAAAGTAAGTGAAAGACACTCAAGGTGACACATATGAAATGATTGAATTGCACAATGCAGTTTAATCATTTTTGTACTAATGAATATAAAAAAACACTTTTGTTCATGTCGACATATTGTATGTGCATTGAGCAAAAGTGTTTTTTAATTTAATATATTATTGAAACTAGACCATTATATGTTATTAATGTTTATAGTGCTGTGTAACCACCATCAATTGTGAAGACACTACCTTGTGCAAATGAAGATGCATCAGATGCAAGATATACAACGATACCACCGAGTTCATTTGGTGTGCCTGGTCTGCCCATAGGTGTGAATCCCATCCAGTCTTCAATCATTGCTCCACCTTGATCAAAGAAGGGTTTCGTAAGTTCTGTTTTCATATAACCCGGGGCAATTGTGTTTACTTTAATATTGTATTTTGACCATTCCATAGCTAAACTTTTCGTCAACATGATGACACCAGCTTTGGAAGCATTGTACGAACATTGTTCTTGAGGTTTATTAGCAATTAGTCCTGACATAGAGGATGTATTAATGATAGAACCATAGCCTTGTTTAATCATTACACGTCCAACGGATTGTGCAACTAAGAAAATGCCGTTCAGATTTAAATTTATAACTTTATTCCAATCTTCAAATGACATTTCTTCAGCTTTTGCATTAATCGTCATGCCAGCATTATTAACTAAAATATCAATTTTATTAAATTGTTTTGTAACTTCTTCGACCATTTGATTTACAGCATCTGGATTTGTAACATCTACTTTTAGAGCGATCGCTTCTACGCTTTCAGTTTCACGAATTTCTTGTGCAGTATCATTAGCTACCGCTTCATTAATGTCAGCGATAACGATGTTAGCACCAGCTTGTGCTAATGCAGTAGCCATGGCTTTGCCTAAGCCCATCGCACCCCCTGTTACAATTGCTACTTTTCCATCTAATTTAAATTGTTCTAATATATTTGTCATGTTAAAACTCCTGTCCTTTTTAATGATTTGGTTGGTTAACTTTCATAAAGAAAGTTAGTATAAATCCTATGAAATAAATAATTGCATATGTCCAAATAGTTAATACAGGACCTCCTATCGGTACGGTTAACGTTGCGATAGCTGGTCCGACAAAGTTGCTTAAGCCAGCAGATAAATTATGAATAGAAACCGCTGCCCCTTTATGATTTGGTTCTAAAATGGGGAAAATGGCTGACATCGGTACAAATGCCGCGACAGCAAAACCAAATACAATCGCTACTGCACCAGCAACCCAAATGTTGGGTCCAGTCGAGATTGGTAAATAGTAAAATGCTAATGTAGAAATCACCATTCCCATACAGCCAAACCACCGCACTTGTCGTACCCATCCGATTTTATCGCCAACTACACCCCAAAATAGGTTAGTAAAAATAGTTACGATATACATTAATCCCCAAATTCTCAACCATTCTGATGTAGTAAATCCTACGGTATCAGTGAATACGATTGGCATGATAACGACAAGACCAAACAAGGCTAATTGGTTAATGATTCTAACTACGCAAGCAATAGCAACTTGAGGATTTTTTAAAATGGTTATACCTTTAGCGAATTCAAGTAATATCTCTTTGGGCGTTAATCTATCGGATTCTTTCTCAGAGCCTTTTCTATCTTTAACTAAAAACATGGCCATTAAACCACCGATTAAAATGAATATTATGGAAGACCATAATGTTCCCATAAATCCAATCCAAGGTATTGTAAAACTAGGTAGATAGGTTCCTAAAAACCCGATACCCACGGAATACATTGCCCAGAACCAGCCCATAGCTGAAGCTAGACGATGTTTTGGAGCTGAATATGTAATCCAGACGACGAAGCTATAGATAAACATCGGATAGGCAAAGCCTCTAATACCATACATAATTAACATCATTGGATAGCTATGTTGCTCTAACCCTAAAGTTAAAAAACCGATATGAAAAATAATCCAAATGATAAACGCAAATGCCATTATTTTTCTCGGGCTAAAAATTTCAGCCAAAATACCGGAAAGCCAAGATGCAACTGCTACAATAAGACCATAAAGTGTTAAGACTGCGGATGCTTGATGTGCTTCAAACCCAAGACTAACAATATATTTTGATAAAAAAGCTTGTTCAATACCATCACCAGTCATGAAAATAGCTACTGCGATATAACCCCAAATTAAAGTTAACGGTAAGCCTAAAAATTGCTTAGAGCTATCTGTACTTAGTGTATTCACAAAAATCTCTCCTAATCTTTAAATATGATTTCTAAAATGTTAATCGACTTTAAATATACTCATCTATCTGTCGTTGGAGAGGTAATAATGTTTTAAATTTTTGAATATAATTTCTAAAACTTTCAACATTTTGAGATTTAGGGTTTAAAGTGATTTGGTCAGTATTATCAAAAGCTTTAACGTTTAAGTAATTGGCCAAATTTGTATACTGATTTTCTAGTAAATAACGGGATAATATTGCGATACCCCATGCGCCACCTTCACTAGCAGTTTTCATAACACTGACTGGTGTTTCTAATGCTGCAGCTAAATAGGATTGTGCAACTTTGTCTGTTTTAAAAATACCACCGTGGCCTAGCATGCTATCAATTTGAATATCTTCATTTTCTTTTAATAAATCAATACCAATTTTCAAAGTACTAAAGGCACTAAAAATATGTGTTTTCATAAAGTTTTCAATATTGAATTCACTATCAACGTGACGTAGGAACATCGGATAACCTTGATTGACATCCGTTATGAATTCTCCGGAGATATAGCCATAAGATAATAATTTTCCTAAGTCTTCATCTCCATAAAAAGCGCTTTCAAATAACTTGGTAAAAAGTTCATTTTTATCATATTTTACATTCATGAGTTGGAAGACTTCTTCAAACAAATGAACCCAAGCATTGATATCAGATGTACAATTATTAGCATGTATCATCGCAACATCATAACCATCAGGTGTAGTTACAATGTCTACTTCAGGATAAACATAAGTAATCGGTTTCTCTAGTACAATCATTGAAAATATACTAGTTCCTGCAGAAACATTTCCGGTTTTTGGTGCTACGCTATTCGTTGCCACCATGCCTGTTGCAGCATCTGATTCTGGTGCACACATTGGACACCCTGGTTCCAGTTCACCATTTGGGTCGATGAGTTTAGCGCCTGTTTTTGTTAAGTAACCAGCAATTTCTCCAGCTACAATGACATTTGGTAACATATCGTTAATGTCTTGCGAGTAACCTAAATTTTGAAATAATGTATTAAAACGTTTTAATAGATCTTGACGGAATTGCTTACGTTCGCTGTCAACTGGGAACATACCAGATGCGTCTCCAATACCTAATACTTTTTTATCTGTTAAATACCAATGAACATAACCAGCTAGGGTAGTTAGATAACTAACTTGTTTGACGTGTGCTTCGTCATCTATTGCTGATTGGAACAGCTGAGCGATGCTCCAGCGTTCTGGTATATTTACTTTAAAATCTTCGCGTAACAATTTTGCTGCTTTATTCGCATTGTTATTGCGCCAAGTTCTGAAAGGTACTAATAAATCATCATTGTCATCAAATGCTAAGTAACCATGCATCATACCACTAATTCCTAGAGAAGCTAAGGATTTAATTTGAACATGATAGTTATCCTTAATTGATTGTGACATTTCAGCATAACTTTTTTGAATGCCTACCCATACATCATTAATGGAATAAGTCCAATAACCATTTTCATATTTGTTCTCCCATTCAAAAGAACCTGTTGCAATTGTTTCGCAATTAGGTGCGATAGCAATGGTCTTTATACGCGTAGAGCCTAATTCAATGCCTACAGATAGTTGACCTGATTCAACCAAGTGCTTGATATCATCACTTTCCATTTTGTTGCTCCTTTACTTAAAAAATAATGTAAACGTTATCAAAAATGAATATTAATTTAAAAATTATGAAAAGTCAATTAAAGATTATTATACATTTAGTTCATGTGATAAATTATAACTATAAATTAATAATATTATTTATATTTATTTATAGTTAGAAATTATTATTTATGTTATAGGTGTTGCATTGATTGTGTTATCATTCATTAGTATGAAGCGTATGATAAATAATAAGAATTTGAAATTTTAAAGTTATAGATTGATAAAAGGAGTTATGATATGAATTCGTTTGCTAAAATTACTGCGCAAGGTGCTTATGTACCGGAAAAAAGAATGGATAACCATGATTTCGAGAAGATTGTTGATACTTCTGATGAATGGATCCAACAAAGAACTGGGATTGTTGAAAGAAGAATTGTAGCTGAAGATGAATATACGAGTGATATCAGTTATAAAGCAGTGCTGGATTTGCAAGAGAAATATCAAGTGGAATTAAATGATGTTGATATGATTATCAATGCTACATTGACTCCAGATTATAAAACCCCAAGTGTCGCATCTTATGTGCAAGCGAAACTTGGATTGAAAAATGCAGGGGCCATTGATATTAATGCAGCTTGTGCAGGTTTTGCCTATGGTTTGAATATAGCTAATGGTCTGATTACATCTGGTCAAAATAAAAAAGTGCTAGTTATTGGCGCGGAAACACTATCACGAATTACAGATTACACAGACCGCAATACATGTATTTTGTTTGGTGATGGAGCAGGCGTATTTTTAGTAGAATACAGTGAAGATGAAACGAGCTTTATATCTAGTAGTTCTGGCTCGGACGGTGACAAAGGACATCATTTATATTGTTCAGAACTTTCTCATACTATGTTTGGCGAAGATTTACAAAATCCTGGTTATATTGTTCAAAATGGTCGTGGCGTATATAAATGGGCTGTCGGCAATGTTCCGAATATTATTGACAATACGTTACGTAACACGAATTATAAAAAAGAGGACATAGATTGGTTTGCACCACATAGTGCTAATGCCAGAATGATAGAATCAATATGTGAAAAGGCTAACCTCTCTAAAGATAAAGCGCTAATGAGTCTTCAATATTATGGTAATACGTCATCGGCTACGATTCCATTATCGATTGACTTAGCTGTCCAAGCGCATCAACTTAAAAAAGGTGACCTCATGCTATTAGTTGGGTTTGGTGGCGGCTTGTCATATGCGTCTACATTAATTAAATGGACACTTTAAAAATATATTACAATAATTAAATAAAAATGATTTGTAAGTAGGGTGTATCACGTATTGCATCCTGCTTTTTTATGTGTATATCTCTGTAATTGATTTGTCCCAGTGCATTTATATTGTAGGTAGATGATATTGAACCCAAGTAAATCGTTTTATGTTTTTCAAATCAAGTCATCTTTGCAAAGGTGGATGACGAAATAATTTTAATAAAATTAGAATTCTGTCCTACGTCCCATTATGTCTAAATTTTTGAAACGTAATTTTTAAGCATTTTACTTCAAGGTCTCATCAAAAACATGCTAAATTTTGAGTAGTGGTAGAAAAGTTATTCAGCAACTTAATATTGTTATGTCTCAACATTACGTGTTAAATCATATGTGTTCCGAACAAATTGTGCTAGCAATAGTTGAAACAATTGAATTACATGGCAATACTTTTTTAGAGAGACAAGATATTTAAAATAGCGATGATTACTAATGAAGTTAAGTAATTTTTGTTATGTGCATAAATACGATATGTATAACATATTATTAAACTGAGTGAAAAAGGGTAGAGATATATTATATAGTATTCAGCAGTTCATGCGTTTGTTGATGGTATTGTCAAAGTAACTTTCGTAATGAAGGGATACAAAAACAATTTGAGCCAGAGATTCTATAAATATATCAAAATTAATATATAAGGAGTTGGATTGTTTTGACGGAAAAAGTTCAATTAGGAAAATCAAATGTAACGGTATCACCGATTGCTTTAGGTACAAATGCTGTTGGTGGACATAATTTTTATAATGATTTAGACGAAGAAAAAGGTAAAGAAACGGTTCGCACTGCTGTTAGAAATGGTATTACATTGTTAGATACAGCCTATATTTATGGTCCAGAACGTTCGGAAGAATTAGTAGGAGAAGCGGTTAAAGAATTTGCTAGAGACGAGTTTGCAATTGCCACAAAGGGTGCGCATTATTTTGATGAAGATGGTAATGTGAAAATGTCTAATGATCCAGCATTTCTTAAAGATCAAGTAGAAAAAAGCTTAAAACGTCTTCAAGTAGATTATATTGATTTGTATTATATTCATTTTCCAGATGATACTACGCCTAAAGATCAAGCAGTTGCTGCATTAAAAGATTTAAAAGATGAAGGTAAGATTAAAGCGATAGGAGTTTCTAATTTTACATTAGATCAACTAAAAGAAGCGAATAAAGACGGCTATGTTGATGTTGTGCAAATGGAATACAATTTACTAAATCGCGAAAATGAAGATGTGTTTGAATATACAAAAGAAAATCAAATTACATTTATTCCATATTTTCCTTTAGTATCAGGTCTTTTAGCTGGCAAATACACTGAAAATACAAAATTTGATGATATTCGTGCTAAGAATCCAGAATTCCAAGGTGAAAAATTCAAAGAAAATTTAGAGAAAATTGATGAGTTGAGAGGTATTGCAGATAATCATAATGTAGATGTTGCACATATTGTGCTTGCATTCTATTTAACTCAGCCTTCATTGGATGTCGTGATTCCAGGCGCAAAGCAACCACATCAAGTCGTGGACAATTTAACAACTTTAGAAGTTAATTTAACTCAAGAAGAGATTGAAAAAATAAATCAACTATTTCCTAGAAAATAATAAATAAGTGAGTGGACTTATGTATAAGTTTTAGCTCAGGCATCACTGTGTACTTTTATTCATTCTAGTTATTATTTCCAGGTTGAGATGACGAAATTTTTAAAAGAAAATTAAGTTTCTATCCTATGCCCATTTTATAAAGTTTTTAAATTTTAGTTGAAATATATAAATTTTCCTACAAATCATTTAATGCTATAATATACTATTGTAAACACATGTTATATTTATGAACTTTTGTGTAAAATTATTAAGATATCTCTAATGGAATATTTTAATATATAAAAAGGAGATTATTATGATTACAGTTTTGTTCGGGGGCAGTCGTCCGGAGGGAAACACTGCTCGATTGACTAAAATGGCCTTATCAGGACATGACTACAAATGGTTTGATTTAACTCAGTACCAATTGAATCCAGTGAGAGATGTGAGACATGATGGGACAACGATTGATACTTATGAAGATGATTATAAAAAAATGATAGATCAAGTGTTAGCCAGTGATACAATTGTTTTTGCCTCACCCGTGTATTGGTATAGTATATCAGCCTCTTTGAAAGCATTCATTGATCATTGGTCTGAAACTTTAATGGATCCTAATTATAAGGATTTTAAGACAAAAATGGCTGAAAAAGATTTTAGACTCATTATTGTCGGCGGAGATTTTCCAAAAGTAAAAGCGAAGCCATGTATCACTCAAATCAAGTATAGCTTAGAGTTTTTAGGTGCTACGCTATCTGGTTATATTATTGGAACTGCTGAAAAACCAGGAGATATTGATAAAGATTCGTATGCATTAAACCGCGCACGAGAATGGCAAGATACATTAAATAAGTAATATTTAGAGATAGTTTGGGCAATGTTATCTATTGTCCAAGCTATTTTCATATGAATAGATTAAGTATTTTGAACACTAAAATTATGTTATAATATGAGTATTATTACCTACTATAAATAGGGGGAACCAACATGCACAAAGTTAGGAAAGCAGCGCCAGAAGATGTTGTAGGCATCAGAGATGTAGCAACAAAAGCTTGGTATAATACTTATTTAAATATCTATGCAGCTAAAACTGTAAATGAATTATTGGCTGCTTCATATAATGAACAACATTTACTTAAAAGGTTAGAAGAACAATTATTTTTAGTCATCGAAGAGGATGATCAGATCATTGGTTTTGCTAACTTTATATATGGCACTGAATTATTCTTATCAGCCCATTACGTGAGACCTTCGTGGCAACATCATGGATATGGTTCTGATTTACTGAAAGAAGGCTTGGCATATTTCCAAAACGAATATGATGAAGTATTTTTAGAAGTGGATAATAAGAATGATGAAGCGGTAGCTTTTTATGAACAAAAAGGGTTTGAGCGTGTGCGCTCGTATATGCACGTGATGTATGGGGAAGAAATGGATTTAGCATTGATGCGTAAAACTTTATCATAGATGTACATTAACAAGGTATGAATAGGAGGACGACATTGACTTTTACAACTTATGCTACACAAAAGTTACCTGAAGAAAAAGTATTTAAAGACCCCATTCATAGATATATTCATGTAAGAGACCAAGTGATTTGGGATTTGATTAAAACGAAAGAATTTCAACGTTTACGACGTATAAAGCAATTGGGTACATTATACTTATCATTTCATACCGCTGAACACAGTAGATTTGGACATTCATTAGGTGTATATGAGATTGTTCGAAGATTAATTGATGATTCGTTTGACGGTCGTGAAGCATGGAATAATGATGATCGTCCACTTGCACTATGTGCCGCATTATTACACGACTTAGGTCATGGACCATTTTCACATAGCTTCGAGAAGATTTTTAATACAGATCATGAACAATTTACGCAAAAAATTATTACTGGCCCGACAGAAGTAAATCGTGTATTACGACGTGTTTCTGAAGATTTTCCACAGCAAGTAGCTGATGTTATTAATAAAACACATGAAAATAAATTGGTCATCTCTATGATTTCTTCACAAATAGATGCTGATAGAATGGATTACTTGCAACGTGATGCATATTTTACGGGTGTTACGTATGGGCAATTTGATATGGAACGTATTTTGAGATTGATGCGACCTTCAAAAGATGAAGTACTTATTAAAGAAAGTGGTATGCATGCAGTAGAGAACTTCATTATGAGCCGTTACCAAATGTATTGGCAAGTTTACTTCCATCCAGTTAGTCGAGGTGGAGAAGTGTTGCTTAATAATTGTTTGAAACGAGCAAAGCAACTTTATAATGAAGGGTACACTTTTAAAAAATATCCTGCCGATTTTATACCGTTCTTTGAAGAATCTATGACGATTGAACAGTATGTAGATTTAGATGAAGCGGTTGTAGTTTATTACTTAAAAGCATGGATTAATGAAGATGACGCTATATTAAGTGATTTATCTCGTAGATTTATTAATCGGGATTTGTTTAAATATATGCCATTTGATGGTTCTATTATTACAATTACAGAATTAACAGATTTGTTTATACAGGCAGGTATAGATCCGAATTATTACTTTGTAAGTGAATCCTTTTCTGATTTACCTTATGATTATGACCGTCCAGGATCAGACAGACAGCCGATTCATTTGTTGAGACGTAATGGTAAAATAAGAGAAATTAGTAGTCAATCCTTAGTTATTCATAGTATAACTGGCATTAACAGACAAGATTATAAATTATATTATCCAAAAGAATTTATTTCTGATATAGAAGATGACCAAGTTAGAAATGCTATTAATAGTATATTAGATGAATTAAATTAAGCACTTAAAAATTGATGACTTTTATCACTTTGTTAAATATGGCAAAATTTTAATATAGACAACTTATGTAGGATTGTAATTTAACAATTGCAGCGCTACTTGTTTTAATAATGGAGGTGGAAGCTGATGGCTGAAAATAAGGGATTTAAATTCAATATTATTAAAAATGATCCGTTGGATGGTCACAAAGGTACCAATATTGGTTCTATAAGTTTAGATAACGTAGCACCAGTGTTTATCGATGTTGCAAACGAAGAGGCATTTATTGATATTGCAGGCATGCATGCGCGTTCTAGTGTTGAAAAAGGTGTCAAATGGATTAAAGATAAGGCGGCCGTTGAAGGTGAAGAGGCGAAAGAATATTGGTTGTGTTGGGTTACAACAGAACGTGGTGAAAATGGTCCCTACTATGCCGGACTAACAGCATGCTATTTATTAGTAAATAGAAGTATTCGTAGAGGTTACAAAAGTATGCCTGAACATGTAAATATGATGGATAAATCAATGAAACATAATATTGAAATCGATCAAATAGGTGACCAAAATAAAAAAATATTAGCAGCGTTTCTTAAATCGCATGATATAGATATGTGGAATAACTCTGATGCTTCATTGCATGAAGCTTTAGAGACAGTTTAATATCATTAGTTTTTAAGAGTTCAACGATTAAACGAAGAACATCGGTATTTAAATGCATGTAACGTATGCATTGAGATATTTGCGTCATTTGAAAAGAGTAGAAATACGAAATCAGATTTTGATTTTGTTTTTTCTACTTTTTTTATGTGTGATTTTTGAATATTGTGAAGGTGTTGTAAACGAACTTTGAAAATGGAGATTATTGAATTTAAATTAATTTAGCAACTGTTTTGCATATTTCAAGTATGCTATAATGGTTTGTATTATTTTAAAGATTAGGGTGAAACTTACATTGGAGAACAATGTTGCAATCCAAACGAAACAAGTGGTTAAACAATTCGATAATAAGGAAAAATTCTCATTGTCTACTACAGGATCTTGGCAAAAACGTAAAGCCGATTTTATTCGTTATCAAGAAGAGATAGACGGAGCAATCGTTAATGTGACAGTTAAAATTGAAACTTCAGGAGTAAAGATTATCCGCAATGGTGATATTAAGTTAAACCTTCATTTTGTAGAAGGTGAGGAAACGATTACTTTGTATGAAATTAGTGGCGGTCGCATACCATTGACCGTTTATACACATTCTATTTTACATTTTGTAAATGATAATGGTGGAAAATTGAAAGTGCATTATGATTTAATTCAAGATGAAGAGAAGATGGGATCTTATCAATATGAAATTACTTACAAGGAGATGCCGTAAATGAACATAATCGAACAAGTCAAACAAAAGTTGGTTGAAGAAATTAAGAAAAGTATTCAACAAGCACAACTTGCCGACGTGAATGAAATACCTGAAATTAAAATCGAAATACCAAAAGATAATAAAAATGGTGACTATTCAACAAATATAGCAATGGTCTTAACAAAAATAGCGAAACGTAATCCACGCGAAATCGCAACAGCAATTGTTGAAAATTTGGATACAACGGCTGCACAAGTTGAAAAAGTTGATATCGCAGGACCTGGTTTTATCAATTTTTATTTAGATAGTGCTTATTTGACTGCGATTATTACTGAAGCAATCAATAATGGTGATCAATTTGGTCATAAAAAAGTTAAAAATGGTGAAAATATTTTATTAGAATATGTATCGGCTAATCCTACAGGTGATTTACATATAGGTCATGCCCGTAATGCTGCAGTTGGCGATACGTTGGCCAATATATTAGAAGCGGCTGGTTATAATATCACAAGAGAATATTATATTAATGATGCTGGTAATCAAATTACCAATTTAGCTCGTTCAATAGAAGCACGTTATTTTGAAGCGCTTGGTGATGATTCTTTTGAAATGCCAGAAGGTGGCTATCATGGAAAAGATATCATCAATATTGGTAAAGATTTGGCAGAGAAACAACCGGAAATAAAGGATTTAGACGAAGAAGCACGTATTAAAACATTCAGACAACTTGGCGTCGATTACGAAATGCAAAAACTAAGAAAAGACTTAGCTGATTTTAATACACATTATGATAATTGGTTTAGCGAAACAACGCTTTATGAATCTGGTGAAATCAAACAAGTACTTAATAAAATGACTGAACTTGGTTACACTTACGAAGAAGATGGTGCAACATGGTTACGTACAACCGATTTCTCGGATGACAAAGATCGTGTATTGATTAAAAAAGATGGTAATTATACTTACTTTTTACCAGATATTGCATACCATTTTGATAAAATTGAACGTGGTAACGATATATTAATAAATTTATTTGGTGCAGATCACCATGGCTATATACAGCGTTTGAAAGCATCAATGGAAACATTTGGTGTTGATAGCGAGCGTCTTGAAATTCAAATTATGCAAATGGTCCGCTTAATGCAGGACGGTCAAGAAGTGAAAATGAGTAAACGTACTGGAAATGCAATTACTTTACGTGAAATTATGGATGAAGTAGGCGTGGATGCCGCGAGATATTTCTTAACGATGCGCAGTCCTGATACGCATTTTGATTTTGATATGGAATTAGCAAAGCAAGAATCACAAGATAATCCGGTATATTATGCACAATATGCACATGCACGTATTTGTTCAATTTTAAAACAAGCTAAAGAAAAAGGTATTGAACCTTCAACTGACGCAGACTATTCGTTTATCACAAACGATAAAGCGACTGAGCTTATGAAAAAAATTGCTGAATTTGAACCAACGATTGAAAGTGCCGCAACGCACAGAGCACCACATAGAATTACAAACTATATTCAAGATTTGGCAGCACATTTCCATAAGTTTTACAATGATGAAAAAGTTTTAACAGATGATTTAGAAAAAACAAAAGCGTTGATTGCATTAATTGATGCAGTGAGAATTACATTACATAATGCATTAAACCTTGTTGGCGTAACAGCGCCAGAGTCAATGTAATTATTATGTAATTAAAGTAGTCCTTTATTTAAGAGCAAGTTTAGGTTTGTTAATCATAGTTTGATGCATTTCCGTCAGTACTATCACCAAACCTTACTTGCTCTTTTTTGATATTGGTTACTTCATCGTGATCACTGGGAGGGTAATGCTAACATGTTAGATATTCAGTCGCTATATAAATTATTATCTTCACATATGGGGTCACAACATTGGTGGCCTGCTGAGTCTAAAATCGAAGTGATATTAGGAGCGATTTTAGTACAAAATACCAATTGGAGAAATGCTGCTTATGCGCTTGAACAATTAAAGGTGAAGACTGAATTTGATCCAGAGCAGATGCTAAATTTGAATTTGGAATCTTTGCAAATGCTTATAAAATCAAGCGGATTTTATAAAAATAAAGCTAAAACGATTTTGAATATACTTGCCTGGTTGAAACGTTTTGATTTTGATTATCAAGCTGTAAGATCATATTATCAACTTCAATTGCGTAATGCTTTATTAGAAATCAAAGGTATTGGTAGTGAAACGGCAGATGTGTGTTTAGTTTATATTTTTGAAGAAGTTGTCTTTATTCCAGATAGTTATACTAGAAGAATTTTTAAAAAACTAGGCTATACCAACACAGAAAGTTATGAGAAATTGAAGCGACATATTGAACTTCCTGAAACATTTACTAATGCAGATGCTAATGAATTTCATGCGTTGTTAGATAATTTTGGGAAAAATTACTTTAATGGAAAAAATGAAAACAAGTATACATTTTTAGATCCTTATTTTGAAAATTAAATTTCATAAAATAGACTTAACGATTGAGATGAGAGTTTGGTAATATAGAATAAAATAACTATTAGGAGATTAAGGTATGAAGAAATGGAATAAATTATTATGTTTGTTACTTGTTTTTGTAGTAGTCTTAACTGCTTGTGGTACGAAGTCAGACCAAAAGCATGATGAAGGGCAATCTGAGGGTCACACTTATAAACGTATTATTTCTCTAATGCCTAGTAATACGGAAATTTTATATGAACTCGGTTTGGGTGACGATGTGATAGGCGTATCAACTGTAGATGATTATCCTAAAGAAGTAAAAGATAAGAAACAATTTGATGCGATGAAACTTAATAAAGAATCATTGATGAAAGCCAAGCCAGATTTAATATTGGCACATGAATCTCAAAAAGCGACGAATGATAAAGTACTTAAAGGATTAAAAGATAGTGGTGTGAAAGTCGTTTATGTGAAAGATGCACAATCTATTGATGAAATGTATGAATCATTTATGCAAATTGGTAAGGTAACGCATAAAGAAAAAGCAGCCAAAAAACTCGTTAAAGAAACAAAACAAAATATCGAAAACGTAAAAAAATCAGTGCCTAATGATGTAAAAGGGCAAAAAGTTTTCATGGAAATTTCATCTGAACCAGAAATATACACTGCAGGTAAAGAAACATTTTTTGATGATATGCTGACACAATTAAAAGCAGAAAACAGTTTTTCTAATTTAAAAGGTTGGCAGAAGGTGAGTAAAGAAGATATTATTAAGCAAAATCCAGATTTGATGATATCAACAATGGGTATTTCATCATCTGAATATCAAAAAATGATTAACAAACGTGGTGGTTTTAATCAAATTAATGCGGTACAGCACAATAAAGTTAAAGCTGTTAATGGTGATGAAATATCAAGACCAGGTCCACGTATAGATGATGGATTGAAAAAATTGAAAGAAGCTATTTATGAATAGTAATTTACTAAAACACAAAGATAGATTAGCCTAGGAACTAAATAGCTTTCGCTAACAAATAAACGTCAATTGCTATAGAAATGATATAGAATTGACGTTTTCTTTCTGAATTTCTTATCATGTGATATTTACTTTTAGCATAAAAATATATACCATTTTAATAACGAACAATAAATATTTTTATCATTCAATATGACTGAACGATTTTATTGAAAGCGTGGCAAAGACATGAAATATAATAAAGCACTTATTATTTGTATCTTCCTACTCATTATCAGTATGCTACTAAGCATGCTTTGGAATATCGGTAATATTAATGAAGCATTGTCACAATCTATATTATTTCAAGTTAGAGTGCCTAGAACACTTCAAGCATTATTAGCAGGTATTGGTTTAACATTAGCAGGTCATATGTTTCAAACGCTATTAAATAACCCATTAGCCGACAGCTTTACATTAGGTTTAGCAAGTGGGGCAACTTTTGGTTCTGGTATAGCTGTAGTATTAGGGTTATCGTTTTTATGGTTACCAGTTTTTTCTGTAATTTTTAGTGTTATAACATTAATTACAGTGATCTCACTTACTACTGCTATGTCTAAAGGCTATCCGATAAGGACACTCATCTTATCCGGTATTATGATAGGTGCATTGTTTAATGCATTTCTTTATGTATTGATTATTTTTAATCAACAGAAGATGAATAATATTGTGAATTATATGTTTGGCGGTTTCTCATCTGCAGAGTATAACGAGGTAATATATATAGGTATTACGTTATTCATCGGTATTATTGTATTATGTAGTTTAATACCAAAAATTAAGATATTACAGCTAGGCCATTTGAAAGGAACATCTTTAGGTTTAAATGTACAATCATTAACATATTGCGTGTTATTAATTGCTTCATTGATTACTGCAGTAATTGTCGCATATGTAGGCATCATTGGTTTTATAGGCATGATTATTCCACAGCTTGTACGACGTCAGGGTCAGCAGTTCAATCTTGGACAACAAATGGTACTAAATATGTTTATAGGTGGTATAGTGATGGTAATGTCGGATTGGTTAGGAAGTATATTGTTAAGCCCATTTGAAATTCCTGCTAGTATTATTTTAGCATTATTAGGCATACCAGTACTATTTTACATCATGATCACTCAACCACGGAGCATAGAATAAACTTAAGGATTACTATCGTCTCGAGATGGTTTATACGATATAATGATATTTATTAATTAAGGTTAAGTAAAAGGTAAACCTAAGATTGAAGAGGTTATGATTATGGATTTAACTCAGGTAAAAGCGATTGTATTTGATTTAGAAGGGACATTATTAGACAGAAAGAAATCTCGAGAAAAATTTATAGAAGAGCAGTTTGAAAGGTTTCATGACTATTTTGTACGCATACAATTGGAAGACTTCAAACGTAAATTTATAGCACTAGATGATGATGAAGATCACGATAAACCTGAATTATATAAGGCGCTCATTAAAGATTTTCATGTAGATCGACTAACTTGGAAAGATTTGTTTAGTGATTTTGAAATGCATTTTTACAGATATGTATTTCCATATTATGATACACAGTATACTTTAGAAAAATTAACAGAGAATGGTTATTTGACTGGTGTGATTGCAAATGGTAAGTCAAAAATCAAACAATTTCGTCTGCACGCTTTAGGTATCGAAGATAGTATCAATTATTTATCTACATCTGAAACTGTAGGTTACCGCAAGCCCCATCCTAAAATTTTTGAAGATATGTTGTCGCAATTAGGTACCAAACCTGAAGAAACAATATATGTTGGTGATGATCCACTCAATGATGTAGCACCTGCAAGGGCCATGGGTATGATTAGTGTTTGGTTTAATGAAGATAATGAAAATGATCTAACACCTTTACCAGAAGAAGTAGATTTTACGATTAAAACTACGGAAGAATTACTTTCCATTTTATCAATTAATAAGAAAGGGAGATAAATGATGAACCTATTTACAACAAGTGATGGTGTTGCTTTAAATTACAAGACGAGTGGTGAAGGTAAAGCAATAGTCATGATTCATACTGCTTTTGATAACTTTTCAGTATTTAATGATTTAGAAACTAAATTTAATAAAGCATATCAGGTAGTGCTCATTGATCTAAGAGGGCATGGCTATTCTGACAAACCGAATGACATCAATTTTAGAACATATGCGAAAGATATTAAGGAATTATTAGATTATTTATATATTAATGAATGCTCTATCATAGCTCACGAATTAGGTGGTTCTATTGCCGCATTATTTGCTACACAATACCCAGAATTAGTGTCATCATTAACGATGGTGAATCCTACACTATTGAATGACATCACGCCTGAAGAGCGATTATATAGAAAGTATTCAGATAAAATTAGAAATTGGGATGATGAGACACAACAAAAATTCCTTGATAAACAATTATATTATTCCAAAAGAAAAGCTAAAAAATTCTTAAAGCAAATTGAAAATACGAACAACATGTCTACGAAAGCAGAAATAGAAGCGGTAAAACAATCATTTATTGACAATAATGTCATGCATTATTTAAAAGCTTTAGATTTACCTACATTAATTATTGTTGGACAGCATGGAGAAAGAACTACAGTATTCGAAGCAAAAGAAGTTGCGGATTATATCGGAAATACCCAATTTGAAATTTTTGAAGAATCAGGATTATATCCATTCGTAGAAGAAAAAGATAAATTTATCAATGAAGTAAGAAAGTTTATAGAACAACATCTTCAATTAGCATCTTAAATTATTCAGCTTTGATAGATGCCTAGAAAAGATTACAGCAATACACTGTTTTGTAATCTTTTTGTAACATTACTGTTATTTTAGTAATATTTATAGTACAATGTGAATAAGCACAATGAAGGTAAGTTAAATATAAAGGAGAGAGTGCTTATGAAAAAATTATGTGCAGCAGTTTTAGTTACAGGTTTGGCATTTTCTGGTATTTCGGCAGGAAATGTTGAAGCAGCATCAGGGAACTCTATCCAAAGTGTTAATGAATTGCAACATGGAGATCGATCATTAGAAGGTGCGAAATTAGGAAGTTCTATTCAATCAGTATTAAAAAATAATAAAAAACCAATTTATTCATATAAACCTGATGGCACAGAACATTATTATGAATTTAAAAAAGATAATGGTGTGCTAGTGGTAACTGCAGATGGTAAGAAAAATAATGGTAAAATCACACGTGTATCAATGAGTTACAACGATACAAATGGACCATCATATAAAGAAGTGAAAAATGCTGTAAGCAACCAAGCAGTTGCACGTGAACATTATAATAAAGTAACAGGCAACTTTGGATATGTTCAAGATAATCAAGTATCTTATCAATTTAGTTCGCCATCACCTAATGATAAAAATATTAAACTTTATCGCATTGATATTAGTAAATAATCTTCACTTGTAATTATTAAAATGAATCAAAACCGACAAGTTTAAAGCTATATACTTGTCGGTTATTTTATTGTTACAATAAGCGAAAGTCTAATTTTATTAATGAATAAAGCACTTATTTAACAAAAAGGAGCCTATCATGAGAGTTAATGACAAAGTATTAATAGAAAATATCAATGATTATTTCACTCATAAAGGTCTTTCTCCCAATCTTATCGATGATATTAAAGGAAAATTAAAAAAAGAGTTAAAGAAATCAGAAGCACAAGATTTGGATTATATCGAATACAGAAAGAAATCACCAGCTGAAATAATTTTAACGATTCAACGCAATTTATTTACTTTACAATTAAACCCAATTGTATTTTTTATTATCAATTTTATTTTATTATCCTATCTATATGATAAACAGTATGTACCGTTCCAAGCAGCGACTGGATTATCAATTTTTTATTGTTTAATTATTTTACCGATTTCAATCTTCATTTATTTGAGAATTGATTGGAAAAATTATCTCTATAGTAATAAATTTGAAAGAGTGATAGGGCTGAGTGTTGCAGCAGCAGCGCTTATCTTAGTATTTGCACACGCTTTTGGGTTTAATTTAGGCATTGTCGCTGTATCATTATATGCACATCAATTTATCTTTTTTGTAGGTATCATATTTAGTATTTCTGGCATCTATTTTAAAAGATTAGAGTTTACTGGTATTGGGTTGTTGTTTTGTCAAAAAACAATAGATGCGATGATTAGTAATCCTGTGATTACACAAATTGCGTCTATTGTCATTTGGGTATTGTTATTAATTGTTATCATTTATTACACAATTAGAATATCTTCCAGAAATTAAAGTTACTTTATGGGTTTCTGATATTATTGTGTAATCAGTTGTATATACTCAACTTGCATTTAATGTGTCAAAAACATTAATTGTGAGTTGAGTATTTTTTAGTTTTAAAAGGCGAGATTATAAGGTCAGAGTGAAGCTAAAGATTGCCGTTAAATATTTGAAATTGAGCATATGCGTTATAAAACGAGGGTATATAAATCATATAAGGAGGTGGCCCACAATGGAAAAAGTACAGATTAGTTGTAACACTGAATTGGCATACATCCGTGAGGGTCTAGGCTTTCCTGTAATTTTAATTCATGGTTTAGATGGTAATCTAGCTTCCCTATGTACTTTGAAAGATGAATTAAAAGAAAATTATGATGTTATTACTTATGATGTTAGAGGACATGGTAAATCATCAAAATCGAATGCATATCATTTAAAAGACCACGTAGAAGATTTGAAATTATTAATGAAACAGCTAAATATTGAAAAAGCCCATTTAGTAGGTCATGATATGGGTGGACTGATTGCTAAACATTTTGTCGATAAATATGAATCCAAGGTTGAATCATTAACGTTAATTGCATGTAATCTTATTGATAGTGTATTAGAGTTAAATAAATTAATGATTGAACATGAAGATGAAATAGAAGGCTTTGATAAATCTGAATCTTTAATCTTATTATTACCTTATATGTATAAAGATCAAGAAAAAGCTAAAAAATGGTTTCAGTCCCAGTTAATATATAATAGACAGTCAGCTGAAGAAAGTGCAGTAGCAACAAGAGCATTAATGGAATTCCCTGTATTCAATCAAAATATTGTACTTGAACAAACCAATATTCCCACATTAATTGTAAATGGAATTTATGATCCATTGATCACTCAAGAAATGAAACGCAAATACGATCAAGTGTTTCACAATTTAGAAATGGTTGAATTTAACCAGTCAGGACATGCACCTCATATAGAAGAACCCATTCACTTTCTAGAGGTATTTTTAGCGTTTGTAAAAACAAATGAATATTCAGAACGCTGATATTGATGAAGCAATGCGATGTTTATTTTTTGATTTCAAACGATAAATATTTAGCGTTAAAAAGTCTAATACATTCAATAACATAAAAGTGCACAAATCAGGTAGGGTGAAACATTAAAAATTTTTCAAAACATATATAAAACCACTTCACTGAATTCGTTCAGTGAAGTGGTTTTTGGTGTTGATAGGTATGATATGTGGGAAGCTAAAGTTAGTTATACTTCTTTTTCGTCATTTGCTTCTTGAATACGCTTATTAACACGTGATAATAATTCATTGATTTTTTTGCGTTGTTTAGAATCAACTAATATTAAAACTGTTCTTTCATCATGTTCATTACGTTTCTTATCAAAATAATCTTCTTGAGATAAATTTTTAACTGCTTTAACAACTTGAGGTTGTTTATAATTTAAGTGGTTAATAATATCTTTTAGATAATATTCTTCACTTTCGTGTTCACTAATATATGTTAATACAGCGAATTCTTCGAAACTTACTGAAAACTCTTTTTTGATAATACTTTTTAATTTATCAGCGTACGTTACCATTGCTAATAGTTCAAAACAATCGTTAATTTTGGTGATAGCCATTCTTAATTCCTCCCTAATTTATATGCCCAATCTAATATACATATTAAAAATGTTTTTGTATAATAATTTGTCTTAATTCAAAGTTGAATACAAAGTTTTTGTCATAATTTACAGCTCTAATATATTTGGGTAAAATATATTAAAACTAGCATTATTTAGTTTATTATAACTAAATTAAAATAGCAAGTAAACAAAAAACTGATTAAACGGTACGGTAATGTTTAAATTTATTAATTCAATTATTTAAATACCAATCATTTAATTATAATAATTGCTATACATTTACAATTTACCACTATTTGATAAAAACTGTAAAAAACAAATTATATTTTAAAGATTTAATGTGTTTATACTGTGTACATCTAATTTTTGGGCCGCACAGTATCAACATTTTTAGCTATGATATCTCCAGGTTTTAAACCTTCAATAATAAGCATAGTTTTTTTATTACCCGATTTTTCTGATTTAATAACTCTTTTAATAAATTTTTTATTACTTAGTAAATAAACAAATTGTCCATTACCTATTGCAGTACTTGGTATTTCTATCTGTGTAGTTGGTTTTTCGATTTTTACATGTTTACCAAAAAAGTAATCAGAATTTGGTGAAATTTCAAGCAAATATTTAGATGGTTTAGATAAATTTGTTTGATTGATTGGAAGTTTAGCAATATGTGTAATCGTACCAAAACTATTATTTGTAAGATCATTCGTTATCTTCACTTTGTCTTTGATATGTAAGACATTTTTTTCTGTCTCAGAAATTTCTGCTCTTATGACAGGCTTAGGATCATAGATTTGAATAAAGGAAAGATTTTGTGAAAACATACGCGATGGATTTATAATAATAGTGCCAGAAATCGGTGAAAAAATTGTAGTGCGCAATTTAGATTGTAAGTGGGAAATTTCAGTTTTTAAGTTAATAAGTTCTGTTGAAGTAGGTTTACTCGTCTTAGTGAGTTGAGCTAATAGTTTTTGTTTTTGTGTAATGAGTTGTTCAATGTGAGGGTTATAATACTCAAAAAGTGGTTGGTTTTGTGCTACTTTTGATTCGGTTTTTACGAACCAGTCGTGGATAGCGCCTTGAGAAGGATTATAATTGATTGATACTAACTGATAAGGTTCTTGTCTTCCGATAAGAAGTGGTGATTTTTTATAAGTCACTTTTATTGTTTCAATTTGTTTTTCAAAGTTATTACTTTGTGATTTTAAATAAAACCACAGGGACAGGGCGATTGTGCTAAAAAGGGTTAATAATGTGGCTAATATGATAAAGATACGTTTCAAAGATTGGTCACCTCTAGATGTATTATTGTACTGATTATACTGCGTTTATAATGATTGCGCCACAGAAAAAAGAGGCTACAACAAATTAATTGTTTTAGCCTCTCATTATTAAGTTCACCGAACCATTGCTATTATTGCAGGTGGCACGACATAATCATTTTAAACTAAATTAACTACTATCCTTCATCTTAAGCTGTTATGACTTAAAATAATCTTAAAAGTACTATGCCAATCATCATGGCGATGATTCCAACGACTTTTCGTTTCGTAATTTTATTCACATATGTGCCTAATAATCCAAAGTGATCAATAATTATGCCCATTAACATTTGACCTAACATCACAATAATTGTTGTTAAGGCAGCACCGAGATGTGGCATCAATATAATATTAGTAGTGACAAAAATCACGCCAAGAACACCACCAATGAAATAAATTGGTTTTAATTTACCTTTGTGCTGATTGTACGCCGTCATTTTAAGCGTTCTATTAAAGAGCAAAGTTAAAATGAATAATGTTATGGTACCAATCGCAAATGAAATTAAAGATGCTAAAATCGATGAATGTAACTGTTGACCTAATGCGCTGTTAATTGCGGTCTGTATTGGTGGACAAAAACCAAATATGAAACCGATAATTAACCAAATGTATACTTGCGTATTCATGTTTTTATCTTTCGGGTTGCTACGCACATAATTCATAAGTATAATTCCGAGCATTAAAAAGAGAATGCCAAGTACTTTAAAAATAGTAAAAGGTTCAACATCTGCGCCAAACCAACCAAAAGTATCAATTGTAACGCCCATAATAATTTGACCAGCAACTGTCATTACGACGGTTAAAGAGGCCCCTAATCTTGGCAACAATAATAAATTTCCTGTAAGAAAAATAACGCCTAATATACCGCCGACAAACCATATGTAACTCAATGACTGATTCGTATAAAAGTCAGTAGTAAAGACATGTGGATTGGTAACTAAATTGATTAAGATTAAAAAGATGGTTCCAGTAGCAAACGAAATTGTAGATGCATAGAATGAAGATTTCGTATAAAGACTTAATCTTGAATTAATCGAAGTTTGAAAAGGAACAACCATCCCAGCTACAATTCCCACTAAATATAAAAAAATCATTAAATCACGCTTTCTCCTAAGATAATTATATTATATAGGAAAGGTGTGGATTTTCCTATGCTCATTTCTATTTATCGAAGAGAAGAAAAGTATAAAATAATGTACACAATTAATGAAATATAATAAAATGCTTATGTTGATGTTATAATAAAAAGAAAATTATTAAATTGAAATTAAACATCAAGACCTATAAAAATTAGTAAGATGAATTTTTGATGGTTTAAAAATATATAGAAGTGGTGACAATTTACATTGAAACAACTTTCGATCATACGCTTATTAGATGAAGAGACTTTTTTTATAGGTGCGGGAAGTAATGAAGGTATTCAAAAAGAACAATTTATTGAAGTATTAAATCCTAGAAAATCATATAAGAATCTTGCTCAAGTGACAGAAGTTTTTGGTCAGTACGCAATGTGTAAAAAATTAGGGAAAAGTAAAATTTTTTTCGGTGATACTGTTAGGCTAAGACCGCTTAGAAACAAAAGTAATCATCGATAATATAGTATATGTGGCAAACAGCGAATACAATTTGATTCGTTGTTTTGTCACTTTTTTTTATTTAAAACAAACGAGCAGCCTCATGTATAGGTACATAGGGCTGCTGCTATTGCTTGTGTAATTTGCTTACATCAACTTTTTGTGACTATTCTACTTCACTAGAAAATTGTATATGTTTCAAAAATAATTGATTTAGTTTTCAAAAATTAATTTTGTAGATTTATCTATGATTTGTGCAGCTCGTACTGTTGTAGGGATTCCCGACTTAGGGCGTAAGATATCTAAAGCAATTAATTTATTCATTCCATCTTTAACCGTACTTTCATTGATGAAATGCTCTATTTTGGGTAATTGTAATTTAATGTCTTTGTTAACAGCATCATTGAATATAAGTTCTAACGTTTGACTCATAGTGTTTAACCTCCTTAATTAACTGTTTCAGTTTTGATGATTTCTACTGTTTCAAATTTTTCGCCAGTGATTTGTTCGATGATAGATTTAAAACTTTTAATTTGATCCGTTGTTGCTTGCGTATTCAGATTTGCGAAGTGACGTTTAAACTGTGTGGCTTTTCCATCTTTGTCATATGTTAGACGCGACAAAGTGACGGCTAAGTGACTGATTTGATTCATTTGTCTAACCTCCTTTCACTATATATATCGTTGTTTAATTTTAAATAGGTTAAAAAAATTTGAAAAAATTAGACAAAATACTTTCATGTGACAAAAACATGATATATCATTAAATATGCAACATTAATTAATTCAGAGGTGAATTTATGAATCAAGTAGATCCTATTAGGAATACTAATGAGATAAAAGCGATGTATGAGGTTTTAAAAGCCAAATCCATGCGTGATTATCTATTGTTTAAGTTTGCGATACATACTGGTGTGAAACTTTCCTCATTATTAAATTTAAATGTAAGTGATGTAAAAATAGAGGACGATGATATCAAACACTATTGGGTAGAGATGCATGCACCTAAAATTCAAATTAGGTTACCAGAAACTTTGAGAAATGAATTAATGACATATATATCACAACAACAATTGAAGAATGATGAGTTATTATTTCAGTCTAATAGGACATTGAAAGGTCTATCGCGACAGCAAGCTTATCGCATTATTCATCTTGCTGCAGAAGATTTAGGGATGTTACATATTGGTTTGACGACGTTGCGTAAAACATTTGCATATCATGCTTATCAATCGGGTATTTCAATATCGATTATTCAAAAGTACTTAGGACATCAAACAACTTTTGAAACGATGAAGTTTATAGGTATTTCTACAAAAGCTAGCAAAACAACGATTGCTTTAAATTTGTAAATTATAGTTAAAGGGGGTATAGGATGAGTTTAGTTTATTTAATGAGTGCTATTGTTTTAATTATGATGGTACTTTTGCTCACAATGACGAAACGAAGTTTTCATAAATTTGCTGGGCCAATCGCTTTAATAGCTCCGATCATTTCTTCTGTTTACTTTCTATGGCAATTGCCACAAGTAATGAAAGGGCAATTTGTAGCAATTAAAATCCCTTGGCTTACATTATTGGATATTAATATAGATTTTAGATTAGATGGATTAAGTTTATTTTTTAGTTTGTTAATATCACTCATTGGTCTAGCAGTATTTTATTATGCTACACAATACTTATCAAAAGAACATGATCATTTACCACGTTTTTATATATATATCTTGTTATTTATGTTCAGCATGCTGGGTATTGTTACAGCAAATAATACAATTTTGATGTATGTATTTTGGGAATTGACGAGTGTATCATCTTTCTTACTCATTGCCTATTGGTACGGGAAAGGTGCAAGTCAATTTGGCGCTATCCAATCATTTATGATTACAGTTTTTGGTGGTCTTGCACTATTAACAGGTTTTATCATGATTTATATTGTTACGGGTACAAATTCTATTACATCGATAATCGCACAAAGTGATAAAATAGCGGATAGTCAGTTGTTTATACCGATTATTATCTTGTTGCTTTTAGGTGCATTTACGAAATCAGCACAATTCCCGTTCCATATTTGGTTGCCAAAAGCTATGGAAGCACCGACACCCGTGAGTGCTTATCTACACTCTGCCACAATGGTAAAAGCAGGTATATTTTTACTATTTAGATTCACACCTGTTTTAGGGCTAAGTGACTTTTATATTTATTGTGTTACTTTTGTTGGTTTGATAACGATGATTTTTGGGGCAGTTAATGCTACACGACAATATGATTTAAAAGGTATTTTAGCTTATTCTACAATCAGTCAACTAGGTATGATTGTTTCTATGGTCGGTCTCGGTGGTGGCTTTGCACAACATATGACAGGTGAACTGTCTAAAGTATATAGCCTTATTCTCTTCGCTGGACTTTTCCATTTAATGAATCACGCATTATTCAAAGGTGCCTTGTTTATGGGCGTCGGCATCATTGATCATGAAACTGGTACAAGGGATATACGTCGATTATCTGGATTAAGAAAAGTACTGCCAATTACGCATGTAGTTATGTTACTTTCAGCTTTATCTATGGCTGGTATTCCATTTCTTAATGGCTTTTTAAGTAAAGAAATGTTTTTTGATGGTTTAGTAAGTTCATATCAATTACCACAATTTAATATCATTTTAACAATTATTATTGCAGTAATAGGCGTGGTTGCTAGTATTTTCACGCTCATTTATGCAGTTTACATGATTAAGGAAGTTTTTTGGGGAGACATTAAACATAATGATTCACCAGTACAAAATCCTCATGAACCATTTCTATTTACGCTACCTTCTGCAATTATGATGATTTTGTTGCCGATAGTGTTTTTTGTGCCAAATTTATTTGGACATCATATTATTTTACCGGCATTACGAAGTATCACAATTGGAGAAAAAGTAGATGCTGTTGCACCGCATATTTCACAATGGCACGGATTTAATTTACCGCTATTGTTAAGTTTTATTGTTATTGTTGTAGGTTTTATAGCGGCGCTTAAAATTGATTGGAAAAAACAATCTGAAAAAATTAGAGTCAAATCTATAACAGATGTTTATTTAGACTCATATAAGCAATTTGAAAATTATTCAGGGTACAGTATTCGTACATTGATGAATAACCGTTTGAATCATTATATTATATTAACGTTAGCTGTTTTTATTATAGTTGTTGTTTATGGCATCATCCAAGCTGGTTTTCCTGACGTTAAACAGATACATGTCAGTGAATTCGGGCCGTTAGAAATCATCACGTTAATTGTTGTTTTTATTTTAGGTATTGCTTTAACGTTTATTCGTCAACGTTTAACGATGGTAATATTAAACGGTATTATTGGTTATTGTGTAACGATATTCTTCATTTTAATGAAAGCACCAGACTTAGCATTGACACAATTAGTGGTAGAAACAATAACTACAATATTGTTTATTGTTAGTTTTTCCCGCTTACCAAACGTACCACGCTCAAAAGTTCATAAGAAACGAGAAGCTGTTAAAATTATCGTTTCATTGATGATGGCAGTTACTGTAGTCACGCTTGTCTTCATTGCACAACAGGGTGAAACGATGCCAACGATTTCAACTTTTTATCATGATGCATATAAACTGGCAGGCGGTAAAAATATTGTAAATGCGATTCTTGGTGATTTTCGTGCTATGGATACTTTATTTGAAGGTATGGTATTAATCATCGCTGGATTGGGTATCTATACATTACTTAACTTTAAAGAACGGAGGGGTCAAGATGAAAGAGAATGATGTAGTCTTACGAACAATTACTAAAATTGTTGTATTTATATTGTTAACGTTCGGGTTCTACTTATTTTTAGCAGGACATAATAATCCTGGTGGTGGATTTATCGGTGGACTTGTATTCAGTTCTGCATTTTTACTTATGTTCTTGGCCTTCGACGTTAAACAAGTATTAGTCGCCTTACCACTTGATTTTAGGATATTAATGATTATCGGTTCATTAGTATCATTTGCTACTGCTGTGATACCAATGTTTTTTGGTAAACCGTTCCTTTACCAAACCGATGCATATGTCCAATTGCCGATATTAGGTGAAGTACATTTAACGACTGTGACACTTTTTGAAGCGGGTATTGTATTAGCGGTCGTAGGCGTTGTTGTAACAGTGATGCTATCCATAAGTGGTGGTCGCTCATGAATTTGATATTGTTAATGGTGATTGGCTTTTTAATATTTATAGGAACGTATATGATATTATCAGTCAATTTAATCCGTATCGTTATAGGTATTTCAATTTATACACACGCAGGAAATTTAATTATCATGAGCATGGGACGCTATGGTAAGAATATGGTAGAACCGCTTATTGGTGAAGGGAGTAAAAACTTCGTAGATCCGTTATTGCAAGCTATTGTATTGACTGCTATTGTGATAGGTTTTGCTATGACTGCATTTTTACTTGTACTCGTATATAGAACGTATCGAGTAACTAAAGAAGATGAAATTGATGTGTTAAGAGGTGATGACGATAATGATGAGTAATTTGTTAATTCTGCCATTACTTCTTCCAGCAATTTGTGCACTTGTACTCGTATTTATCCGTACACATAGCAGATTATCAAGAATTTTTTCAATCGGCACAATGTCTATTACGACAATCATATCTTTATTGTTGTTGATTTATGTTATGCAACATAAGCCAATTGCTTTAGATTTTGGTGGTTGGAAAGCGCCTTATGGTATTCAATTTGTTGGTGACTCATTGAGTTTACTCATGGTCACGACATCTAGTTTTGTCGTTACGTTAATTATGGCGTATGGTTTTGGTAGCAGAGAAAAAAGAGCAATTCGCTATTACTTACCGAGTTTTATTCTGTTTTTAACAGTAGGCGTTATTGGTTCATTTTTAACTGCAGATTTATTTAATATATATGTTATGTTTGAAGTAATGTTGCTCGCGTCGTTTGTGTTAATTACGTTAGGACAATCAGTAGAACAGTTACGTGCAGCGATTATTTACGTTGTACTTAATATTTTAGGTTCTTGGTTATTATTATTAGGTATCGGCTTACTATATAAACTTACTGGCACCTTAAACTTTGCTTTAGTAGCGCAAAGATTAACTGAGATGCAGGGTGAAAGTTCAGTAGTAATTATTTCAATGGTATTTTTAATTGCATTTGGTGCAAAAGCTGCGCTTGTATTATTCATGTGGCTTCCAAAAGCATATGCTGTTTTAAATACTGAATTAGCAGCATTATTTGCGGCATTAATGACAAAAGTCGGTGCTTATGCCTTGATTCGTTTTTTCACATTGTTATTTGATGATTATAGTGGTATTACACATCCACTATTGGTTGTCTTGTCCTGTATCACGATGTTGATTGGCGCATTTGGTGTCTTAGCTTATCGAGATATTAAAAAAATTGCGGCATATCAAGTGATTCTTTCTATAGGTTTTATTATTTTAGGTCTAGGTTCAAATACAATTTCAGGTGTCAATGGTGCTATTTTTTATCTTACAAATGACATTGTTGTGAAAACTTTACTATTCTTTATTATTGGTAGCTTAGTATATATTACTGGTTATCGACAATATAAAAATTTATATGGTTTAGCTAAAAGAGAACCATTCTTCGGTGTGGCATTTGTGGTAATGATTTTGGCCATTGGCGGTGTTCCTCCATTTAGCGGTTTCCCAGGAAAAGTGTTTATTTTTAAAGGTGCTGTTGAAAATGGTAATTATATAGGCTTAACTTTGATGATTTTAACTAGCCTGATTGGTATGTTTAGCTTGTTTAGAATTTTCTTCACAATGTATTTAGGTAATGCTGATAAAGGTGAACATATAGACTTCAAACCAATTCCTAAATATCGTAAAGGTTTGATTGGTATCCTTGTAGCCGCAATTATTGGTATGGGGCTGGCAGCTCCACTGATTTTCAAAGTAACTGACAATGCTACCCATTTAAACATGGATGATGGATTATATGAAAAAATGGTCAATCCTCATTTAGTGAAGGAGGAGAAATAATGAGACAAGTCTTACTTAATATGGTCATTGCATTTTTATGGGTGTTATTTCAAGATGAAGAATCATTTAAAGCTTCTACCTTCTTCTCAGGTTATCTTATTGGTTTAGTCGTTATTTATATCCTACATCGTTTTTTTGGCCAACAATTTTATTTGAAAAAGGTTTGGGTAGCATTTAAATTTTTAACGGTATACTTATATCAGTTAATTACATCAAGTATGACAACAATCAACTACATTTTATTTAAAACGAAAGACTTAAATCCTGGTTTAGTTAGGTATGAAACGACTTTAGAAACTGATTGGGAAGTTTCATTTTTGACTATTCTAATTATCATAACACCGGGTTCAACGGTTATTAGAATTTCAAAAGAGAGAAAAAAGATTTTTATACATGCAATTGATATCTCTGAAAAAGAAAAACAGAAACTGCTTAAAAGTATAAGACAATATGAAGGACTCATATTGGAGGTGGCAGAATGATCGAATCACTGATAAATTTCTTTATTACAAGTTCAATTATTTTATTTGGGATAGCACTTATCTTAACGTTGTTTCGGTTAGTAAAAGGACCGACGACAGCTGATAGGGTGGTTGCATTTGATACTGCTAGTGCTATATTAATGTCAACTGTCGGTGTGTTAAGTGTTGTCTTTGGTACATTTTCTTTCTTAGATTCTATCTTATTGATTGCGATCATTTCGTTTGTAAGCACCGTTTCTATTTCAAGATTTATAGAAGGGGGGCATGTCTTTAATGCAAATAACAAGCGAAATCGTTAATTTAATTGCAGCTTTTATGATGTTTTCGGGTAGTATTATCGCTTTAATTAGTGCGATCGGTCTGATTAAGTTCCAAGATGTCTTTTTAAGAAGTCATGCCTCTACGAAAAGTTCAACATTATCAGTATTGTTAACACTTGTAGGTGTTGTCATTTATTTTATTTCTTCGCAAGGTTATTTAAGTGTTCGGATGATTTTGGCATTGGTATTTATCAATTTAACATCTCCAGTAGGTGGACACTTGATATCAAGAGCGGCATACCGAACGGGCGCTTATATGTACAGGAAAAGTGATGCACCTAAACAAACAAGTATCTTATTAAGCGCTTCAGAAAATGATACATTTGAACAATTGAAAAAGCGTGCTCAAATACGGGAAGAGCGTAGACGTAAAATGAATGAAAAAGATCAGGATATGTATTAAATTAAATAAATCAGTTATTTAAGCATCTATTTATTTGCTTGAAAATAACTTATTTGGAAATTATGTATTTGACTAAGCGGGTTGGAAATCAAAGTTAAGTTTGATTTCCAACCCGCTATTTCTATATATGATGTTATTTGATTGGCATCGTGGTGTTTGTAGAATAACAAAATTTTATCATTGTTGAAGTGCAATACATTTTAGCGGCTGCTAAAAAAATGATAAAATTATATATATTTGTAATTGTGTTAATGTTAAAAAGTACATATCTGACAAATATCATTGTTCATACAAACAAAGATATGAAAGAGTTTGAGACACAATATGTTCATAAATAAAACGATTGTATTTTTGTTTCAACCTCAGCAATTATGAAAGTTTAAATGTTGAAAAGAGGTGAAACCATGCAAATATTTGAAACAATACTTATATTTTTAGCTGTAGTAATCGCAAGTTCTTTAGTTCATATTTTATTACCTAAAATCCCTTTAGCTTTTATACAAATTATACTCGGTATGTTACTGTATATTACCCCAGTTCCCGTCGAATTCCATTTTGATTCAGAATTATTTATGGTTGCTCTGATAGCACCGCTATTATTTGTTGAAGGTGTAAAAGTTTCTCGTGTACATTTAAGACGTTATATCAAACCTGTTTTAATGATGGCATTAGGTCTTGTAGTAACCACAGTAATCGTAGTTGGTTTATTTGTGCATTGGATTTGGCCCGAGTTACCGTTAGCTGCTGCGTTTGCGCTAGCCGCAATCTTATGTCCAACTGATGCCGTTGCTGTTCAAGCAATTACGAATGGTAAAGTACTCCCTAAAGGCTCTATGACAATTTTAGAGGGTGAGTCATTATTAAATGATGCTGCTGGTATCATATCTTTTAAAATTGCTGTAGCTGCATTGATTACGGGTGGCTTTTCAATGGTGAATGCTGTTGAACAGTTTTTAATATCTTCTATTGGTGGATTTATTGTAGGTTTAATTATTGGCGTGGCACTTGTTAGGTTTAGAGTATCACTTTCTAGAAGAGGTATAGAAAATATAAATATGTTTACGTTTATACAACTTGTGACGCCTTTTATTACATATCTCGTTGCTGAAATGTTTCATGCGTCAGGCATTATTGCAGCTGTAGTAGCAGGCTTGGTTCATGGGTTTGAACGTGACCGTATTGCACAGGCACGTACTAGATTACAAATGAGTTATAACCATACTTGGAATATATTGGGTTATGCATTAAACGGTTTTGTTTTTTCCATTTTAGGATTTTTAGTTCCAGAACTTGTTGGCAGAATTATAGAAAATGAACCCCATAATTTTATTTTTCTAATTGTAGTCACAGTTTTAATTGCTTTAGCAATTTATTTATTTAGATTTTTATGGGTGTTTGTTTTATATCCTTATTTTTATTTACCAATTAGCCCATTCCAAAAAATACTAACGAATTATGAAGATAATACGAAAGTCACAGAGAAACCACCAAAACGTGGTATGTATGCTTTTATTATGACATTGTGTGGCGTACACGGGACAATATCTTTAGCGATTGCTTTGACATTACCTTATATGTTGGCTGATCATCATTCTTTCGTATTTAGAGACGACTTATTATTTATCGCATCCGGTATGGTCATTATGAGTTTAATTATTGCACAGGTTTTATTACCTATTGTGACACCTAATGCGGTTCAACCAAAGCAACACGGTATGAACTTTAAACAAGCACGGGTGTATATTTTAGAAAAAGTTATAGAACACTTAAATAAATTATCCTCTGAAGAATCAAGTTATTTATATGGAAATGTTATCAAAGAATACCATGACAAATTAGCATTTCTTAAAACTGTTGAGAACGAAGATGAAAATACTAAAGAGTTAGAACGATTACAAAAAATTGCTTTTGATGTTGAAAATAATACGTTGAATAGTTTGGTATCTAATGGCGATATAACAACAAATATCCTAGATAACTATATGCGCTATGCGGAACGTACTCAGGTTTATAAACAATCATCTCTCATTCAACGTATTAAAGTTGAAGTGAAAACGTTTGTCTTAAAAAGTAGAATTAAAACAAAAGTGAGAACAAATGCAGCTTCCTCATTATCAGTGATTGAAAACTTGAGAGAAATTTCTAATGTTATGAGAACAGTGCATTATCGTGTAGTCAGTCGTTTAGGTAAGGAAACAACTGAAGCAAATAAATTAGAAGTTGGTATGATTTGTGATAGTTATTTAATGAGAATAGAAAACTTAACGCCTTCTAATTTCTTTAATCCAAAAAGTGAAACTTCAATTACTAAAATTAAATTGGGTGCACTTAGAGAACAGCGTCGTGTTTTGAATGAACTTTCTGAAGATGAAGAAATTAGTGAAGTTACTGCGCTAAAATTACGTGAAGCGATTAATTATGATGAAATGATTATCGTAGATAGTTTAACAGATTAAAGCGCATAAATTAGCAAGTTTAATTCATGCTTAAATAAAAGAAGTCATGAGTTACCTCTTCTTTTCAAGTTTTAAGGGAATGAGCGACGATATCTAATTTTATTAAACAGATGTCGTCGTTTAACCCGACAACGATGGTATTAAGGATTACCTGAGCTGTTGCTCATGCATAAGCCCCACTAACCCAACAAGTTGGGAAGTGGTTTTAAGGATTACCTGAGCTGTTGCTCATGCATAAGTCCCACTAACCCAACAAGTTGGGAAGTGGGACTTTAAATTTTTAGTTCATCATCTACTGTCAATATGAAATGAGGTTGGTACGCATTGATTATGTACCAGCTTCTTTTTTATATTACGTTTTGTTCATGCATAAGTCTTACTAATTCAGCAAAGCTGAAAGTATAAAGAGGAACGCCTGAGCTACTGCTCATGCATAAGTCTTACTAATTCAGCTATAGCTGAAAGTATAAAGAGGAACGCCTGAGCTGCTACTCATGCATAAGTCTTACTAATTCAGCAAAGCTGAAAGTAAGACTAAAAAAATCTCCATCAATGGGGGGAGGAGCCAACCATTGATGGAGTTAAGGGAGATAGATGATTTAAGGCTTGAATACCACCATACCGTACGTCATTAGGAGGGAAACGTACGGTATGGGGCTATTCACCTACAATGTAGGTTAAATAGCCTTATTTTATTCCATACTACCGTGAACAGTATTGATATTTTCTTGCATCATATTAAAATATGAATCTCCTTTAGTGCCTTTTTTACCTATAGAATCTGTATATACTTCTCCATAAATATCTAAGTTTGTTTCTTCACTTAGACTTTGCATACTTTTCTTATCTACACTCGTTTCTACAAGTAAATGTTTAAGGTTATTGTCTTGAACAAATTTTACAGCTTGCTTCATTTGTTCAGGGGTACCTTGTTTTTCGGTATTGATTTCCCAAATATAACCAGGTTTAATATCAAACTGTTTTGAGAAATATTTAAAAGCACCTTCACTTGTGATCATTGCACGTTGTTCTTTAGGTATATCGTTGAATTTATCATGACTTTCTTTTTTCAAATCTTCTAACTTAGCGATATAATCTTTGGTATTACTTTGAATATCATCTTTATACTTGTCATTTTTCTTAATCAAGGCTTTGCTTATTTCTTCTACATATTTAATACCATTATCTAAACTTAACCAAGCGTGTGGATCTTGTTTTGATTCATCGCCTTCTTTAGCACCGTTTAAGTATAAAGGTTTAACATTTTTTGAAACTTTAACAACAGAACCATCTTCATATGACTTATTAGCTTGTGATAATGCGTTTTTAAACCAACCATTACCTGTTTCTAAGTTTAGCCCGTTATAAAACACAACGTCAGCATCTGTTAATGCTTTAATATCTTTTGGTTTTACTTCATATTCATGTGGATCTTGACCGATTGGGACGATACTATGAATATCTACGTTATCGCCTCCAACATTTTTGACCATGTCATAAAGGATTGAGTTTGTTGTTACAACTTTTATTTTTTCATGTGATTGAGAATTAGAATCGTTGTTTCCTTTACCACATGCACTTAAAAATAATAAAAGAATCATTGTAATTGTTAATAGTTTTTTCATTAAATTGCTCCTTTTTTTGTGAAAAATTGCATTTTATTACAAGTGAAAATAATGATATAAATGATAAACGCACATAAGACGATAGTTGCACCACTTGGAATATTATAAATATAACTAAAATACATACCGACAATTGAACTTATAACACTAATAAGACTAGAAATAATCATCATCGTATGTAATTTTTTAGCGATTAAAAATGCAGCTGAAGCAGGCGTAATCAATAAAGCGACAACTAATATAATACCTACTGTTTGTATGCTTGCTACCGTAACGAGTGAGAGCAATAGCATAACGAAATAGTGTAAAAATGTAGTGTTTAAACCACTCATTCTACTAAAAATTGGGTCGAATGTGGATATCATTAATGGTCTGTAGAAAGTTATAATTAAAATCATAACGATTAAACCAACTACGACTGTTGACCAAAAAGTAGCGTGTGTCACTGCTAATAGGTTACCGAAAAGAATATGATATAAGTCGGTGGTACTATTAATGAGACTAATTAAAATGACCCCGGTAGCTAAAAATGCTGTAAAACTAATACCTATCGCAGCATCAGGTTTGGTCTTACTACTTTTGGTAATGAATCCGATAAAGATACTAGCAATCATACCTGTCACTAACGCTCCAACAAACATAGGAACGCCGAATAAAAATGATAATGCTACCCCAGGTAAAACTGCGTGACTCATTGCGTCTCCCATAAGGGACAGGCCTCTTAATACAATGAGGCAACCTACTGTACCACAAACGATTCCTACAACAATTGAAATAATCAATGCATTGCTTAAAAATTTGTATTCAAATAGGTGTTGAAAAAATTCCATATCGTGTTACTTCCTTTCTATTTATGCCGATTCTGACTTTTGTTGCTCTTCCTGTGTGGGGTTTAAGAAAGTTTCGTTTAAATGGTCAGGTTGCATCGCAACATGACTTTCTCCAAAGAAACGAATTGTTTTGTTTAAAAGAATAACACGATTAAAATACTTTTCTGCTTTAGATAAATCATGGTGTACAATTAAAATTAATTTCCCAGCTTCTTTAAGCTCATTTAATTGAGTCATTATGATTTGTTCACTATGGAAATCGATACCTACAAATGGTTCATCTAAAAGATAGAGTGTACTTTCTGTCATGAGTGCTCTAGCTATTAAAACTCTTTGTAATTGACCTCCACTGAGTGCAGAAATTTGTCGATTTCTTAAATCTTGTAATTCTAATGTTGATAGTAGTTGATTAAGTCTAGCTCTTGTTTTAGGGGTAACAAACCTAAACCAACCAATATCTTTATAGGCACCTGAGAGTACAACATCTTCTACCTTAATTGGAAAGTCTAAGTCAATATGTGCTTTTTGTGGGATGTATGTAACATTTTTAAGTGTTTGTTGTATAGCAATGTTATGTAAATTAGCGATACCTGTTGACTTAAATTCACCAATAATTGATTTGAGTAAGGAAGATTTTCCTGCTCCATTGGGTCCCATAATACCTATAATTTCACCTTTTACGGGAATTTCTAAATTAATGTTTTCCAAGACATGTTTATTCCCTAAAGTGAGATTTAAGTTATTAATTTCTAACATTTTTCTACCTCCTTAAATTAAATTTTAGGCTAACCTAATTTAATTTATAATATAACATTAACTTTTAGCGTGTCAAGTAGATTCGTGATACAATAAAGTGAATGACTTGAGAGGTGAAACCATGCTAACTGAAGAAAAAGAAGATTATTTAAAAGCAATTTTGACTCATAATGGCGATCATTCTTTCGTTTCAAATAAGACGTTATCCCAGTATTTAAATATCAAACCACCATCTGTAAGTGAAATGGTGAATCGTTTAGAAAAATCGGGATTTGTAGAAACGAAGCCATATAAAGGTGTGCAATTGTCAGAAGAAGGTTTGACATATACCTTAGATATCATTAAAAGACATCGATTATTAGAATTATTTTTAATTAAGATATTGGAATATAATTGGGAAGAGGTACATCAGGAAGCTGAGGTGCTAGAACACAAAGTTTCACACTTATTTGTAGAACGTTTAGATAAATTATTAGATTACCCAATCACTTGTCCGCACGGTGGTATTATCCCTAGAGATAATAAATATAAAGAGATATATACTACAAATTTATTGTCGTTTGAAGCTGGTGATATAGTGACGATAAAACGTGTGCGAGATAGAACAGAATTGTTAGTTTATTTAACAAGTAAATCCATATTGATTGGGGAACAAATAAAAATATTAGATAAAGATGATACCAATAAAGTGGTAATGGTGCAGAAAGAAGAAAAAGTGACAGTACTGAGTTATGATAATGCAGAACATATTTATGCAGAAAAATAAGAATTTGCATACTGAAGTTTTTTATATGCAACTTAGAAGGATTTAAAAAATTGAAATCGTCTATCTAATAAGCATAAGACAAAGCTTGAAAAGGACATTGTAGTCATATTTAATAGTTAATAGTGATATTGAAAGGAAAAAAGTCTGAGTCATAAATCCTAAAAAATAGCACACAGATGATTTAATTCAATCTATCTGTGTGCTTATTGTTATTCAATGCTGCGGCGTATTGTTGGCTCGCTTTCTTATAGGACAGCTTCTGCCCGTCGTCTTCAGTTTGTCCTGTTGTCTCAAGCGTCTTATCAAAATACAACCTATTAAAGCCGATTTTTATATTATTTCAATGGATATTGGCTTTTTCACTTACCCAATAATTTTATGTCCTAGACTCTTTTTGAAGAGGTCTAAGGAATAAAGTAAACTCGGAATAATTGATATACAGTAAATAAATTGATCGCTATCCAAATGAAGCTATAGAGGAAGGTTGGAACACGAGTCAATGCTTTTAAAGTGCTACCATCCCAAGTGATTTCATTTGATGAGAAAGTCAATTTGAATATTGTCCAAGATGATTGAAGAACTTCTCCTAATAAAACACCTAAGATAAAATGTTGTGTAATGGATATAACATAAAGTATCGCTAATTGATTATCACTTTTAAATAAGCAATATAATAAAAAAATTAAAAGTATTACTATGAACATTGGTAATAGCTTTCTAGATGTTAAGCATACAAAATATATAAATATTAATAGGTAAGCAGTGATAAACAAGCTTGGATATTGATATTGCGTAGATAGAAATCCTATATATAACATCAATGGCGGCATAACGTAGCCACCGAATGTAGTGATGGACTGACCAACACTATTTTTTGATTGTGTTATGGCGTAGCCTTGTTGAGATGTTGCTAGACGCTCAGCTGGTCTTGCCACAATCACTAAGTCTCTCGCTCGTCCACCGCTCAATTTATTAAATAATATATGGCCAAACTCATGTGTTAATACAGGGATATAGTTAAAATAGATATCTAAAAATTGGTTGATAGGTTTATTTCGATAAGTATGTATGATGATATAGATTATAGCCACTAAAACAATCCAATAAAGATGTAATTGAATAGAAGAACTGAAAAACGCATTTAGCTTAGACATGAAATACCTCATTTTTAGAATACGAAAATTTAATATTTTACGAGATACGATAATAATCAAACAGTATCTCACATATAATAGTATAAAGTAAGATTATCCATAAATCATTTGGACTTTTGATGTATATTATATTTTAAAGCGGTTTGACCTAGGTTTTATTAATATTGTAATATATGCGAGAGTAACAGTATTCATATTACAAGTAATGTATTATAGGGTAACGAGAAAAAGAATTGAGTTAGGAGATAACCAATTATGACAAGAGCTAATAAATTAGAAAAGGTAAACGTATTATCTGTTTTATTCGATAATGTAACGCTGACAGAAATGCGTGACCGTATAAAGCTTTTTTTTGAATCACAATCTGAAAAAAATTTATTTATTGTAACTGCTAATCCTGAAATAGTTGACTTTTCTACTGAAAATGAAGCATATCGTAAGTTAATTAACAAAGCAGACTATGTCATTCCTGATGGTACAGGTGTAGTTATGGCTTCAAAACTGCTTAAAACCCCTTTGAAAGAACGTGTTCCAGGTATAGAATTAATGGAAGCATGTTTGAAAATTGCTAATGCTAATTATCAAAAAGTCTTTTTATTAGGTGCAAAAGATGAGGTTGTCGTTCAAGCTGTGAAGAAATTAAGTGAAAAATACCCTAATATTCATTTTGATTATCACCATGGCTATTTTAATTTAGAAGATGAAACGGTATTGAAACACGTGAGTTCATTTAATCCAGATTATGTTTTCGTTGGTATGGGTTATCCTAAGCAAGAACAATGGATTGAACGTCATGATCATTATTTTAAACAGACATTACTAATGGGTGTAGGCGGATCTATTGAAGTTTTTAGTGGAACGAAAAAAAGAGCGCCCAAAATATTTCGTAAATTAAATATCGAATGGATTTATCGTTTTATCATTGATTGGAAACGGTTTGGTAGAATGAAAGCCATACCGAAGTTTGTATTTAAAGTGATTAAGCAAAAAGCAAAGCAATAAAAAATCGGCTATAGCATTGTTAAGCTATAGCCGATTTTTTTACTACAATGACTTTGATATATTTAGCAAATATAAGTTTATTTTAGTTATGATTTATTTATTAAAATTGTCATGCAATTGTGCAGTCGTTATCTATGATATTTAACAGTCAATAAAATTATTTCACTTCAAATCTTGAGTTATCCAATTTACTTCTAAAGGCTTTTTGTTCCTCTTTGGAATATTTTTTAAAACCGTTTAAGAATTTTTCATATTCGGGTAAAACCTCGTCTAGTTCACCGAATTTTTTTAATTTACCAGCTTCTATCCACGCGATTTTAGTACAAAATTCACGCACTTGTTTCATATTATGGCTTACGAAGAAAATAGTTTTACCTTGCTTTTTATACTCGTAAATTTTATCTAAACATTTTTGTGCAAAAGTTTGGTCTCCAACTGATAATGCTTCGTCAATGACAAGAATGTCTGGATTTGTCGTGATATTAATTGAGAAACCTAACTTGGCTCGCATACCACTAGAATATTTTTTAACAGGTTGATAAATGAATTCTCCTAGTTCACTGAATTCAATAATATCAGGTGTTAAGGCTTTAATTTGTTTTCTTGTGAATCCCATGCATAACATTTTAAATTCTATGTTTTCAATACCTGTTAACTGTCCATTTAAACCAGCATTAATTGCAATCACACTAACTTCACCGTGGCGATTCACATCTCCAGCAGTAGGAGATAGGGAACCACCAATAATATTACTAAGCGTAGATTTACCTGACCCATTGATGCCTACAAGGCCTATAACATCACCTTCGTATGCTGTTAATGACAAATCATTCAGCGCATAAAATGTCTTGTTTTTATTAAAAGGGACTAAGGCATCTTTTAAACGCTCTTTATTATTGCGATAGATGCGGTATTCTTTAGTTACATGTTCAATGTTAACCGATACATTCATAATTTTACCTTCCTTATTTGCAGATAGTATATAGTATATTATATTATATATGAGTTGTTAAATTTATTAACCTATTGTAAAGTAAGTGAGTACAAATTTTAAGATAACGTTCTTATACAATTGTTAAAGTTTACTGAATTTAAGTTATAAAATCAACTAAAATGAGGTTATTTTAGCTTCGTTGTTTTTCTATTATACAACAATCATATGAGTAAGCACATCCGCTTTTATTACATAAAATATTTAATTTACCCAATTAAATATAGGTTGTTAAGATGAATAACAAAGCGTATATTAGATTTGAATGTAGACTTTTTATAGCATAATTATGATTAGCAAATTGATTGAAAGTGTGGTTTATTTAAATGAGTGCAGTGTGGGTAGTCTTAAAAGAGCATTTTAAAAATTTCTATCTAATTCAAAGGTTAGCACAATTCCAAGTTAAAATTACTAACACCAATAATTACCTTGGTATGGCTTGGGAATTAATTAATCCAGCAATGCAAATTATGGTTTATTGGTTTGTATTTGGTCTAGGAATTAGAACTAATAATCCAATCGAGGGTGTCCCATTTATTTATTGGTTACTCGTTGGTATTAGTATGTGGTTCTTTGTGAACCAAGGTATTTTAGAAGGTACGAAATCAATCGCAAGTAAATATAATCATGTCGCTAAGATGAATTTTCCGTTATCAATTATACCATCATATATAGTGATGAGTAGGTTCTATGGTCATATCGCACTATTAGTTGCTGTTATTTTATTATGTATGTTAGGTGGTTATTATCCATCTATTTATACATTACAATTATTTTTATATGTACCATTTGCATTAATTTTTACTACAACAGTAGCATTGTTTACTTCTACGTTAGGTGTATTAGTAAAAGATACTCAACCAGCAATTCAAGCATTGATGAGAATGGTATTCTTTGCTTCATCTATTTTGATTGTACCGCCAGAAGGTATTGTTAAAGATGTTATGCAACTGAATCCAATTTATTATCTTGCTGAGGCGTATCGTGCATCGGTTCTATATAACGAATGGTATTTTGTTACACATTGGGAATTAACATTTTATAACTTCTTTATCATTGTATTTTTATTTGTCATAGGATCTATATTGCATATGCGTTATAGAGATCATTTTGCAGACTTTATGTAATGGAATTCAGACAAAGACGATTTATATTTAATCCTTTGGTGGCTTAAAAGTCATTAAAGGATTTTTCTATAATTTTAAATATAAAATAGCTATAATAAAAGAGAATAAATAATTACCGGCGGTGGAAATTTGAGACAGCTAATAAAAAAACTTTATATGACAATCATTAGTTTTTTAAATTTGATATATATAAAGAAAAAAATAAATCATCATCATATTGTCGTCATGATGACATTTGTTGAAGATGTACTTCCAATCATCGAAGCATTAAATCGAAAATCTTATGAAGTGACAGTGATTGCCAAGGAAAGTAATAGAAAATATGTTGAACAATTAGATAATGTGACATTTATACCTGCGGGCAATAAAAAAGTCTTTAAACATATAAAGGCCTTGAGTACGGCAAAAATTATTGTGATAGATACATATTATTTATTGTTTGGCGGTTTCAAAAAGAAATCGCAACAGACAATCATTCAAACTTGGCACGCAGTTGGTGCACTGAAAAATTTTGGACTTACTGACCACCAAGTAGATTTAAATAATAAAAAAATGGTGAACCAATATAAAAATGTTTATCGCGCTACTGATAAATATTTAGTAGGGGGCGAACCAATGGTGAATTGTTTTAAATCCGCGTTTGGTGCGAAAGATGATCAATTTTTAAGAACTGGATTGCCTCGTCTTGTTCCATATGTAAATTTAGATATCAAACAAAAGCAGCAAGCATTAAAGTTACAATATGGTATCAATGATAAATTAGCGCTTTATGTGCCAACGTATCGCGAGCATCACCAAGCCAATCAGATTATTGATAAGGCGCGTTTTGAAACAGCATTGCCTTCATACACATTGATGAGTAAGTTACATCCATCACTACCTCAAGATGAGCAACAAAATATTAGTCTACAATCGCTCATGGTTATGGCGGACGTTATCATCACAGATTATAGCTCATTAGCAATAGAAGCAAGTTTGTTAAATAAGCCGACGCTTTTTTATGTCTATGATGAAGCAAATTATGAAAAAGTACGGGGGCTAAATTCATATTATTATGAAATTCCGGAATTTTACAAAGCATATAGCGAAGAAGACATCGTTCATATACTTCAAACACATGCAAATGCATTAATGCCATTGTTCAAAAATTGGCATGACTATAATGTTCCAAACAGCTTAACTCAGGTTATAAATCATATAGAGAAAATGGTGAAAACATGAAAATATCAATTATCATACCTGTCTATAATGCAGCAAATACACTTCAAAGAGCAATAAGCTCGGTGGATACAAAGCAAGATTATGAAATTATTTGTATCAATGATGGATCAACAGATGAAAGTAAACAAGTTTTAGAAAGACTACAAAAAGCATACAAAAACATTCGTATTATTAATCAAGCAAATCAAGGTGCAGCTGTGAGCAGAAATAATGCATTGGAGTATGTTACTGGTGATGCTTTTATGTTTTTAGATGCAGACGATGAATTTTTGCCAAATAGTATCGATGCTATGGCAGATTACTTTCAACAGGATGAACATGTAGATATTGTACTAGGACAAATTGGAAGACTAAATAAAGGTGCATGGCAAAGTTTTTATACACACCAACCCATACAAAAATTTGATAAAGTGAATTTAGCACAATGTCCTGAAATGATGCAATCTATTGGTCCAGGAGGCAAGTTATTTAGTGCGACATTCAAAGATTTACGCTTCGATGAAGATGTAGTGTTTTGTGAAGAGCATACATTTATGATATCAGCTTATAAGAAAGCTCGAGATGTGCAATTATTACCTTTTATTGTGTATGGTTATCATGAAGAAAAAGGGTCGGTGACAGATCAAAGAGCAGATCGCTTTGTAAATTATATGAGCGATGCGATTAAAGTAAGACATAGAGTGATGCACACATTGTTATTAAGAGAAGAACGGATTTATTACAGTTATCGTATGGATGAACTCATTGTCAGTTACTTGTTGCAAGCATTTCTCACAAATAATAAAAAATTAACAGAATCATTTTTAGATGTCGTAACGTCTTATATGTATAATATGCAAGAAGCAGATTATTCAGGAGAAGCAATGTTTAGAATAATTAGGGTTGTTGAACAATGTGGAAAAAATTGGAATAAAGCGTTATATAAAAAATGGCGAGAAGCATTACTTAATGTAGGCATTGGTAGACCGAATTATTACCGTTTTCAAATGGAAGTGTTACCGAAACGTGTGAAATTCAGAGGTAAAATGAAATTAAAACAAATATTAAAAAAATGAATTTTGGGTATAGTTCGTAAACTTCAAATCAGTGTGCTATACTTTTAAAAAATGTAAATTTTAATTAAATTTTGTTAAGGAGTATGAGCGTATGAAACGTGTTATTACTTATGGAACGTATGATTTATTACATTATGGTCACATTGAATTATTAAGAAGAGCTAGAGAAATGGGCGATTATTTAGTAGTTGCACTATCTACAGATGAATTTAATCGCATTAAAAATAAAAAGTCTTATTATAATTATGAACAACGAAAGATGATGCTAGAGTCTATTCGTTATGTTGATCTTGTAATCCCTGAAAGTGGCTGGGGACAAAAAGAAATCGACGTCGATCGCTATGAAATAGATACTTTTGTAATGGGGCACGACTGGGAAGGTGAGTTTGACTTCTTGAAAGATAAATGTGAAGTGATTTACCTTAACCGTACAGAAGGTATTTCTACTACTAAAATCAAGAAAGAACTTTATGGTGATGCTGAAAAATAAATCAGCAGTCATTTGTTGATATTGAATTATAATTTTAATAAATCATATGTTAAATAAATATATTAAGTGAGGCTGGGACATCGTAATGTCTCAGCCTCAACTTGTTTTGTCATCGAACGATCAAGTTATGAAAAACCCCGAGAAGATTTCTAAGTTAAAGCATCTTTTCGGGGTATCATTTTGGCATTAATAATTCATGACTTTATTTATGATTTTTTCTGTTTTTGAAAGTTTCGATAATAAGATAAATAATAATTGCGATTGCAGCTATGATTAATATCGTACCTAATAAAGTGAGGATCGGATGTTCATCCCACGTCGTTTTCACAACTGTCGTAGTTTGATGCAGAATTGGTTTGCTTACTTTAACAGTTGGTGGGCCGTATTTATCGGAAATAAATTTTCGATCATATTCAATATGCAATTTACCATCTTCAATTACATAGTTATAATCATTTTTATCGAAATCATTTGGAAGTACATCGTATAAGTCTTTTTCTACATAATATGTTTTTCCATTAATTTTGTGATTGCCTTTTGAAATAATTTTTTTATATTTATATTGATCAAAAGACATATTCATTAAGGCATTGCCCATCATATTACGTTGTTTCTCGCCACCTAAGTTGTCGTAGTTACCAGCACCCATTATTGTTTGATTAATTCTAAATTTATCTCTTTTTGTAGTGATAGTGTGATTGTAATCTGCAATGTCACTAGAGCCAGTTTTTAAACCATCTGTCCCCTCTAAACTCATATCCGCACCCTCTAAAGAGTGATTAAACGTGTAATATGTAACACCGTGTTGCGTTGGAGCTAATTGTTTAGTGAAATAAATGATTTTTGGTGTATCTTGAATGGTACGTTGAGCTAAAATTGCAAAATCTTTAGCGGTTGATGTATTATTCTCTTCATTTTTATATTTTTTTGGTGCAAAGTCTTTTAATTGTTTATTTTCAGCACCTGTTGGATTAACAAAATGTGTATCTTTCATACCTATTGATTTTGCTTTTTTGTTCATTGCATCTGTAAAATCTGAAAGGTTTCCAGATACTTCTTGACCTAATATAAGCGCTGCGGCATTACTTGAATTTGAAACAGTGATTTGGAGTAACTCTTTAATCGTGTAAGTCTCTCCAGGATAAAGCTTGGTATTACTTAATTCAGGCAAGGTAGACATGCTGTAATGTTTGTCTGTGATTTTAACTTTATCATCTAAAGATAAATCCCCACGATTAACGGCTTCGAGTGTTAAATACATGGTCATCAATTTGCTCATCGAAGCGGGATACCAATCTTTATCAGCGTTATATTGGTAAAGAATTTGACCGGTTTGGGCAATATTTACTGCACCTTCAGGTTGATAATTATCAGTAACATTATAACCATATTGATTTGCCGCCTGTGTAGGTGTGACTGTTTCAGCGTTGGCAAAAGGTGTTATAATTGAACCGACGAAGAGCACAGTTACAATTGCCAGAATTAACTTTCTCATAATTACATTCCCTCTTAATATGTTCTGTTTTATTGCAATAGAGGTATTTTAGCATATTGTATGTAGTTTATAAAATATTAAACAGAAGAATATTTTTTATAACTAATTTATTGAAAATTATTGTGTAAAACATGATAAAATAAATTGAAATTAATTTAACTTAATACTTTAAAATTAATCTGCTCAAAAATAATGTAAGTAAGAGGTAATTTAAAATATTTTTAGAAGAGGTAATTTAGATATGAATCAAGAGAATCCATTATTCTACTTATTTAAAAAATTATCATGGCCTGTTGGACTGATTATCATAGCTGTTTTAATTTCTTCATTAGGTAGTATTACAGGACTAGTAGTTCCTTTTTTTACAGGTAAGCTCGTAGATAAATTTTCTTTTGAAAATATTAATTGGATATTTATCATAGCATTTATTTCTATATTTATTATGAATGCGTTGCTTAGCGGTATAGGACTGTATTTATTGAGTAAAATTGGTGAGAAAATCATTTATGCAATTCGATCCGTTTTATGGAAACACATCATTCACTTAAAAATGCCATTTTTTGATAAAAATGAAAGTGGACAATTGATGAGTCGTTTGACAGACGATACAAAAGTAATCAATGAATTTATTTCACAAAAATTGCCCAACTTATTGCCTTCAGTATTGACTATTATCGGCTCTTTAATAATGTTATTTGTGATGGATTGGCAAATGACTTTGCTGACTTTTATCACGATACCTATATTTGTATTAATTATGATTCCATTAGGTAAAATCATGCAAAATATTTCTAAAAAAACACAGGCAGAGATTGCGAATTTTAGTGGCTTACTAGGTCGTGTATTAACAGAAATGCGCTTAGTTAAAGTTTCACGTACTGAAAAAATAGAGTTAAATAATGCGCATAAGAATTTACAAGAAATATACTTTTTAGGACTAAAGCAAGCTAAGATTACAGCTATTATACAACCTATATCTGGTGTAATTATGCTTTTAACGATTGCAGTTATCTTAGGTTTTGGTGCAATTCGAATTTCTACTGGAGCAATCACAGCAGGAACCTTAATTGCAATGATTTTTTATGTTATTCAACTTACGCAACCTATCATTAATTTATCAACTTTGGTTACAGATTATAAAAAGGCTGTAGGGGCAAGTAGTCGTATATATGAAATCATGGAAGAACCTACTGAAGTTTTTGAAATAGAACAAGCAAAACCAATAATTGATGGTAATTTAACATTTGAAAATGTACATTTTAAATACGGTAATAAACCAATTCTTACAAATGTGAGTTTTGATATACCATCTGGTAGTATTACTGCTTTTGTAGGACCTTCTGGTTCAGGTAAGAGTACAATTTTCAATATTATTGAACGAATGTATGACATAGAACAAGGTGATATCACTTATGGCGACCAATCGATTTATGATATAGATCTAGCTCATTGGCGTGAGAAAATAGGTTATGTCATGCAATCTAATTCAATGATGAATGGCTCAATCAGAGACAACATTTTATATGGCATTAATCGTGAAGTCTCAAACGAAGAATTAATTTACTATGCAAAATTAGCAAATTGTCACGAATTTATTATAGCGTTTGAAGATGGATATGACACAATTGTTGGCGAGCGAGGTTTGAAATTGTCAGGTGGCCAACGTCAACGTATAGATATTGCCAGAAGTTTTGTTAAAAATCCAGATATCTTATTATTGGATGAGGCAACCGCTAACTTAGACAGCGAAAGTGAGCGAAAGATTCAAGATGCTTTAGAAGAATTGATGGAAAACAGAACAACAATCGTGATTGCCCACAGACTATCTACAATTAAAAAAGCTGAACAAATTATTTTTATTGATAACGGTAGTGTGACAGGCATAGGCACTCATCAGGATTTGATTGGTAATCATGAAAAATATCAACAATTTGTTCATACACAAAATTTAACGAAGTAATATTGAAAACACGTATGATTGGATGCTGGATAAATATATTTTTTGACTATAAACGAACCATAAAATTTTTATTTTATATAATGTACATACATGGTATAATTATTGTGAATTCATAAGTGACAATCATTTGGGGAATGATAGATTTTTATCAAGAATGAAATTAAATAAATGGATTACAAAATTTAAGATGAGTATATTCGCTGCTATATAATTAAAATTGATAATTAACTTAATGAGCGAGAGCAGATATACTCATCTTAATAATTCTTATACATAATCGAGTGTTGCTTTTAAATATTCAAGTAGTTATTTATTCAATAAGAAATGGTGGGTGTATGATGTTTTTACTTATTAATATTATTGGGTTAATTGTGTTTTTAGGTATTGCTGTACTTTTTTCCAGAAAGAAATCAGATATCCAGTGGAAATCTATTGGCATTTTAGTCGTAATTAACTTATTCTTAGCATGGTTCTTTATGTATTTCCCTTGGGGGAAATTAGCGGTTCAATTATTGGCAAATGGTATATCATGGGTTATTGATTCTGCACATGTAGGTACGGGATTTGCTTTTGCCAGTTGGACAAATACAGAAATGATGGATATGGCTGTGAGTGCGCTATTTCCAATTCTATTAGTAGTACCACTTTTTGATATTTTGATGTATTTTAATATTTTACCCAAAGTTATAGGTGGTATTGGTTGGGCTTTAGCTAAAATTACACGTCAGCCAAAATTCGAATCTTTCTTTGGTATAGAAATGATGTTTTTAGGTAATACAGAAGCATTAGCAGTTTCAAATGAACAATTGAAACGCATGAAAGAAACACGTGTATTAACAGTGGCAATGATGTCCATGAGTTCGATATCTGGTGCAATTGTTGGCGCGTATGTATCGATGATACCAGGTGACTTAGTGCTAACTGCTATTCCATTAAATATCATTAATGCAATTATAGTTTCTTCTATTTTAAATCCTGTTTCTGTGGAAGAAAAAGAAGATATTATTTATAGTATCCGTAATGAAGAAATTGAAAAACAGCCGTTTTTCTCATTTTTAGGAGATTCAGTATTAAATGCAGGTAAATTGATTTTAATCATCATTGCTTTTGTTATCAGTTTTGTTGCACTTTCTGATTTAATTGACCGTTTTATTAATTTAATCACAGGTATTATCGGTGGTTGGGCTGGTATAAAAGGAAGTTTTGGTCTAGATCAAATTCTCGGTACTTTTATGTATCCATTTGCTTTATTACTAGGATTACCGTTTGATGAGGCATGGATAGTGGCACAACAAATGGCGAAGAAAATTGTGACAAACGAATTTGTGGTGATGGGTCAAATTAAAGATGTTATTGAATCATACTCACCACACAGACGTGCAGTTATTGCAACATTTTTAGTATCGTTTGCGAACTTCTCAACAATAGGGATGATTATTGGAACATTGAAAGGCATTGTAGATAAGAAAACATCTGATTTTGTTTCGCAATATGTTCCAATGATGTTGCTTGCAGGAATTCTAGTATCGTTAATGACAGCTGGATTTGTTGGTTTGTTTGCTTGGTAATGATGGGTTGTAAGTCAATGACTCGCTTAAAGATGATATATGTCGAAATAATTGTCTAGGTCTATCAAGCATATAAGATAATTAAATACAGTGAATTTATAATCGATCGTCTTGAAGTAAAAGTTGTATTAATTACTTAGTTGATATCAATAGACGGTAAAAAAGGAGCGTGTGAAATCAATTGATTATTGATATCAATAACGCTCCTTTTTTATATTAATGCTTGTTCGTATATGTATTATGATGATTTTAAAATAAAAAATAAAGCCAAGTAATTGACGTGAGGAGACACATGCAATATTACTTGGCTTATACGGGAAATGAATTAATTGTATATTAATAGTAAGGACTAGGTACTAAAAATATACTCGAGCAAAAATTGTTTTGTATGTTACTATAAACAACACAAAGGAGATGGCTTCTTATTGGCAATCAATAAGAAGATAAATTTTATTATAGCAAAGGAAAGTGTATAAGTAAACCGAAAATTCAGAATTTTTGAACTTTTAAAAGTGTAATAAAAAGAAATCTTATAATATCAAGGTTTTACAAGTAAGTGATTCAGAAATTTTTTCAAATATTGTTGTGGTATGTTCGATAGTTTGCTAATATTCAATTGATTGAAGTTAATATGAGGGGGTCATGTGGGTGAATAAAACAGTACGAGATTTGTTATTCGTTATAATTGGGTCATTTATATTTTCAGCAGGCGTTAATACTTTTATCATATCTGCTGATTTAGGCGAGGGAGGCGTGACCGGTATAGCTATCGTACTTTATTATGCCTTTCACATATCTCCTGGTGTAACAAACTTTGTATTTAATGCAGTACTTATCGCTATAGGTTACAAGTTTCTGAGTAAGAGAAGTATGTATTTAACGATAATAGCGACAATATTAATCTCACTATTTTTAGAATTAACAGTGAGTTGGAAAATTGAGACAGGTAATATTTTAGTTAATGCAGTATTTGGTGGCATGTCTGTAGGTCTAGGTATTGGTATTATCGTACTTGCTGGAGGGACAACTGCAGGAACAACGATTTTAGCTAGAATTGCTAATAAATATTTAGATGTTAGTACACCTTATGCACTATTGTTCTTTGATTTAATTGTTGTTGCAATTTCATTAACAGTAATTCCTGTTCCGAGTGCGTTGGTTACAGTAATCTCACTTTATATCGGTACAAAAGTAATGGATTATGTCATAGAAGGTTTAAATACGAAAAAAGCAATGACGATTATTTCTAGTAAACCAGATGAAATAGCTAAAGTGATTGATGAACAGGTAGGACGTGGGTTGACAATTTTAAATGGGAGAGGCTATTTCTCTAAACAAGAAAAAGACATATTGTATGTTGTTATTACTAAAACGCAAGTTAGTAAAGCGAAACGTTTAATCAAACGCATTGATAACGAAGCATTCTTAGTGATTCATGATGTTCGTGATGTTTATGGTAATGGTTTCTTAATTGATGAACATTAAAAATGAAAAAATGTTAATTAAAACCTTGGTGTATGGATTAGATCCTACATCAAGGTTTTAATTTGAGTATCGCTATAATAATCCGATAACTAAGAATTTTCTTATATTGCTAAAAAAACTGTATGGCAATTTAAAATATATTCATAAACCATACATTTTGCTTGCTATCATAAAACATTTATTAGTCATCATATCTAAAAAATGATATAATATCATCTGTGATAATGATTATCATTTAAAGGGCAAATTAGAATAAAAATGACATAGATATAGATTGTTTTTGGTACATTTTGTATTAGGAAGAAGGGAAATTATGACTCGATTAGAAGGAGAACAAGTTACGATAGGTTATGGGGATAATGTTATTGTAGATAATTTAGATGTTCATATTCCGACTGGTAAAATCACATCTATTATAGGACCCAATGGTTGTGGAAAGTCTACATTACTAAAAGCATTGTCACGTCTTTTACCGATTAAAGATGGCGAAATTAAATTAGATGGTGAAAATCTGCATACACAATCAACAAAAGAAGTTGCCAAAAAAATTGCGATTTTACCACAATCACCAGAAGTGGCCGATGGACTTACGGTTGGAGAGCTTGTTTCATATGGTCGCTTTCCACATCAAAAAGGATTTGGGAGACTTTCTGCGGAAGATAAAAAGGAAATTGATTGGGCCATGAATGTAACAGGTACTTATGAATTCCGATTACGTTCTATCAACGATTTGAGTGGTGGTCAACGTCAAAGAGTATGGATTGCGATGGCATTGGCTCAAAGAACGGATATTATTTTCTTGGATGAGCCTACAACATATTTAGATATTTCACATCAATTAGAAATTTTAGAATTAATTACCCAATTAAATCAAGAACAAGGTTGTACTATTATTATGGTGTTGCATGATATTAATCAAGCAGTTCGATTCTCAGATCATCTGATTACGATGAAACAAGGAGACATTGTTGCTGCTGGAGGTACAGAAGATGTTTTAACCAAAGAAAACTTAGAAAAAGTATTCAATATAGATGTAGAGATTAGTACAGACCCTAGAACAGGGAAACCTATGCTAGTTACCTATGATTTATGTAGAAAAAGCTATTCAGAAATTTAGGTGTAATCATGGCTACGCAAAAAAAGGGAAAATTAAGCTTCACAACAACATTAATAATTAGTTTGGTTCTATTAGTCATTGCTTTGACGGTATCAATATTGATCGGAGATGCTAAAATTCACATTTCTACAATATTTGATGCGATATTTAATTATGATAATAAGAATCAACAACATAATATTATTAGTGAAATACGTATACCAAGAGATATAGGAGCAATGCTTGTAGGTGTAGCATTAGCGACTTCAGGTGCAGTCATTCAAGGCGTTACTAAAAATGGTTTAGCAGATCCGAGTTTAATCGGATTAAATTCAGGCGCTTCATTTATGTTAGCGCTAACTTTTGCATTTTATCCAACAGCACCATTTATAGTGCTTATGATTGCAGGATTTATCGGAGCAATCATGGGTGGATTTATTGTATTGATGATTGGCAGGTCAAGAAGTGATGGCTTTAATCCGATGAGAATTATACTGGCTGGAGCTGCCGTAAGTGCTTTGCTAACAGCCTTGAGTCAAGGTGTAGCGTTATTGTTTAGATTAAATCAAAGTTTAACGTTTTGGAGCGCTGGTGGAGTTTCTGGTACGACTTGGGGGCAGCTTGTTTGGGCAGCACCATTTATTATTATTGCATTAGTTATCATTATTGCGATGAGTAAACATCTAACTATTTTAAATTTAGGTGAAACTTTAGCAATTGGATTGGGACAAAATGTTGCTTTAACACGTGCAATTGCTTTGATTATATCCATGGTTATGGCAGGTATTGCCGTAGCAATGGTGGGTCAAATAGCATTTGTAGGACTAATGGTTCCACATATTGTACGTTATTTAGTTGGTACAGACTACGCTCGTGTTCTGCCATTAACTGCTGTTATTGGCGGGTTATTGCTACTCGTTGCTGATACGGTAGCGCGCATGTTAGGTGAAGCTCCAGTAGGTGCAATCATTTCATTTATTGGCGTACCTTACTTCTTGTATTTGGTTAAACGAGGAGGACGCTTTTCATGATAGACTCAAAATTAAGATATAAACAGTTCATTACCATGATTATTCTTATAATATTGGTGGTATTCGCATGTGCTTGGAGTATGACTTCAGGTGAATATAAGATGTCTATAGGTACTTTTTTTAAAACGCTTATAGGTCAAGGTGAATATACCGACACACTTATACTTATGGAATTTAGATTTCCGAGAATGGTTATTACTATTTTAGCTGGTGCTGCTTTAGCAATGAGCGGAGCTATCATACAAAGTGTAACTAAAAACCCTTTAGCGGAACCTGGTATTTTAGGTATAAATGCAGGAAGTGGGTTTGCTATAGCACTATTTATTGTAGTTGGTCAAGTGAATGCAGATAATTTTGTATATGTATTACCAATTATAAGTATGATCGGTGGTATACTGACTGCGCTAGTTATTTTTTCATTTAGTTATAATAAAGGAGAAGGTATTACACCAGCAAGTATGGTGTTAGTAGGCGTGGGTATGGCTACTGCTTTAAGTGGTGGGTCCTTGACGTTAATGTCAACATTTGACGAAGATCAATCAGAGTTTATTGCTTCATGGCTTGCGGGTAATATTTGGGGCGATGAATGGGCGTTTGTAATTGCCTTTTTACCTTGGGTCATTGTACTGATACCGTTTTTATTATTAAAAGCGAATGTTTTAAATTTATTAAATACGCATCAACATATTGCTCAAGGTGTAGGTGTGAAAATTGGTAGAGAACGAATTGTATTATTGTTAATAGCAGTAGTTCTGTCGTCAGCTGCAGTATCCGTGGCAGGAGCTATTGGTTTTATAGGTTTGTTAGGTCCACATATTGCTAAATCAATTGTTGGTCCGAGACATCAAATGTTTCTACCAATTTCCATATTTATTGGTGCCTTTTTACTTGTGTTGGCAGACACTGTCGGACAAGTGATATTACAGCCTTCTGGTATGCCAGCTGGTATTGTTGTATCAATTATAGGCGCACCTTATTTTTTATATTTAATGTATAAAACAAAATCAGTTTAAATATGAAAATAGAAATCATTAAATGTTTGTGTGTAATAAATAAGTATGCAATAAAATTTCGTTATAACTAGATAGTCATTTAAGAAAAACTTTACAGATGGGCGGGTTTTAGAATCAATTTTGAAAAAGATTGATTGAGAACCCGCTCCTTTTTTTAAATAAACCCTTTGAGTTGTTAGCGTTTACATTTGTGAGTAGGGTATAATATAAGTGAATAGTGAAAACAGGAGGTCCTCAATATGAAAAAGCTCATTAAAGATAAAACACAATTTTTACCAGATATGTTAGATGGTCTTTCGATTTCAAATAAAAATGTCGAAGTAATTGCTGATACGGTGGTTGTACGTAAACATAAAAAAGAAAAAGGCGTAGCGATTGTATCTGGTGGTGGCAGTGGTCATGAGCCAGCACATGTAGGTTACGTAGCGCAAGGTATGTTAGATGCTGCAGTGTGTGGTGAGGTATTTACATCTCCAACGCCAGATAAAATTTTAAGTGCGATTAAAGCTGTGGACAATGGAGATGGTGTACTGCTTGTTGTTAAAAACTATGCAGGTGATGTCATGAATTTTGAAATGGCACAAGAAATGGCAGAAATGGAAGATATCCAAGTAGAAACCGTTGTGGTCAAAGACGATGTTGCTGTTAGTGATGAAGCACAACGTAGAGGCGTTGCTGGAACAGTATTTGTGCATAAAATAGCTGGATATTTAGCAGAAAACGGAACCCCACTGTCGCAAATTAAAGAAAAATTAAATGAATTATTACCAACTATCAAATCAATAGGTATGGCATTAACGCCACCATTGGTTCCAACAACAGGTCATTATGGCTTTGATATAGATGATGAATCTATGGAGATTGGTATCGGTATACATGGTGAAAAAGGTCTCTCACGCCAAAAAGTTGAAAGTGTAGATTTAGTCGTTAAACGATTGATTGCCGAACTATTGAAAGAGATAGATGATGAACGACTTATTGTGATGATAAACGGTATGGGAGCTACACCTTTATCTGAACTAAATATTGCAACAAAATACGTGGCACAACAACTCGAAGATAAACAAAAAGATGTGAAATTATGGTTTGTTGGAGACTATATGACTTCATTAGATATGGAAGGTTTATCAATAACATTTTTACCATATACGGAACAAGTTTATGAAGCATTGATTGCACCGACAAGTAGCCCGTACTTTAATGCTTAAATAAAAAATATAGGTTAGGAAGTGAAGCGGAATGAATGTGTCAGAGTTAAAAGAGAGATTGCTTAATTTAGTTGATGTCTTTGAAGAGAAGGAATCATTATTAACAGAATTAGATAGAGCAATTGGTGACGGTGATCATGGCGTAAATATGTTAAGAGGGTTTAAAGCTTTAGCCGACCAGCTAGATGATAGCTCTGTGTCTGCATTATTAAAATCTACTGGTATGACTTTAATGTCTAATATTGGTGGTGCTTCTGGTCCACTTTATGGATTTAGTTTTGTGAAAATGTCTCAAGTTGTTGGTGATGAAATTGATAAAGAGAATTTAAAAACATTGCTTAACACATTTTCGGAGGCAGTTGCGCAACGTGGGAAAGTAGAGTTAAATGAAAAGACAATGTATGACGTTATTGAACGTACCAACAAAGCGATAAATAATGGTGAAACTTTATCATTTGAAGATTTACAATCTTTGGCAGAAGCAACTAAGGATATAGAAGCAACGAAAGGTAGAGCAGCCTATTTTAAAGAAGCGTCAAAAGGGCATGTGGACCCGGGTGCACAAAGCAGTGTATATATTTTAAACGCATTAATAGGAGCTGATTAATATGACACAAATTATTATTGTAAGCCATAGTAAAGAGATAGCAGATGGTACAAAAGCTTTGGTAAATCAAATGGTAGGAGAGAATATTAAGATTACTGCACAAGGTGGTGTGCATGGTGAAATTGGCACATCATATGATGATATCCAAACAATGGTGAATCAAGTAGATGACGACGCATTATGTTTTTATGACATAGGTTCTGCTGAAATGAATACAGATTTAGCGATTGAGATGTATGAGGGAGAGCATCGTTTAGAAAAAATAGATGCCCCGATAGTTGAAGGTACTTTTACTGCAGCAGTAAATCTTTCTGTAGGAAAAACGATAGATGAAGTGTTAGATGAGTTGAATACGAAATTTGGCTAAGTCAACGTATTAATCAATGATCTCTTTCAAGTAGTTATAATGATATATATAGCGTATGTCGTTCTAACTGCTTCAATTAACTTGACAAAAATATTCTTTTTTATATGAATATATAATTAAGATATGGTAAAATGAGACTTAACTGTTAAAGAAATCTGGATATCTAGGAGGACATTGCAATGAAAGAATTGATACAAAAGCATGTCTTAAACGGCGAATTTGAATCAGTATACCGTCTTATGTCCCAGACAGATTTTATGGAATTTGAAGAAGCTTATATCTCAAGCGCTCATGAAGTGGAAAGTATCATGTTTTATACATGTATTTTAGATATGATGAAAACTGAAGAAACAGCAGAAATGCATGACTTAGCTTTTCTACTACTCGTTTATCCATTAAGTGAACTACAAGGTGCTTTAGATTCTGCATATTATCATGCAGAATCATCCATAAAACTTACTGACGGCAAAGAAGTAAAAAGCTTATTACAGATGTTGTTATTACATGCAGTTCCTGAACCAGTCATTTCTGATAAAAAAGCATTAGAGATTTCTCGTCAAATACTTAAACTAGATCCAACAAATAGCGTTGCGCGTAATGTACTAAAAGAAACAGCAAAACGTTTAGATAATGTTGTCGTTGATTTCAATGAACTTAATCGTTTTAAAAATGCACATTAACTTGAGTAAGTGACAGTTAAATCATAGAATAGTGTTTAATTCTGATGTGAAAACAATTGTATATGAAAATGACTTTTTGAGGCTGAGACAAATTGATTGTCTCAGCCTTTTTCATGAGCATAGTTCAGATATTTATTTTAAATCAGTAAAGTTTCTGATCCGTTTTCTTTGTTTTATTGTTATAACATTAATGAAAATAAGACTTAAATTTATTTTTTATATTTGTTTGGTATAGTGGATGATGATGCAATGAAAATTTTTTCAAAAAATTTTTCATTATAATTTTTGAATTATTATGAAATTTAGAAATGTATAAATTTGCAAAAAGTTATTGGAATTTATTCATATTTATAGTGTATCTTGGAATTGACGATTTATTTTTAAAAGATAAAATGAATGATTAAAAAGAAATATATTGCTTAACTATTATGTTTAATTTTAATGAATTGTGCAAATCTTAATTTTCTCATGTTGCAAATTACAGTCAGTACGTTATAATTACAAAATGTGTTAACTATGAGGAGGTTATTTATCACATGGGGTTGAATAAAGAAGCTATAAAAATTGGTTTCGCTTACGTCGGTATCGTAGTAGGTGCTGGCTTTTCAACAGGACAGGAAGTTATGCAATTCTTCTCGCCATATGGCTTATGGTCATATATTGGTGTTTTACTTTCTGGGCTAATTTTAGGATTTATTGGTAGACAAGTTGCGAAAATTGGTACTGCGTTTGACGCACAAAACCATGAATCAACTTTGGACTACTTATTTGGAAATGCGTTCAGTAAAATCGTAGATTACTTACTAATCTTTTTCTTATTTGGTATTTCAGTTACTATGATTGCTGGAGCAGGATCAACATTTCAAGAAAGTTTCGGTGTACCAACGTGGTTAGGTGCATTGATAATGGTAATTGCAATATATATCACACTATTGATGGACTTTAATAAAATCGTACGAGCTTTAGGTATTGTTACGCCATTCTTAATTATATTAGTAGTTATTATTGCTGCTTACTATCTTTTCAATGGTAGTATTTCATTAGGTAAAGTTAACGAAACTGTACCAAGTGACAGCTTATGGTTAGGTATACTTAAAGGTATTAACTATGGTGGTCTTGCATTTGCGGTAGGATTCAGTACTATTGTCGCTATAGGCGGCGATGCTTCAAGACGTCGTGTTTCAGGCGCTGGTGCGCTATTTGGTGGTATTATTTATACCGTGTTATTAGCGTTAATTAACTTTGCATTACAGTCTGAATTTCCAAAAATCAAAGATGCAGATATTCCGATGTTAACATTAGCAAATGCAATTAATCCTTGGATAGCACTAGTGTTATCAGTAATTATGTTAGCAGTAATGTATAATACAATTCTTGGTTTAATGTATTCATTTGCAGCGAGATTTACAGAACCGTATAGTAAAAAATATCATATCTTTATCATAGTTATGGTACTTGTGGCTTATGGTTTAAGCTTTGTAGGTTTCGCAGGTTTAATCAACTATTTATATCCAATAATGGGATATGTTGGTCTTATTGTTGTTATTGGAGTACTTATTAAGTATTACAGTAGAAAACGACAAAACAAGAAATTTATTGCTTAACTTTTAAAAGTGAAAAATTGTAAATTGATATATGATATAACTCAGCTTGCATACGTTAGCAAGCTGAGTTTTCTAGTTTATTATCCTTGTAATACTATTGTGAACTTATTTATTATGGTACAATGCTTCCGAAAGGAAAGGTAATCTATGAAGAAAAAACATAAATGGACCCTTATCACAACGTTTATCATAGTCACGGTTATAGTAGTTATGGCAGTACTTTTAAAACTACAGTATGATAGACAAAACTCGAGTAGAGTAAACGAAAAAGTTCAAATTAATAATAAAAATGTGAATGCTTTTACGAATATCACATATGGAAAAGGGGCACCCAATAGTCGACTTGATATATTAACGCCAAATGAATTAGATCAAGATAACAAACTTCCAGTCATTTTTTGGATGCATGGCGGAGGATTTATTGCGGGAGATAAACAATATAAAAACCCATTATTATCTAAAATTGCTGAACAAGGATATATTGTGGTGAATATTAATTATGCACTTGCACCAGATTTTAAATATCCTACCCAGTTACAACAGATTGATCAAGCGGTAAGTTTTATTAAGAGAAATAAACATGAGTTACCAATTGATTTCAATCAAGTTATTTTTGGCGGTGATTCTGCAGGTGCGCAGTTATCAAGCCAATACACAGCAATACAAACGAATAAATCTTTAAGAGAGGATATGAACTTTAAGCAACAATTTGAAGCAGATCAGCTTAAAGCAGCTATCTTTTTTGGTGGCTTTTATGACATGAAGACAGTTAGAGCGACAGAATTCCCAAGAATTCAGCTCTTTATGGAAAGCTATACTGGAAAACGAGATTGGGAACAACAATTTAAGTATATAAGTGAGATGTCTACCATCAATCAAGTTACAGAAGATTATCCGCCAACATTTTTATCAGTGGGCGATGCCGACCCATTTTATAGTCAGAATATTGAATTCTATAAAAAATTAAAGTCAACAGACGTACCGGTGGATACATTATTTTATGACGGTTCTCATAAATTGAGACATCAGTATCAATTTCATATGGAATTGCCAGAATCACAGCAAAATATGAAAGACGTCTTAAGGTTTTTAAGCAGAAATACAACTTCTTCAGGCGTTGAAACGGAATATCAATCTGAAGAAGCGAATCCAAATGGAGTTGAATTAAACCCATATTAGATATCGATGATGTAACTATGTTTGATTTAAATAACATCAATGTTTTAAGGAAATTAAAAAACACTTTCGTTGAATGCAAATGAGATGTATTCATACGGAAGTGTTTTTTATTAATAATGTATATACTCGATTTAACTTAGTCGTTCTTTTGACTAAACGATTGAAATTGAAATAGTAGGATATACAGAACATATGGAAGTGATAACCTAATGGTGTAAGCAAGCTAGGTTTGGTTGGTATCTTCTACACTTCAATAATGGTTTAATTGTTAAAATATAGATGAAGACGAAGTTGTCATTTGGATATTTATCCAAAAACGATTAAACTGCAAATAAGGAACTATTTACTAATTTATTACATTAAAATCATTAAATTAGTAATTTTGCCATGATATATTTATTATAATATCGATGATCAATAAACAATTTATCTTTAAGTTCTCCTTCGACTTGATAGTTTGCACTTTTAAATAAATCAACAGCGGTCGTATTTTCGGGAACTACTTCAACTTCAATACGGTGAATGTCATGGTTTAAGCACCAAGCTTCTATGGAATTAATTAATGATTGTCCTAATCCTTTTTCACGATAATGCCTTATAACTCCCATAGAAAAGTGTGCTTCATGTCGTGTACGTTCGAAACTTTCGGTAGTGACAATTGCAAATCCTACGAGTTCGCCATTGTTTTCTGCAATATAAATTGCATTAGAAGGAGAAGTTATATAATGTTCTAAGGTTGCAATAGCATCCGTATTAGAGGGCGCATACTCACCAGGATTGTATATCAAATAATCAGATTCATCATAGATTGTACTTAATAGTTTTATAAAAGGTTCTATATCGTTGATACCAATTTCTCGAATTTGATGAACCATATATGTCCACTCCTCATTTCTAATTTTTAAAACTCAGTTATAGTATAACTTAACATCATTAACATGAATTTACTAGGGAATATTTAAAACAAGAAAAATATATGATAAAGGATGTCGTATAATGAAACCAAATATATTGCTTGCGGGTGTTACAGGTTATATAGGAAAATATCTAATTGAATCCATTAAAGATGAAGGAATCTTATATACATTGTCTAAGTATCCAAAAGAAAAAGAATATCAAGAAATTATTTGGCTTGAAAAAGATATTTATAACTATAATGATGTTTTAACTGCTATGGACGGTATAGATATTGCAATATTTTATTTAGATCCAACCAAGCATTCTGCTAAGCTGACGCATGCAACTGCTAGAGATATCAATTTGATAGCTGCAGATAATTTTGGGAGAGCTGCTGCCAAACAAGGTGTGAGTAAGATAATATATATTAGTGGTAGTCGCTTCGATGTTGAAACGAAGCAGCGTTTATCAGCATACGGTACTGAAGTAGAAGAAACGACGGCAGAAGTCGCTCGTCCTCACGTAGCAGTTGAGTTACAGACTTCGAAATATGATGATGTCAGAAGTGCGTTAAGTATACAACTACCGATGAATTGGACATTAAGCCAAATGGTAACATATTATTTTAAGTGGCTAGATGAAACGAAAGGAACATTGTTGCATACAGCAAAACAAGGGGATAATTTCATTGTGTACATGAAAAACAAACGCAAACCTATACTAGTACTGCGCAAAGAGAACACTGAAAAAGACATCATTACGTTGCATCTTGTGAGTGGTAGAATTGTAAAACCTAATTTAAAAAAGCAAGGGAAATTAGAATTTCGCAAATTAAAAGACACACAACAAGTCATCGTTCATTTGTTTGATTATATTCCTAAATTAACTTGGCCTGTTTATTACTTAATGCAATCACCTTTCCAAGATTTAATGATGCGAGGATTTGAAATTGATTGCCGCATTAAACATTACCAAGGTCGAATTAACTCCGGGGAAAATATAAAATATACAAAATAATTGAGGTGAGCTTATGGAAATTTTATTAGTGGAAGATGATATGACTTTATTTAAGGAACTTAGTGAAGAGTTGGAACAGTGGGACTTTAATGTTAATGGTATCGATGATTTTAATCTTGTAATAGAGAAGTTTAAAGCGGTTGATCCGGCAATAGTTATTATGGATGTTAAGCTACCCAAATATGATGGGTTTTACTGGACGAGAAAGATTCGCGAAATATCAAATACACCAATTTTATTTTTATCTTCAAGAGATAATCCAATGGATCAGGTAATGAGCATGGAATTAGGCGCAGATGACTATGTTCAAAAACCATTTAATACAAACATTTTAATTGCTAAACTACAAGCGATTTATAGACGCGTTTATCAATTTAGTATAGATGAGAAAAGAGTCATAACTTGGCAACAAGCGACACTCGACCTTACTAAGGATAGTATTAATAAAGACGATCAAGTCATATATTTATCTAAAACAGAAATGATTATTTTAGAGATGTTAGTGAAAAAACAAGATACGATTGTTACTAGAGATACATTAATAACTGCACTTTGGGATGATGAAGCATTTGTCAGCGATAATACATTAACAGTCAATGTGAATCGGTTAAGAAAAAAGCTTGCAGATATTAATATGAAAGATGCAATTGAAACGAAAATCGGTAAGGGATATATGGCTCATGGATAGTATGAAATGGGTATGGTTATTCCTGCGTTCACGTAAAAACTGGATATTTTGGTTGCTTGTTTTACAATTCATCTTTTTAGGTATTGCTTTTTTAGATTATGATTTAAATGTAAATAGTGTTTTATATATAATTATTTTAAATATAGGGTTAAGCTGTATTTTCTTATTATTTACATATTTAAAAGAAGTTAAGTTTTATAAGCACTTAGATGATAATATAGAACCCGAAGCGTTAAAGCATAAATCATTGGCCGATACTCCGTTCCAAGAAGAAATGTTAGCATATTTATATCATCAAATTACGACACAAAAAAGTTTAGTGACTAAGCAAAAACAACAAATCAAATCTACGGAAGCTGCGTTAACAGATTTTGTGCATGATATTAAGACGCCTGTCACTGCTTTAAAATTATTAATTGAAAAAGAAAGCGATGATAATAGAAGACGTGCACTCTTATTTGAATGGACACGTATCAATGACATGCTAGATAAACATCTATTTCTGACTCGATTAGAGTCGCAAAATAAAGATATGTATTATGAAAATGTTTACTTAAAACGTTTAGTTATAGACGAAATACAAATCACTAGATATATTAGCCAAGCGAAAGGTATAGATTTTGAACTTGAATTTGATGACAATTATAAAGTATATACAGATACGAAATGGTGTCGCATGATGATAAGACAAATTCTTTCCAATGCTGTTAAATACAGTGAAAACAGCACGATTCATGTAAGCGGCAAACTACTCGAAAACCATGTGACGTTGGAAATTAAGGATGAAGGTAGAGGAATTAGCAAAAAAGATTTGCCGAGAATTTTTGATAAAGGTTTTACTTCAACGGAAAATCGTAATGAAACGACATCTTCTGGAATTGGCTTATATTTGGTGAAAAATGTAAAAGAGAAATTAGGGATAACTGTTCATATCAATTCTGAAGTTAATAATGGAACGAAAGTGCAATTTGTTTTTCCAAACCAAAATGAAATAGTTAGCATGTTATCTGATTATTGATATTGCTCATGTACATTGTATAAAAAACTCTATAACCATTAAAAAAGCGACGTTTGACGCATAAATGATGCGATGAACGATAAGAAGGCAATTTCTAATTTTATGGAGAAATTGTCTTTTTTTATTATCAACCTTTGATGCAATTAAAATAAAACATATCTACATTTAACTTTATTTAGGATGAAATAGAGCGCAGAATGAAATTTTTGATAGTATCTACAAATTCAAAAAATCAACTTTTTTTTGAACTAATTGTATCTAAATCAAGTTTGATATATAGAAAAATAATTGTTGCTTAAAAATAGTAATTATGCAAATATTGCTATTGTGTGTTTTGATATATGAATTTATAGATTTTAAAATCATTTTTGAAAAATTATAAATTTCGCAGATCAATATACACAAAATTATTAATTTAACGAAAATGTAATGTTAAGAATTTGTAAATTTAATTGTAGGATTGTTAAAATTGTGCTATTTTCAAATAAGGACAAATCAACATTTGTGAGATTTTTTAAACCTAGTAAGCAAAAACTCATTTACATAATTTTAATAAAATTAAAACAGTAATGGGTCTATTGTAAATCTTGCCAATCTTAATTTGTCTAGAAAAGAATGTAATTTTTTAAATTTATTGAAGGTGATTATATTGGTCACTGTAAATGGAGGATTTTTTGAATGTTTAACAAGAAAAAAGATAAGTTCATGGTGAAACTTGAAGAAATGGTTTTCAACTTAGACCGTGCAGCAATTGAATTTGGTAAAATGGATTTTAATACACACTTAGACCTTAAAGCATACTCAGATAATATTAAAACTTACGAATCACATGGTGACGAGCTCATGCATCAAGTGATTTCGGATTTGAACCAAACATTCATTACACCTATTGAACGTGAGGATATCCTCTCTTTATGTAACGCTATTGATGATGTTTTAGATGCAATAGAAGAAACATCAGCAATGTTTGAAATGTACTCTATAGAATATACTGATGAATATATGGCTGAATTTGTTGATAATATCCAAAAAGCTATTGCTGAAATGAAATTAGCAGTAGGCTTACTTGTCGATAAAAAATTATCTCACATGCGCATTCATTCTATTAATATTAAAGAATTTGAAACTAACTGTGATGGTATATTACGTCAGTCAATTAAACATATTTTTAACAGTGAAACTGATCCTATCACGCTTATTAAAATCAAAGAGATTTATGAAAGTTTAGAAGAAATTGCCGATAAATGTCAAGCTGTAGCGAATAACTTTGAAACAATAATAATGAAAAATAGCTAAGGAGTCCTAACTTATGGAATATATTTTGATTATCACAGTAGCTATCGTTATTTTTTCTTTGATATTTGACTTTATCAATGGTTTCCATGATACAGCCAATGCCGTCGCTACTGCTGTTTCAACACGTGCATTAACTCCTAGAACTGCGATTATTTTGGCGTCAGTTATGAACTTTATTGGTGCGTTAACATTTACTGGAGTTGCAAGTACGATAACAAAAGATATTGTAGACCCATTTAAATTAGAAAATGGTCTAGTTGTGGTTTTAGCTGCTATTATGGCAGCAATTATTTGGAATTTAGTAACTTGGTTTTTTGGAATACCTAGTTCTTCTTCACATGCATTAATTGGATCAATTGCTGGTGCAGCAATTGCTTCTCAAGGTACATTTGCTGTACTACATTATCAAGGCTTTACAAAAATAATCATAGTATTACTTTTATCACCAGTTATTGCGTTTTGTGTTGGTTTTATTATGTATTCAATTGTTAAAGTAGTTTTCAAAAATGCAAATCTAACGAAAACGAATCGTAACTTTAGATTTTTCCAAATTTTCACAGCTTCATTACAATCATTTTCACATGGTACAAATGATGCACAAAAATCAATGGGGATTATTACTTTAGCACTTATAGTTGCGAATATCCAAACAGGTACAAGCACTGAGCCTCAATTATGGGTTAAGATTGCCTGTGCTACTGCAATGGGGTTGGGTACAGCTGTTGGTGGTTGGAAAATTATCAAAACAGTTGGTGGAAATATAATGAAAATACGTCCAGCTAATGGTGCAGCAGCGGATTTATCTTCTGCTTTAACTATTTTTGTTGCGTCATCACTACATTTCCCACTTTCAACGACACATGTTGTGTCTTCATCTATATTAGGTGTGGGTTCTTCTAACCGCATTAAAGGTGTGAAATGGAATACAGCACAACGTATGATTGTGACTTGGGTAATTACATTGCCTATTTCAGCATTATTAGCTGCTTTAATATATTTTGTAATTAATATTGTTTTATAAATATTAACAAAAATGAGTAATAAATAGCTGAATGACTTTAAAATAAATACAAGATAAAGATTCTATGACATAAATACTAAAAAAACAGCACTCGGATGATTCAATTCATCTGAGTGCTTCTTTGTTTTATTCCATAATTCGTATTGTTGGTTCGTATTCTTAGGAACGGAGCTTCAACCTGTAGTCTTCAGCTTGTCCTGTTCCTTCAAGCATCTCGTCAAAATATAATGTACACATATATAATTTTATATTGAAATACTTAAAAAAGCACTTACGTATATTTAATAAACACTACTATACTAAATTATCAAGATGCTATATCGTATCATCCTAAAATATTTTATACTACCAACATAATAGGGACTTTATTGGTAGTAGGTAGTGTTTTTGTGTGTGCATTTCTGTGCGCTGCCTTTGCTTGTAGTGTTCGACTAATGCTATGTAGTTGTCATAAATGATTGTCGAGATTAAAATATATATAAATAAAGTAAGTAAACAAAATAAAGCGTCAATTTCTATAAAAACCTTATAGAAATTGACGCTTATTTATTAATGTTAGAGGTTTAAGATGCTTCCTCTTTTTAATGAATGTAATTATAGCTAGAAGCAGTAGATGCTGGAATTGTACGATAATCTACTGTACCTGGAGGTGTATTATAATTCATTTCTGATATTAAAATACTGCCATCAGGATTTACTTGCTCAACATATGCAACGTGACCAATTGGACCTTCGTAATTTTGCATGATAGAACCAGCAGTTGGCGTGTTGTTTACTGTGTAGCCGTCTGCTGCAGCATTGTTAGCCCAGTGATCAGCATTCCACCAATATGTACTAATTGGTTGTCCAGTTTCTGCTCTACGGTTAAATACATGCCATGTACATTGACCCCAATCATATAAATTAGCGTCACTAGCAGAATTATTACCAGTAGAAGGCGATTGTGTAGCAGTGTTACCAGAACCACCTGAACCACCAACACTTGATCCATTTGGAATCTTAAGTGATTGACCAGGTTGGATTAAATAACCATTTAGATTGTTCGCTGACATTAATGCATCAACTGAAACACCATAATTGTTAGCAATGATATTTAATGATTCACCAGATTTAACTGTATGTGAAGAACCACCTGATGTTTGTGAAGAAGCGTTTGAACTTGAGCTTTGACCACTTCCACCAATTTCGATAACTTGTCCCGGAAATACCATGTTGTTATCGAGGTTATTGTTTTGTTTAATCTCATCTACTGAAACACCATATTGTTCTGAGATTGTCCATAGTGACTCACCTGATTGTACTGTATGCTGTGTTGATGCTTCAGCTTCATGGTTAGCAATAAATGCTGCTGCACCTGAAGCAGCAGTGACTGCAAATGCAAACTTTTTCAAAAGAACTCCTCCTCACACCTATATAAATAACTCATTTTAAATTAAATATATCTGTTTGATTTTCTTTAATTGAATTCATGTTACATACTAACAAAAATTAGGTGACTTGTGTCTATTGTTATAGAGATGTAACATTATTAACATTTTAGAACATTGAGATGTAAACCTAATAAATACTTTTGTTATGGACTTTAAACGAAATTTTGGTTTTGAAATTCATTTAAAAATTTATGACTTTGTAACATTAGAAAACGTGTGGAATTCAATTAACGTTAACATCTTTTTGGAATTGATAGTTAAAATGTTTGATTTTAGGTGGAATAGTGAAAATGAAAGTAATGTATTTTATATAAACAAAACTTTAACAACATTTAAGCACATTAATCAGATATGTTGAGGAATACATTCTAATTAATGTGTAAGATGTTATAACATCTAAGGAGTGAAATGATTGGCTGAATCAACACAACAAATTAATCAAAAACAATCTAAATCAAAGCAGGATAAATCCAATTCTCATGCGTATGGTAAAGTATGGTTATTCTTTATTTATTATTGGATTATTTTTGGCATTGGTTGCTATTTTGGACAGTTTTTACCCATGGAATGGAGAAAACCACTCTCTATCGTCTTGCTAGTTTTAGTTTTATTTACAGTTTTAACGAATCGTGCACGTAAATATGGATTGGTAATTTCACATATATATGCAATTATTGTCGGTTTATTGTCCTATGCTACATTTACAGCTTATTTGCAAAATTTAGGACCAGAAGTGTTTTATAAGAATGTGTTACTAGCAATAGGTGCTTTTATCGCATTTGGTTTAATTGGCTATTTCATTGTCGATAACGCTTCAGGAATGGGTAAATACTTATTTGTAACATTAGTGGCTCTGATTGTTGCTGGAATTATTGGTATGTTTGTGCATAATCCAATTTTCCATACAATCATTACAGTAGTAGGCTTACTATTATTCTTATTATATACAATATATGATTTTAATCGTATGAAACGTGGTCAGTATTCTCCACGAGAAATGGGATTCAACCTATTTATCAATTTATTACACATTATTAAATATGTACTAAGACTTGCGAATAAATTTAAAAAGTAAATATTAGATTTAAAATTAAAAAATATGAGTTATAAATTCTAATAGAAGCGAGAGCCGTAACTGGATTTTTACAGAAATTCAGTTACGGTTTTTTAGATTATTATTTTGCTTTTAATTTTTATTTGTCTAGTATCTTAAAATGATCATTACACAATATTCAGCTAATATAAGATTGACATGCAACGATGACTTTAATTTATGATTACATAATAATGTTATATAACAACTTATTTTATCAATAATAAAATATAAAAAAGTTAGAATTAAGGACGATGAATGAAAAAATATGTTGACAAATTAAATTATTATATTCAAAATTATGTAATGGTAAAACATGTACTTTGAAACTAAAACAGTGAATGTTCTATTTTCAAAAGATGAAAATATAAAAGAAATAATCAATTTTATAAAAATGATTTTATATGTATGGTGTATAACAGAATATGAGAGAGGTTGGAATATGGAAGTACAGTGTTTAAATATTATTTCTAATAATTTTTATCCTACTAAACGTGTAACAGATGGCATACTAGTATTACTGCCAATAAAAGGAGTATTAGAAATTCAACAATTTACAGCTAATATAAAAGTTGAAACGGAATTGTTAATCGTAAACCATACAGAAATTTTTAGCATTAAACGCAATGAAGCAACCATTTTATTATATATAGCGAGTGATTGGTTTTTAGAACGAGGTTATCCTTTTTTTGATTATCAATACGCCTCTAAGTTGATTCAGTCTACAGCACAATTAACTAAATCCTTAATTGAGCTGACGAAACACTATTTGAACGATACTTTAAGTTATGATATTTATGAAAATTACATGGTCAAAATTGTTGAAATTATTGCTAATGAAGCTAAAGTAGATTCGGATTATTTATCCCAACAAACTGATCACGCATACTTTGGTATTACTGGAGAAATACTTGATTATGTAAATCGTAATTTGAAGCAACCATTAACATTAAAGTCAATTGCTGACCATATATTTATTTCACAATCAAATATATCTAGTCAATTTTATAGTAAGCTAGATATGAATTTTAAAACTTATGTGGATACATTAAAATTGGCGGCATCTATGAAAGAGCTATTGGATAGTCAACATACCATTGGAGAAATATCTGATTTATACGGTTTTAGTAGTGCAGCACTTTACAGTAAAAAATTCAAACAATATTACGGTTACACACCTAATCAATATCGTAAACTCTCAAAATACAATAAGTATTTATATTTTCCTTATGAAACATTGAATGACACATTTAAAGATCAAGTAAAGGCTCAACTTACTGCAAAATTAGAAGATAGTTATGTACAAAACAATGAAATTAGTATTTGTACTGATCATTTTTTGGATAATCGTAATTCATCCATGATTATTCAAATTTACACAATAGCAGAGTTATACCAATTGTATACTGATTCTAAAATGAGTTATTTGTTTGAAAATGAGGAACAGATTTATATTTATTGCAATATCAACGTAAAAGATATTCAACAATACATTTCTGAACAAAAAACATATAAAGCTTTTGACTTTATCATATCAAACAATGCTAATTTGGTACTTCAAATCTACGAAAGTCAAGATGTTGAAATATATTTGAATCAGATTTGCAAACCCTACGCGGCTTATTTGCAAACTAGCACAAACTTAAACAGAGATTTATTAAAAAAGATAAGCTATTGTTTTGATTTAAGTACAATGTCAATAAAAGAGATATACCGTAACATTATCAAAATTAAACAATTTAGAGAGAATGTAAAATTTGGTATTGATATTACTCGTTTATTTAATGAACCAGATGCTTTTAAAATGATGGAAGTACAATTAAAGAGAATTGGTTTTGATTACTATTTTGTAGATAATCAAAAGTTATCGGTGCCATATTTTAATGAATCACATGAAATGCTGTTGACGAAAGAAATTTTTAAATTTAATTATATAAGGAAAATCATGGCAGAAATGTGTTTGGAGGATAGGTATTATTTTTTATTAAATGTAAGAAATAATTTTTTATTGCATGACGAGTCAATGAATATTATTGAAAGTCCGCCATTGTTAGTCGGTGTGTTTAAAAGAATATTAAAGCATTTTTCGGGTATAGGTGTAGATTTGATACAGCAAATGAACGGTAATGAGGCGTTATACTTATATGATAAAAGTGGTTTCCGTACATTGGTAGGAACTATGTTTCATCGTTTAATAGAAAAAACACGTTATAAAGTTTATGAACATGATTTTTATACTATTATTGATCAAGAGGATAAAATTAGCGTTTATATCAGTGATTGGCAAATTATGGAAAATGAAGTTTCAAAGCACTATACAACAAAAATGTCTGTTAATATCAATTTCAAAGATTTGAAGTCAAGAAAAAAATATTTGATTTTTAAAGAGACATATAATAATGCGCATGGAAATATCAATTGTGTGATACCTTGCAATTTGCGCGAAAAATATCCGTGGTCTGATATATTTATAGAAAAAATTGAATCATATAATCAGCCACGCATAAATGTTTTCGAACATTCATTTAACGACAAATCTTTAAGCGTAGCAATCGATCATAATACTGTACACATTATTGATATTTATAAATAAATGCTTAATCCTAAATTATATAATTAATTTAACATGTTTTGTGATATTCAATTTACTGCTGTTCGTAATAATGACAAAGCTATAAAAATAAATGATAAAGACAGAGTTACTTTTTTTAGAGATAATGAAATTGTATTGCTTACTAGCATTTGGAGGTGTAGCAACAATGAATGATGAAAAAAAGGCGCAGTTATTAAAAATTTATAAAAAATATAATAAAGTAATGTCTTATGTAGAAAATAAATATAAGCTAACAATGAATGACATTGCTATTTTGGAAATAATACAACAAAATTGTCAACAGCAAAACATGCTGATGCAGCCATTTTTAAAAATTGCGACGACTGAACTCGATTTGAGTCGAACAAAAGTGTTGGCATCAATTCGACGATTAATTAACCAAGATCGTGTAAGCAAATTACGTTCGACAAAAGATGAGAGAAAAGTTTATTTATCGATGACTGAAGAAAATGATAGGAAGTATCACACTTTGTTAGATGAAATTGAAACACAGGTAGACTAAAATATTAAAAATTCATGTTTACATAATGACAATAAAGCTTTAATCAGTTACAAATATTAAATAGTATAATGATACTTCGTGACGAAAGTAGGACAGAAATTTAATTTTATTAATTGGATTTCGTCGTCTCCTCTAATAAGGATTACCTGAGCTTAAGCTCATGCATAAGAACCACTAACCCAACAAGTTGGGAAGTGCAATAAGGATTACCTGAGCTTAAGCTCATGCATAAGAACCACTAACCCAACAAGTTGGAAAGTGGCAATAAGGATTACCTGAGCTTTAGCTCATGCATAAGAACCACTAACCCAACAAGTTGGGAAGTGCAATAAGGATTACCTGAGCTTTAGCTCATGCATAAGAACCACTAACCCAACAAGTTGGGAAGTGGTTCTTTATATGTTTCAAAATCACTTTTAATATGTATTTAAGTACTCAAAGAAGCGGTTTTCATATCTTAAAATTACCGATGTATAATGTTAAAAGGGGCTAATTCATTCTATATGGATGATACTCTATGTGACAAACGATCAATGTTTGATACAAATTAATAAGTTGCCAAAGGGTATAGATATTTCGAGAGACGTAATAAAAAATACAAGCAAAGTAGTAGGTTAGTCTATGTGATATAATAAAAATATTGTATAATATGATGTACTGACATACGCATTTAATTAGAAAGTGAGATGACATTATGGGACGTAAGTGGAATAATATTAAAGAGAAAAAGGCCCAAAAAGATAAGAATACGAGTAGAATTTATGCTAAATTTGGTAAAGAAATTTACGTAGCGGCTAAATCTGGTGAACCCGATCCAGTATCAAACCAAGCATTAAGATTAACTTTAGAAAGAGCAAAAACATATTCTGTACCAAACCATATTATAGATAGAGCTATTGAAAAAGCTAAAGGTGGCGGCGAAGAAAATTATGATGAGTTGCGATATGAAGGGTTTGGCCCGAATGGCTCTATGATAATCGTAGATGCGCTTACTGATAATGTAAATAGAACTGCATCTGATGTTCGTGCTGCATTTGGTAAAAATGGAGGTAATATGGGAGTTTCTGGATCTGTTGCTTATATGTTTGAACACACTGCAGTATTTGGTGTTGAAGACAAGTCAGCGGATGATGTCTTGGAAAGCTTAATGGAACAAGAGATAGATGTTAAAGATGTCATTGATGAAGATGGTTTAACCATTGTATATGCTGAGCCTGATCAATTTGCCCAAGTGCAAGATGCATTACGTGCATCAGGTGTTGAAACATTTAAAGTAGCGGAATTTGAAATGTTACCACAGTCAGATATTGAGTTATCAGCAGAAGATCAGGAAACATTTGAACAATTAATTGATGCATTAGAAGAATTAGAAGATGTTCAGAATGTATTCCATAACGTGGATTTGAAATAGCATGAATAAAAATCAAGAAGTACAAAAATGGATTGACCAATTACAATTACATCCGCATCCAGAAGGTGGCTATTATAAAGAGACTATCAAAGCGGTACCGACTAGCTCAAATCAAAGATCGGCTTATTCGAGCATATACTTTCTTTTAACGCACGATAATATATCACATTTTCATCGAATAGATGCTGATGAAATCTGGTATTATCATGCAGGAGATTCTTTGACTGTTCACATGATATACCCTGATGGCAATTATCAAAAAGTAACAGTTGGCCCCAACATCGAAAGTGGTGATGTATTGCAACATGTTGTTCCAAAGGGCACAATTTTTGCATCGTCTATTGAAGGCTGTGCTGGTTATGCGCTTGTTGGTTGCATGTGTCATCCAGCATTTGAATTTAAACATTTTGAGTTATTGAGTAAAGAGTGGCTAAACGAAACATATCCAGCCTTAAAACACATTAATGATCGTTACGCTTTATCAATAATCGACATTAATAGTTAAATATAAAGGAAAACTCGTATTACTTTCTCGTTAAAACAGTTGTGAAAGTAATACGAGTTTTTTAAATATTATTTTGATGTACCAAAAACTTCATTAGCAATTTCAACAATATAAGCTAACTTTTTCCACTGTTCTTCTTCAGTTAATTTATTGCCTTCTTCAGTAGAAGCAAAGCCACATTGTGGACTGAGACAAATTTGTTCTAAATCTATATAGTTTTGTGCTTCTTTTATACGTTTTAAAATAGTGGTTTTATCTTCTAATTCACCATTTTTTGATGTGAATAATCCCAACACTGCAAATGAACGATCTTCTGGGAAAAATCTTAAAGGTTCGAAATCACCTGAGCGATTATCATCATATTCTAAGAAGAAACCATCTAATTGTTCTTTAAATAGATATGGAGCGATTGGTTCATAACCACCAGAAATAGCCCACGTAGATTGATAATTTCCACGACAAATATGTGTTGTGATCAATAAATCTTCTGGTAAACCACTGATTGCTTCATTGATAACTTTATAAGCGAGTTGACGTGCAACTTCTTTTTCAGATTCACTTCTATCACGCCCACGTGTGTTTTGTGTTCCTGATGTTAAATTTGCCCAATACACATCATCTAGTTGTATATAACGTGCACCGAGATCATAGAATTTTAGTAAACTATCGTGATAAGCTTTTGCTACATCATGCGCAAAATCATTGATATCAGGATAAATGTCTTCGTTTAAAATATTAGGATGGAACAATTGATTTGGACTTGGAATAGAAACTTTTGCCGTTGCACGGCCATTTACCTTTTCATATAAAAATTTAAAGTGTTCAAAATGGGGATGATTTGGGTTAAATGTAACTTTATCAACCACCTTGACGTTGTGATTTCTAGTTTCTACACCTTCAAATGTTAAACCACGCTCTGATGTGTAACCTTCAACACCATCTAAGTTTTCTAAGAAATCAAAATGCCACCAACTTCTGCGGAATTCACCATCAGTAATACTATGTAAGCCAATTTCTAGTTGTTTATCTATGATGCGTTCAATTTCCTCATCTTCTATATTTTTTAATGTTTGAGCATTAATAACGTTATTTTGATAATCTTTACGTGCATCTTTTAAACGTTGTGGACGTAGTAAACTTCCTACGTGATCTGCTCTAAATGGTCTTTGTGACGTTGACATATGGCTATCTCCCTTTTTAAAGAATTTTCTGAAAAATATATTAAAAATTTAACAAACTTCTCAACAATTGTCAATTTCGCTTTTACACTATGAAATATAGTACAATAAACATAATTATCTACTCGCTATTAATTAAAAATTTAAATGTAACAAACATAAGATGACATGTAAGGTTCAGTTTTATATAATAATGACAAGGAGTTGGTGGCAGTGAAAGTAAAATATATTGATAAACGTCACTGGCGTCGCATCATTGACCGAGAATATACGGAAGTCAAAGTGAATAATAACAAATTTAAAGGTATTATTGGGTTAGTAACGATGAAAAAGGTACGTGAACCTCTAGAAGTATCGGTCGTAGGACAAAATATTGTTGTGGCTGATGATAACTATCAGTGGTTACAAATATTACCTGAAAAAAAACGTTATAGTATCACAGTGATGTTAGACGACAATGGCAATCCATTAGAATATTACTTTGACATAAATATTAAAAACGTTACGCAAAAAGGAAATGCACGTACGATTGATTTATGCTTGGACGTATTAGCATTACCTAATGGAGAATACGAACTTGTTGATGAAGACGATTTGTTACGCGCGTTAAACCAAGGCCAAATAACCAAGAAGCAATATCACGAAGCTTATATTATCGCGCATCAGTTAATGATTAAAATTGATACAGATTTTACAACTATGCAGAATAAAATTATGTATTGTTTCCATAAAATAAAACAAAAGTCGAAATCTCAAAAGCAATCCTCTTTTAATAAACATAAATTTAAAGGCAAAAAGCATAAAAACGTTGTGTACAATGAGGCTAAACATAAGCCAATAAAAAATTACAATAAGCATCATAATCATTCTAATCAAGATAATAGCAAATCACATCAAAGTAAGATAAAAGATTCTAATGCATCTCAATAATCTTGAAATTGTTATAAAAAATTCCCTATATTAGTCAAGCGTTAACCATGTTATAGTAAACACTGCGAGAATTGAAGCGTATTAAAAGTAATTCATAAGCGCAAAGTAAATAAAAGTAAGGCCACCATAAATAAAGATATTTAGTATTTGTAAAAAATAGGGGGATAATTATGAAGATTGACGATTATCGCTTGTTAACTACATTAGATGAGACGAAAACGCTCAGAAAAGCAGCGGAAATTTTATACATCTCTCAACCAGCAGTAACACAACGATTAAAAGCGATAGAAAATGCATTTGGCGTCGACATATTCATTCGTACAAAAAAACAATTAATAACGACGACTGAAGGCATGATGATTATTGAACATGCACGTGATATGTTGAATAGAGAGCGTCTGTTTTTAGATAAGATGCAAGCACATATCGGTGAAGTAAATGGTACGATTTCTATTGGTTGTTCATCCTTAATAGGGCAAACGTTGTTGCCGGTAGTATTGAATTTGTATACACGACAATTTCCAAATGTAGAAATCCAAGTTCAAGTAGGGTCGAGTGAACAAATTAAAGCTAATCATAGAGATTACCATGTGATGATTATTCGTGGGAATAAAATGATGAATTTAAGCAACACGCATTTATTTAATGACGAACATTATTTTATACATCCTAAAAATCGTAATGATGAAGTAGAAAAGATGCCGTTTATCGAATTTCAGGCTGATCCTATATACATTAATCAAATTAAAGAATGGTATGGCAGCCAAATTGGTCAAGATTATCATGCGATGATTACGGTTGATCAAGTTGCGACATGTAAAGAAATGTTATTAAATGGCGTTGGCGTGACCATATTGCCGGAAATCATGATGAAACACTTAGATAGGGAACAGTTTGCGTTTCAACGCGTAGATATAGACGATAAACCGCTGATTCGTTCTACTTATTTGAGCTATGATCCAAGCATGTTACAGTTGCCGCAAGTTGATTCATTTATTAATTTAATAATGGAATACGTGGAATAACAATTTTAGATAATTGAATATTTTGGTTCATTGATAAATATAACTTTATGAAGAGTTATATGAATTTAATAGGAATAGAGGACGCTAAATGTTTAGTGAATTGTTACATATAAAAAATTACAAATTATTTGTCGTTAATATGATGATGTTAGGTATGGGCATCGCCATTACTGTACCGTATCTGGTATTATTTGCTACAAATGATTTAGGTATGACTTCTAGCCAATATGGGTTGCTATTAGCATTAGCTGCAATTAGCCAATTTACAATGAATACAATTGTAGCACGCTTTTCTGATACACATAGTATCAACAGAAAGACAATTATTATTACTGCACTTTTTATGGGGGCAGTCAGCTTTTCAATTTATTTTTACATTCATGAAATCTGGGTTTTTATAGTAATGTATGCCATTTTCCAAGGTTGTTTTGCCCCAGCCATGCCTCAAATGTATGCGTCAGCAAGAGAATCAATCAATACTTCTACATCAAAGGACAGAGCGAAATTTGCTAACGCTGTATTACGTTCAATGTTTTCATTTGGTTTCTTGTTCGGTCCACTTATTGGTGCATTGTTACTCAGTTTTAAAGGATATGCGGGTTTATTTGGCGGAACGATAACAATCATATTATTCACACTATTATTACAAGTTTTTTTCTTTAAAGATATTCAAACAAAGCATACAGTAGCAGATAGTACACATGTTGAAGCGGCGGCACCTAATATGTTGCGTGACAAGGTCTTATTTGTACCCTTTTTAGCTTTTATTTTATTACATATAGGACAATGGATGTACACGTTGAATATGCCATTGTATGTGACGAACTTTTTGAAAGAACCAGAAAGTCGAGTAGGTGTGCTAGCTAGTATTTGTGCAGGACTTGAAGTACCTTTCATGGTCATATTAGGCATTTTATCTGCTAAATTGTCGACACGTACGCTATTGATACTTGGGGGATTATTCGGAGGATTATTTTATTTTAGTATTGGCGTATTTAATAGTCTGATCATGATGATAATAGGACAGGTGTTTCTAGCTATTTTTCTAGCTATTTTACTTGGATTAGGGATTAGTTACTTCCAAGATATTTTACCTGATTTTCCTGGTTATGCATCTACATTGTTTGCGAATGCGATGGTTATCGGACAATTATGTGGTAATCTTCTCGGTGGTATAATGAGTCACTGGGTAGGCTTAGGTAATGTGTTCTTTGTTTCTGCAGGTTCAATATTTTTAGGTATGATTTTAATATATTTTACAAAAGAACAAAAATTTACAGAAGAAAGTATGGAGTAGATAGAAATGACATTGATTTTATGGTTATGCATTATAGCATCATTTATTTTAGCGTTTATTGGTTTAATAAAGCCAATCATACCGTCAGTACTTGTATTATGGATTGGTTTCTTAATTTATCAATTCGGCTTTGACAATCATCATCTGTCTTGGATATTTTATGTATCGATGGCATTGTTCACAATATTTATCATTATTGCAGATTTCATTATGAATAAATATTTTGTCAGCAAGTTCGGCGGATCAAAATTAAGTGAGTATGCAGCGTTGATTGGTGTTATTGTAGGCTGTTTTGTCTTTCCACCATTTGGAATAATTATTATTCCATTTATAGCTGTGTTAGTAGTTGAATTTATACAAGAGCCGCATTTTTCTAAAGCTTTAAAGGCAAGTTTTGGCTCAGTAATAGCGTTTTTAGCAAGTTCCATCGCTCAAGCGATAATAATGATTATTATGGTTGTTTGGTTTTTCATAGATGCATTATTAATCAATTAATCAATGTGATGAAAGATATTACAAACGGTGTACAATCATGGTGAGCGCACTTATAGCATAAATAAAGTGAAATTTAAGCAATCTTCTTGTTTTCGTAATTACTACTTTAGTATAATCACTCACATGTGTTAAAAAGTGGAAAAGGAAGGGAGTCTTAAATGAAATATCCAATTGCTATATGGATGCTTGCAATCGGTGCTTTTGCAATCGGAATGACAGAGTTTGTAATTATGGGATTATTGCCAAACATCGCTAGAGATTTTGATGTCAGTGTAAGCCAAGCAGGGCAACTGATTACAGGTTATGCTTTAGGTGTAGCTATCGGTGGGCCTATCATTGTGATGTTAACAATTAAATGGAATAGAAAATATTTATTGTTGGCATTAATGGCGATATTTATTGTAGGAAATATTGCAGCCTCATTTAGCCCGAATTATGGCTTTATGATGACGAGTCGAATTATTACTTCATTAGCTCACGGTTCATTTTTTGGTATAGGTTCAATATTAGCAGCGAGTATGGTTAAGCCAGAAAAGCGTGCGAGTGCGATGGCATTAATGTTTATGGGCTTAAGCATGAGTAATATTTTAGGCGTGCCGTTTGGAACTTTAATCGGACAAAACTTTGGTTGGCCAATGACATTTATTATTATATCAGTCATCGGAGCTTTAGCATTAATAGGTATTATCATATTTGTACCGATGAAAAAAGAAACAGTTAAATCATCTGTATTAAATGAACTGAAAATTTTAAAAGAAAAACGTTTATGGTTAACCTTAGCTGTTACATTATTCGGATTTAGTAGTGTATTTGCTTACTTTACTTATATATCAACAGTGCTCATTGATGTGTCACATGTACAAGAAAATTTAATCTCATATTTATTGATTATATTTGGTATTGGGGTCACATTAGGTAATGTTGTAGGTGGAAAGCTTGCAGATTGGAATTTAAATAAGGCATTAAAAATAATATTTAGTGTATTTATTTTATATTTCATTTTATTATACTTTGTGCAAATGAATGGATTATTAATGGTAGCAGGTATTTTCTTTTTCGGTCTCATCGGTTTCAGTATGAGTCCGTCACTACAATATAAAAGTACGTTAATTTCACAAGATGCACCAACACTTGCGAGTACACTTAACCAATCAGCATTTAATTTAGGTAATGCTTTGGGTGCATTTATCGGAGGTGTCGTGGTAACAAATTTACCAGTTGCATCGTTAAGTTTAATTGCGCCGATACTAACAGTGATTGGTCTTATTTTCTTATTTATCAATATTGCAATAGAAAAGAAAGAAAATATAACAACATAGGTGAAATATAAACTAAAAACACGTCAGCCACTTCTCGAATTTTAGAAGCTTGTGCTAACGTGTTTTTTAATAGTATTTATAATGAAGCATTGGTGTTTTTATTAGTAAAATGATGATCGATATATAATGCGATTGGAATGAATATAAATGAAATGATAATAAAAGTCCAATTGCTAATTAATAAATAAGGGCCTACAGTTAAAAACATCTGTGGAATGAAAAAGACATAAAATATTCCACATACAGATAAAAGTAAAACGAGATATGTTAATAACCAAGATAAGTGTGATGTATTAAAACAACGTATTTGTACAGTTTTAAATAACATCCAAATAAAGAAAAATATGATAGCAATACCTACGATTAAAGTAAGCGGGAAAGTATATAAATATAGTCGTTTTGCACCAATAAAAAATCCAGCAAACCCTTTGAGAAAACAAAAAATACCCACAAAAAGCATAATATGACGCATAATGTATTTGAAAATGTTTCTTATTGTTTCATTTGGTAAACGTCTAAGTTCTCTTTTGGCATGGGCTTTAGGATCGTGATCAAAGAATTCCATTGCTAATGTGCCATCCTTTTCAGCTTCTAATAACTGATTTAAAACACGGTTTAACATTTTTTCAGAATCATGTGGGTTGACACTCAAATCAGCTCTGACATAAGTCATGTAGTTTTCAAACGTATCTCTGTCTGTATTATTTAAGCGCAATGCTTTCACATTGTTTTCACGCATTAATTTATCAGTAGATTTCATTGGCATTTGGCATTCCTTCTTATATATAAAATATATTTATAATGCTAATTATGACGAAAATAGTATTATAAATCAATAACACTTTCAAAGGAGTAATAATGGAGTATTTAAAACAAGCACATCAACAATATTTAAATGAAATTGCGGAAATTCATGAACGACAACTTAACCAACAGTATGAGCATTATCAAAACACTACTATTTCTGTTGCATTACGTAAAGAAATGATTGAAAATGGATTAATAGCCAATACTGATGTTGTGATTACCGAAATACAAGACCAACAAATGATTGCTTTTATTTGGGCAAGATATCTAAAGCAATATCAAAAGGTTATTATTGAAATGATGTATGTTTCGGAAGACAATCGAAATCAAGGTATCGCGAAAGCATTAAAAAAAGAGGTTGAAATATGGGCATATAGTAGGGGTGCTTCAGAAATTGAAAGCACGGTAGTCAATCACAACCACGCAATGAAAGATTTGAATTTTAAACTTGGATACTATATAAGTACGGTGACTATGAATAAAAGATTAAGAATAAATAATGAAGATGAGTAAAAATAATGATAAAATTATATTATTATTATGAAATTAACAAAAGGAGTTCTTACATGAAGAAATGTTTAGCACTCATACTAGCATCCACTGTCTTATTGACTGCATGTGGGAAAAATGATGAAAAAGCAACGTTAGAGAAAGATATTGATAAATTAGAAAAACAAAATAAAGATTTGAAAAAACAAAAAGAAGACTTAGAAAAAGAGAAAGATAAACTGAAAGATAAGTCGAAGAATTTAGAAAAAGATGTTAATGCTGAAACATAAGCTTCTATACTAATTGCGTTACAAATGGATTTCATGCAATATTTCCCAGGAAATTATTGTACTATCGTTTTACAAATTGTTATAATGGGTATCATTAACGTAATGAATATAAAAAGTTTCTAAAAAATAGATTTGAAATTATGAGTCAGTTGCTTAGTATTACTTTATATTAAGTGTGACTTTATAATGAATCATTTATTATACGCAGTTTATAAATAATCATTTTTCATTAGGAGAAAGAGGGAATAACGATGCATGAAAAAGATTTTGTATTATTAGAAGGGCGTTCAATTACGCTCCCAGAATTAGGTAGAGAAATTGAAAGTATTACTGGTAGAGAAATCAAAGATTCGACTGGTGAAATTAAACGTGTTATTGCACATTTACCCAATTTTGAATCTGATACAGATACATTTGTAGCTACTTACAAATTAAATCATAAAAATGATTTCATAGATGCAACATTTACGGCACCCAAAAGTGAACGTGGTCGGTTGAAAGAAGTAGCTGTAAACGTTGAATTGATTAGCTATATTTCAAGAGCATAAGCAATGTTTAATCCATGTGATAGCGCGGTATGAGAATAATCATAACGCGTTATTTTCTATAGAAATTTAATTTCCAGTTTAGAGGTGTAACAGTATGACAGTTTATATAGAAACTGAGCGTTTAAGGTTACGGGACTGGCAAGCAGAAGATTTACTTCCATTTCAGCAGATGAACGCGAATCACCAAGTCCGTAGATATTTTCCAAGTTTATTAAGTTTTCGACGTTCAGAACATGATATGAAAAAGATGAATGATATTATTATCAATCATGATATAGGCCTTTTTGCTGTTGAATTAAAAGAAACAAATGGATGGCTTGGTTTTATTGGATTGAACTATGTACCTAAAGCCAGCAAGTATACGTTTGATGAGCTACCATTCTATGAAATCGGTTGGCGTTTGATCCCCGAAGTGTGGGGGAATGGTTTCGCTACTGAAGGTGCAGAAGCGGTACTCGAATATGCAAAACAGCAGGGGATTAACGAGGTCTATGCATTTACTTCAGAAAATAATGAACCTTCACGTAAGGTTATGGAAAAAATAGGTATGAAACTATATGATTTCTTTGAATATCCAGAATTAAGTAAGTATCATCCACTTAAAAGACATGTTAGATATTATAAAGATTTAACAAAACAAGCAAAATAAAATTGTAAATAAGTAATGGGGTATAAATCCTATTCTTATGAAGAAGACTAATCCAATTTTTAATATATGGATTAGTCTTTTTGTTTACTATGATTTTGTATCGTCCATGCCTGCCTGGGAATGTGATTCAAGACATTAGTCTCTCATTCATATCATTTCCCTAGGCGTCAGCATGACATAAAAGCGGTATGGTGACTGTGTTTTAAAGTGTTTTGCTAGATGTTAGTTTTTTAATAAGTTGGCTTAATTTTTGTAATGCGAATTCTATATCTTCAATGTTTATATAGGAATAAGAAAATCTTATATGATATTGTGCGTTTTTATCATAAATTTCGCCTGGATTGATTAAAATTTGATTTTGTATCGCTAAATCGAACAGTACTTTCATGTTTATTGGTACATTTAATTTGAACCAAATATAATAAGAACCTTTAGGTATGGACCAAGTACCTAAATCTTGAAAATGTTGATTTAAAGATGCTAAAAATTTATCACGTCTCTCTATAAGTGCTTGTTTTAAATAATTTACATGTTGTTCATGGTATAAGGGGTTATTTAGCCATTCAGTTGCGATAAATTGTGATAATGAACTGGCACCATAATCATTTTGCATTTTCAAATCCGCTAAGTGCATAACAACTGATGGTTTACCTATAATCCATCCTACCCTTAAACCAGGGCTTACCGTTTTAGATAAACTACTAATATATAGGATATTATCATTCTCTTCTAATGACTTTAAAGGTTGAGGACGATCTCCTTCGAACCACAAGTCGCCATAAACGTCATCTTCTACTATAGGGATTCCTGTTTGTTGGCATTGTTGAATTAATTTATATTTTTCTGTTTGCGTATATGCGTGTTGTGTAGGGTTATGTAAAGTCGGTATACAATAAAAAATGCTATTTTTATACAGTGTTTTAGCATTGAAAATAGTGTTAATTTGTTGTTTGATTTTAGATATTGTCAAAAACCTAAGATCTGCTCGAATGTTATGCCATGTATGCACAGAATTTATATATGAGGGCGTTTCTATAATTATCTTTGAATTTGGAATCAGTAAACCATCAGCGATGAGTTTTAATCCTTGCAATGCACCTGAAGTGACGCAAATGTTTGCTTCATCACATTCAATCCCCAATTTTTTAACATGATTTACAATTGCTTTTCTTAAATTTAAATTACCTAAGGGGTGTTCATAATTAGTTTTAAGCGCAGTAGTCGTTTGTTTTGAAAAAATATCTTGAAATTGCTTGTTTGGGATTAATTGTGGACTGAGTTCACCAGTACTTAAACGTAAGATATGCGCATCGAATTCTAATTCGTTAATTCGTTGTATAAAGTATTGATTATTTTTAGAAGCGCTATTTTTAATGTAGTCATGCCAATTCATATTATGATTAATATAAGTATTCCAATTACTTTTCGAAACGTATAACCCTTTACGTGCTTTGCTTTCTAAAATTCCATAACTTTGTAGTATTTCTAAGGACTGAATAATAGTTGAACGATTGACGCGATATTGAGCTGCCAAATTTCTCTGAGAAGGTAATTTCATACCTGCTTCTAAATCACCATTTTTAATCTTCGAAAGTATGTCATCAATAATTGCTTTATATTTTGGCATGAACATGCTAAATCTCCTTTAAGTAATTGGTGGGTTTTTAAAATTATAACTGGTTGGTAAAAATCAATTAAATATATTGTATCATAATTATATATAGAAAAATGGTCATAACTCATATTTGAATATTTAATGCTTATGGTTAGTGTATAGGATTCATTCATTTATTGACTGCACACGTATCATGCGTCAATAAATACATAATGATAAATAATTCTTATTTATTATGAATATCATATTTTTGCGTTAGTTAAGTTTGAGTGAAAACTGGTACGGTTTAATGATAATTTAGTTTTGAAGAAAGAGGAGATAATATGTTGCAACCAATGATTCATGGTTTGTTTTTAGCTTTGGGTTTAATCTTACCTTTAGGCGCACAAAATGTATTTGTATTTAACCAAGGAGCAAACCAAAAACAATTAATTAAGACTATACCAGTAATTATAGCTGCAGGGTTATGTGATACATTATTAATAGTATTAGCTGTATTAGGGGTGTCAGTCTTATTACTATCACTACCGATGTTACAAATCGTAATTTATTGTGTCGGCTTTATCTTTCTTAGTTACATGGCTTGGTCATTATGGCATGAAAAACCACAAACGCTTGAACGTTATCAATCAATGTCCGCGCGAAAGCAAATTGGATTTGCCATGTCAGTCTCATTATTAAATCCTCATGCAATTATGGATACTATTGGTGTTATAGGAACGAATGCAGCAATATATGAAGGCGTGGATAAAATGGTTTTTACGATGACGACAATTGCTGTTTCTTGGATCTGGTTTATATTTTTGGCAATTGCAGGTAAAGTCGTAGGTAATATTGATAAAAGAGGCAAATATATTTTAATATTAAATAAATTTTCAGCAATAATTATTGTGATTGTTGCATTAATAATATTAAAACAATTACTGGCAATACTATTTTAAGCATAAGAAAAGCAGAGGTAGTGGCATTTGTAGTGCACACATATCTCTGCTTTTAAAATTTAGTCGTAACTTCTAATACCTAATGGTTCATAGTTATGAATCGCTTCGAACAGTGCTTCAGGATTGTTACATAGCGGTGCCAGCGATTGATATTTTTTATCGATAAAGCCTTCATGAATCATATGGTCAATCAATGTTTGCAAAGGCTCAAAAAAGCCGTTGATATTATAGATAGCGATTGGTTTTTCATGAATACCGATTTGCGACCAACTATACATTTCAAAGAATTCTTCTAAAGAACCAGCGCCTCCTGGAGCCATGACAAACGCATCTGCTAATTCTGCCATTTTGTTTTTTCTTTCATGCATAGAATCAACTAAAATGAGTTCGCTTAGTCTCGTACTAGTAATTTCTCGTTCATTTAACATATTTGGCATCACGCCAATAGCACTACCTCCGTGATCTAATACGCCATCTTGAATAGCTCCCATAATTCCAACAGAACCAGCACCAAATACTAATTCATAGTTATGTTTAGCCATATAAGTGCCTAATTGGTAAGCTTGTTTCATGTAAGATTCATCTTTACCTTTACTAGCACCGCAATAAACAGCAATTTTTTTCATACTTTATTCCTCCGTAAATAATGACACATCATTAATTATAGACAAAAATTTTTGTTCAAATATCGCAATGTCATCTGTTGTAAAAGAAGATGGGCCTTTAGTGCGCCCGCCACTTTTTCGAAATTGTGCACTCGCATGTCGTTGTTCTAACAAAGTGTTGATATTATTTTGATCAAATATAAATCCTTTATGGTGCATCACAACTTTAGCTTTGTTTAATAATAAACTTGCAAGTCCATAATCCTGTGTTATTACAATATCTTCTGATCGCGTGATTTTAACAATTTTATAGTCGACTGCATCCGGGCCATCATCAACATAAATGACATTGACGTGATCAGGTTGCATTTTTGAAGAAAAATGACTAAAGCTTCGGACAATGGTAACAAAGATGCTTGTCCCTTTTGTCAATTCAACAACAGAATTGGTAACAGGACAAGCATCTCCATCAATGATGACTTGAGTCATAATAATTATTTACCTTTTTCTTCATTGTTTTGCTTTACAATGCTTTTAGCAACATAATTTTTGTATTTTTTGAACTCCGCTAAACGGTCTTTTTTATTTTTTTCGCGAGCTTTGTCTTCTTCTTTATGACGTTTATCAATATTTTTTTGTAATTTTTTATTGAATTTATTTATTTCTTTGCGGTTTTCTTTTTCAAGTTTTTCGCCTTTTTGTTCTGTCTCTTTGTCTAATTTTCCTGGTGTCATGCCAACTTTTTCCATATGTTTATTAGATTTTTTCATAGATTGAATGCGTTGTTTTTCATTATCTTGACGTTTTTTTTCTTCTTTATTGTGGCGTTTATCAATATTTTTTTGTAATTTCTTCTTCATTTTGTCTGCTTCTTTACGATTCTCTTTTTCAAGTTTTTCGCCTTTTTTCTCAATGTAAGCAGGATCATGTTCTTTAGCAATACGTTTTAATTCACGTTTTTGATCCATATTATGTTTTTTATCAATAACATAATCTTTTGCATTTGCAGATTTATCTACTACTGTATCTTTAATTTGAACAGATTTGTTTGCTACGGTTTTTGAAGCTTTAGCAGTTGCATCACTAGCTTTTTTAACATCTGGATGATCTTTAATACGTTTACGTTCAACGATTAACGGTACTAAAAACACAGGCGCTACTGTGATGATTGTTTTAATTAATTGCTTTTTGTCCATACTCGTTGCCTCCAATAATTTTATACTATCAACTTATTACCCCATAATACATCATAATAAACGGTAAATACACGTACTTTCATGGAAATTATTTCTGCAATTTTGGACATGAAATTTAAGAAGAGGCTGGACAAATTACTTGCCTCAGCCTCTAACTGTTTTATTGTCCACTGATTCCTTGACCTATACCAAAACCAAAGTAAAGGATTGCAATAATAATGACTAATATAATTCTATAAATAGCAAATGGAATCAATTTTATTTTACTAATTAAGAATAAGAATGTTTTAATGGCAATTAAACCAACGATAAATGCTGTGATAAACCCTAGGAAGTAAAAACCGATGTGATTTAAATGAATATATTCAAAGTTTTTGACTAGAGATAAACCACTTGCTGCTAACATTACAGGAACTGCCATAATAAATGTGAAATCAGAAGCAGATTTATGGTTCATTTTCATGAGCACACCTGTAGAAATTGTAGAACCAGATCTACTGAAACCAGGCCACATAGCGATAGCTTGGGATAAACCAATTACAAAAGCTTGGAAATAATTAATTTGGTCTACAGTTTGTGGATTCGTAACTTTTTTACTGTATATATCTGCAATAATCATATATATTGCACCGATAAATAATCCAATCATGACTGTTGGGACACTAAATAAATATTTTTCAATAACATCATCAAACATTAAACCAAGTATACCTGCAGGAATCATACCAACGATAATATGTAGTAAGTTTAAGCGTTTAGGTTTTTGACCGATGCCATCGATAGGTTCAGATCTATATTTCCCTATATGTAACATTTCAAAATAACGTTCACGGAATACCCAGGCACCTGCGAATACAGAACCGAGTTGAATTACAATTTTAAAGGTAAACGCAGATTCTGAACCTAAAAATTGAGTTGATTTTAACCACATATCATCTACAAGAATCATATGTCCAGTAGAAGATACAGGTGCAAACTCAGTTAATCCTTCGACAATTCCTAGAATGATTCCTTTTATCAATTCAAGCAATATCATAATTAACCTACTTTCATAATATGGATTATAGTTTATTCATTTTCATTTTATAATAATAGCACATTAAAATTATAAAGTGCCATAGATAAATAAGATTTTGGACTAAAGACTGAGAGAAAAAGTACTTACTTCAGTTAAATGAGATAAAAGATAAATTATTGTAAATTTTATTCAGAAAGTCAAACTTCTTTTTGCAAATTTTTATTTATAATTTATTAATTATATAATTATAAAAAGTTTGTTTTTTACTTTTGAATTTAAAGCATTCAATCATTTGATTATAATTATGGCAAAAATATGAATTAAGTAAATAAAAATGTATTAATTTTTGAGCCAATTCATTTCATTTTAATACATTCCATTTATAATATGAACCAGGTGATATTTGTGAAAAGATTAACAAGTTTAGCGATGAAATATAAAATTTATCCGATATTAATGTTTGTAATCAGTACAATATTAGCGATTACTGTAGTCATTCTGAACATTGCTATTGCAGAAATTTTAAATGCAATGTTACGTCATACACATCAAGATTTGTTAATTTTACTACTAGTGACATTAATTGTTTTATTAGCAAGAGCGACATTTAACACAATAAATCAAATGATAGGTAATCGTATGTCTTCTCGCGTTAAATATGATTTACGACGTCAATTGATTTTAAATAAATCTTCAGAACCTATTGGTGTTCAAATTAATACATTGACTGAAAATATAGATGGTATAGCACCATTCTTTAATAGTTACTTTCCTCAAGTTTTTAAGTCTATGATGATACCACTATTTATCATTATTGCAATGTGTTTCATACATTTAAACACGGCTTTAATCATGATTGTTACAGCACCATTTATACCAATGTTTTATATCATTTTTGGGTTGAAAACACGTGATGAGTCAAAAGATAAAATGACTTATTTAAATCAATTTAGTCAACAATTTTTAAATAAAATAAAGGGTTTGATTACTCTCAAACTATTTAATAAAACAGAAGCTACAGAACAATCTTTATATGAAGAAAGTACAACATTTCGAAATTTAACAATGCGTATTTTAAGAAGTGCTTTTTTATCAGGTTTGATGTTAGAGTTTATCAGTATGCTTGGAATTGGCCTTGTTGCTTTGGAAGCGGGGTTAGGATTAATATTATTTAATAGTATAGATTTTAAAACAGCAGCCATAGCAATTATATTAGCACCGGAATTTTATAATGCTATTAAAGATTTAGGTCAATCTTTTCATACTGGAAAGCAAAGTGAAGGCTCAAGTGATGTTGTCTTCGATTTATTAGATCGACAAGAAGGTTATGTGAAACCACAAGTGCAAACGAATAGTTATCAAAAGCCATTAATACAGCTTGAGCATATATATTATAAATACAATGATGCACAGCAACATGCTTTGGAAGATATCAACATTAGTATTTATGAAGGGGAACATATTGCATTAATTGGAAAAAGTGGAGCTGGAAAATCTACTTTAGCTCAAGTTATAGCACAACATTTTAAACCACAATATGGTTCTGTTATTTATAAACAACAGTTAAAAATTGGTTTTTTGAGTCAGCATCCATATATTTTTAATGCATCTATAAGAGATAATATGACGATGTTCCAAAAAATTGAAAAAGATAAAATTTTAGAAGCGCTTGACGATGTTAACTTAAAAAATATTGTCAATAAGTTAGAAAAGGGTATTGATACTTGGATTGGTGAAGGTGGAGAGATGCTATCTGGAGGGCAGATGCGAAGAATTGAACTGTCACGGTTATTATTATTACAACCTGATGTACTGATATTCGATGAGCCTGCAACGGGATTAGATGTACAAACTGAGCATGTCATTCAATCTGTGATAAACAGAAAGTTTGAAAATACGACGATCATCACTATCGCACATAGAGAACATACAATAAAAAATGCAGATAGACGTATAAAAATTAATGAAGGTTCCGTTGAAGCTATAAAAGTAATCGAGCAAAATGCGTATAAAGGTGGTGGCTTTTGTTGAGACCACATATTCAATTTAAGGTAGATAAAGATTTGATTTTATCTATCATTGTAGGTATATTGGGCAGTTTAACTGCATTAAGCATGTTTTTCTTAAGTGGTTATATGGTGACGCAAAGTGCTTTAGGGGCACCATTGTTTGCATTAATGGTTTTAATTGTTTCTGTTAAAATGTTTGGGTTTATACGTGCTGTTGCAAGATATATTGAAAGATTGCTGTCTCACAGAGCCACATTTACTATGTTGAGAAATGTGAGAGTACAATTCTTCAAACATATTATACCTGTCGTGCCAGATGTGTATAGAAAATTTAAATCAAGTGATTTACTTGGGCGCATGGTTGGTAGCGTAGAAGCACTACAAAATATTTATTTAAGAGTTTATTATCCGCCAGTAGTCATTGGTTTAACGGCAATGATTGCAATGGTTGTGACGTTTTATTTTTCATTTGTTCATGCAATTATCATCTTTTTAAGTATGTTGATAACATTGGTTTTAATCCCTTGGTTAAGCGCGAAAAAAGCACAATTATTAAAAAGAGATGTTAATCGTGTACAAGACCAATTTTTAAATCAATTTTACGATTATAAAGAAGGGTATCAAGAACTTGCAAGATTTGACCAAACAGCATATTATCAACATCGGGTGTTAAATCAATTGAATCAGTATGAACAAGCACAAGCAAAAGAGCAACGATTCTTATCATTGTATGAATATAGTTTGAATCTGGTTTCAATGATTGCTTTATTTGCAACTTTATATTTAGGTGTTATACAAGTGCAAAATCAACAATTAGATGTTGTTTACTTAACAAGTATTGTTTTGATGATGTTAACATTATTCGAACAAGCAATCCCTATGAGTAATGTGGCTTATTATAAAGCCGAGACGGATGAAGCATTGAGCAATATTAATGAAGTTATTGCTCACCCAATGCAACAAGGCAATCAACCACTATCACTAGAAAGTGATGTGCATCAACCTTTCGTAGAAGTTAAAAATGTTGATTTTAAATATTGGAATCAATCGAATTACACTTTAAAAGAATTGAAATTACGGGTGCATGAAGGTGAACATGTAGCAATTATTGGACCTTCTGGCTCAGGTAAGAGTACCTTATTACAGTTAATATTGGGACTTTATCAAAGTGAAAATGGTGTGGTTTTAATAAATAATCAAGATATTACAACCCTTTTAGATTCAAATAAATACAGTTCGATTAATGCTCTGTTACAGTCACAACAGTTATTTGATGGTACAGTACGTGATAATTTATTCACTGATAAAGATGATGCAGTAATCAAAGAAGTTCTTGATACACTAGGTTTATCGCACATTGAATTAGATAGACACATCACACTTGCAGGTAATACACTGTCTGGCGGTGAGATTCAACGAATGGGTATTGCAAGATTATTATTGAAAGAAGCTCCGATTTGGGTGTTGGACGAGCCTACAACAGCGTTAGATATTTATCATACGAATCATGTGATGGATGAAATTCACAAGCAATCTCAAACACTAATCGTGGCAACACATGATTTACGATTACTACCAAAATTTGATAAAATCGTGGTTATGGTTGACGGTAAAATCATAGAACAAGGAGATTACCAATCGTTACTATCAAATAAAGGCTATTTATATCAAATGGTCACGTTAAATCAAGTGTGACTTTTTAACAAAAGACAGCAATATAAGTACTTGATTTGTAAATGGAAAATGTTAAAGATTTAAAGCGAAAACCTGAGCTGTAGCTCATGCATAAGCCCCACTAACTCAATAAATTGAGAAGTGGGGCTTTAAAATAAACTAGAGCCTAGGACAAATCAATAATGTCCTAGACTCTAGCTTTAAATCAATATATTTAATTAATCAATTTCTTAGTGTTTAACCTTAACATTTAGAATTTAGCATTATTTTGCTTTTTCTTCTGTAAAGGCATTAATTACTTTTGAAAGTAATCGATTTAGTTCTTTGTTTTCTTCTGCGCTAAGTGAAGATGCAACTGCCACATCTTGACATGCTGTGTCCAATTCAGGTCGAATTGCTTCACTTTTATCTGTTAAGTGGATAAACACTTCACGTTGATCTACTTCAGAACGTTCACGTTTAATTAAATCAACTTGCTCCATTCTTTTTAGTAATGGAGATACAGTACCTGTATCAAGTGCTAATTCAGTTACGACTTTTTTCACATTAACAGGTGAGTCAGCCCATAAGATTGTTAAAACTAAAAACTGTGGATATGTCAATTTGTATTTTTTAAAGACATTGTTAGAGTAGTAGCGATTTACTTGTCTTTGAGCATTATACAAACTGAAACATAATTGATCCTTTAAATTAAGTGGTTCAGACATAAAGTTCTCCTCCAGACATTCTATCCGTTTTGTTCTTTCTGTTATCGGATTTGAATCCGTCTATTGTTGTGTAACACTTCCTCAAGCATACTTTCACACTGTGCCATGCTAAAATAAAGTATGTATAAAGTTTAGAAGAAAGTCAACATTTTATCAAGTGAAAGGTTAATTATAAGAATAATTAAAGTTTTACGCAAACATTTTTATTTATGAAATGAGTGAGTATATGAAAAATATTAACAATCAAAAAACCCGAATTACGATTATCACAGGATTTTTAGGGAGTGGTAAAACAACTTTTCTTAGTAAATATGTAAAATATTTACAAAAAAACAATGAAAACCCAAGTGTAATCGTAAACGAATACGGTAATTTAGATATAGATAGCTATGCTATTAGCGATGATATTGAGGTTGCGTCAATATTAAATGGTTGCGTATGTTGTGATTTGCAACTAGATTTAATAAAACAATTAAAACATTTTCTAAGCAAAAGTGCAATGCGCCATATAATAATTGAGGCGACAGGTTTAGCACATCCAATTGAAATTATTGCAGCATGCCAGGATCCTGAAATTATTGAACAAGTCGCTCAACCCACAGTAGTAGGCTTGGTGGATGGGCCTCGCTTCTTAAATCGTTTTCAATATACAAACCATACAATTCAATTGATGGAAGAACAATTATCTGTATGCCATGACATAGTGATGAACAAAATGGATCTCATTGATAATCATACACATGAGCTTGATGAAGCAATCCGCAAAATTAATCCAACAGCATCCAAATATTTTACTACATATGCAGATATGGATATGAATCAAATTGCTCTGGTTGAAAATGGAAACCAAATGAATATAAATAACCATGTACATCATCATGGGATAAATCGTCTACATTATCATTTTTCAGGACCTATTCATAGACAATTATTTTATCAATTTATTTTACGGTTGCCAGATAATGTTCTAAGATTAAAGGGATATGTAAAATTTAAAGATATGCCCAACGATATTTATGAATTTCAATATGCGTTTGGATTACCAGATTATCAAACGATTGATAAAGAAGTACCCTTAACGATTGTTATGATTGGTGAACAATTAGATATAAATCAACTACGAAATCAATTAGATATGCTACAATTTACCTAATTTAAATTAATGTAATGAAGAAGGGGTTTGATTCATTATGGAAAGAGTGAAAGTTAACCAACATGTATCCTTTTCAAATGTAATACAAGGGTTTTGGAGAGCAAAAGATTGGGATTGGACACCACAACAATTAAATTACTATATTAATGAATTAGTCGAGCGTGGAATTACTACAATGGATCATGCAGATATATACGGTGATTATAGTTGTGAAGGGATTTTTGGAGAAGCGCTTAAATTATCACCTAATCTACGTGAGCATCTTGAAATCGTTTCTAAATGTGGCATTGTATTACCATCAGAGCATTTGGCGACAGCAAATGGACATCGATACGATCACAGTAAAAAACATATCAGAGAAACTGTGGAACGTTCGCTTAAACAATTACAAGTAGAACAGTTAGATTCATTATTGATTCATAGACCATCTCCGTTGATGGATCCTCACGAAATCACTGAAGCTGTTAAATCTTTAGTTAAAGAAGGGAAAATCAAATCGTTCGGTGTGTCAAATTTTAACAAATCTCAGTATGATTTATTAAGTAAATGCTTAGTTTGTGATAAATTACATATTACTTTAAATCAATTAGAAGTTTCTCCTTATACATTAGATGCGATTGAAGATGGAACCATTAACTATATGTACAAAGATGATGTTAAAATTATGTCATGGAGTCCGTTGGCTGGAGGGAAACTGTTTGATCTTGAAGACGAAAAATCAGCAAGAATCACTGCGATTATATCTCCATTGGCACAAAAGTATAACGTTACGACAACTGCAATTATAATGTCTTGGTTAAAAAAACATCCAGCTTCAATTATGCCGGTGTTAGGCACGCAAAAGATTAATCGTATTGATGAAGCATTACAAGGTATGACAATAACGTTAACTGACCAAGAATGGTTTGATATTTATACAGCTTCCTTAGGTCATGATATTCCTTAGATTCTAATTAGAAGGAGCGTAGAACATGAGTATTCAGAATGAACAACATCATAGAGATCAGTTTAGATTTCAACGCAATTTTATTAACTTTCCTTTTTTAGGTTTTGCAATAGTAATTGCTTTATTAAACATAATATATCCTGACATAAATGTCATGATGGCATTGTTTGGTTTGTTCTTTTTATACAATGGTGGGATATTGTTTGTGGCGTTTATAAAGCATTATAAACGTGTGATGGTCTTAGCAATTATCTTAACCTTAATGTCATTAGCACTATTTGGAATGACGATGTATTTATATGCTAAATCAAATAATTTACTATAATGTACAATATTACTTGATCTAAATAAGTAGTAGGAGGGTATACATGGAGCAATGGATCACTCATTTTATGGAACAATTTGGTTACTGGGGAATTGCTTTTCTGATATTTTTAGAAAATATCTTCCCTCCTATACCTTCTGAAATCATCTTAACGTTTGGTGGTTTTATGACCACACACTCAAACTTGAGTTTTATTGGTGTAACACTTACATCAACTGTAGGATCTATTGTTGGAGCGATTGCTCTTTATGGCATAGGTGCTTGGATAGGAGAAAGAAATTTATATAAAATTGTAGATCGTTATGGAAAAATAATATGAGTAAAAAGAAGTGATTTAGATAAAACACTGCATTGGTTCGAGCGATACGGTTATTGGACGATATTTTTCTGTAGATTTGTACCTCTTTTAAGAAGTTTAATTTCAATTCCTGCTGGTTTAACACGCATGAATATGCCTTTGTTTTTATTATTTACAACAATTGGTACATTGATTTGGAATATCGTTTTAATTTATTTAGGACAAACAGTTGGTAGCAATTGGCATGTGATTGTGCACTATATGGATATTTACTCTAAAATGATTTATATCGTACTTATTATTTTAATTATTTTTATTATTTGGAAGTGGTTGAAACGTCAACGAAAGCATAAGCAAAATTAAGCATAAGCTTTGCGAATTCGAACAATATTTTAGTAGCTACTAAAGAATGGTTTACTTATTAACATCTTATGGTGTGAGATAGCACTTAAATTTATTCAAATTGATTGTATGTGCACACTTTGCCAAAGTTGACTAGGATTGAGATTCATGCATAAGTCCCACTAACGCAATAAATTGAGAAATGTAATTCAAGCATACTAAGACAATTCACTTATCTATCATTATAAGGGGATGATATTATGACAAAACAAAAGGTTTCTATTATAGGTGCTGGCAATACAGGATCTACATTAGCTTTTATTATAGCTAAACATGAATTAGCAGATGTTGTATTAATTGATCAACCTAAAAATGAAGGACAGGTTAAAGGTAAAGCACTGGATATATTACAAAGTAGTCCAATTTATGGCTTTGATGTAAATGTTTCAGGCTCAGTAGACTATGCAGATACAAAAGACTCGGATATTGTTGTGATTACTGCTGGGGTACCACGCAAGCCTGGAATGAGCAGAGATGATTTGGTTAAAATAAATGAACAAGTAATGGAAGATGTCACAAAAGAAATTGTTAAATATTCTCCTGAATGTAAAATAATAGTGCTCACTAATCCGGTTGATGCAATGACCTATTCGGTCTTAAAAGCATCAGGTTTCTCTAAAGAACGCGTTCTTGGACAGTCGGGTATTTTAGATACTGCAAGATATCAAACATTTATAGCGGAAGCTTTAGGCGTTTCGATTAAAGATATTAAAGGATTAGTACTAGGCGGTCATGGAGATACCATGCTTCCGTTAGTTAATGCTACAAATGTTAATGGTGTACCATTGACTAAATTATTAGATGAAACTACTATTAACCAAATTATTGAACGTACTCGAAAAGGTGGTGCTGAAATAGTAGAATTATTAGGTACTGGTTCTGCTTATTATGCGCCAGCTTCAGCAGTGTATACGATGTTGGAAGCAATTTTAAAAGATCAACAACGTTTATTACCCTCTATTGCATATTTAGAGAATGAATATGGTTTTTCTGATATTTGCTTAGGTGTCCCTACAATATTAGGAGAAAATGGTATAGAACGTATCTTAGAACTCGAGCTTTCTGGTGAAGAATTAAAACAATTAAAAATTTCAGCAAATGCTGTTCAACAAGTAAAACAATCGCTAAAAAATAAATAACTTTTTTAAAAAGAAACACCCACAACATGGCTAATAAGTCTGCTGTGGGTGTTTCGTTATATAATTAAATTTGTGATTACATCCTGAAAATACAGATATACACCGCAACGTACTCAAGAAAAGTTAAAATATACATATACTTTAACCTTAACTTTGTTTTAATAGAAACATGCCAATCAGGATATTTACGTTCGTAATAAAATAATTGCAAATAAAATAAACCGATACCTAGTGGTAAACACATGAGTAGAATGCTTTTTGTGTATGAAAATCCTATGTCATGGAGTAAATGTCCAATAATTAGCTGAAATAAGATGAGTACAATAAGTAAAATTAAAATATTAAAAGTCATTTTGTATGTTGTACTCCTTTCGCAAATGTATAAATTAAAACTTGAAGCAATACCAGTAATATGACAAATAGGAAAGCATCAAAATCTAAATGATTGATGACTTCTCTGTAAATTCGAAGTGGTTCATTGATAATATAAACAGAATGCAAACGCAAGAACCGTCCGATATAAATACCTAAGCCATTTAAAAACATCATTATTAATACAATGATTCTATTTAACCAACGATGCGTTGTAAAATTTTCCATTTCTACAAACATTAAAATTAATAAATATAAGGCTAACAAGACACCGGCAACTAAAAAAGTAAAATACATCCATTCAACGATGATTAGCCCTTGATAAAAATTAAAAGTAAATTGATTTAAATGTATTAAATCAGTAACCATATATAGTGTATTGGGTACCATGCATAAAAATATAAGTACAAAAACGATAAATAATGGCCATTCATATTTATATTTCGGTTTAAATAAATTTAATAGTAAGCACAATTCAAATGGAATATATGCTAAAAATAGATTGAGTGTCATAAATTGATAAAATTGGTTAAAGAAAATAGATATAATCATTAAAATTAAAAATATTGTTCTAGCAATGTAACGTGGGGCGATACTTACACCTACTTTCCTTTTAGATTTATATATGTGATAAACACACATGATCATATAATTATTTTTAGGGGGTCCAGTTTTAGCTAATGTTAAAAATACGACTTTGTTTGAAAATGTATTTTTAATATTCTCATTGACTAAGTTTAGTAAATGACAAGCAGTTTAATTTTTAAATAGCAAATAAAAATCCCCTCAAAAAGCTCAATATCAAGGGAACAGCAATATAAAATTACGAATGTGATTTTTCATAATACAATTTATAAACGAAAATTTCAATTATAAACATAATTCGAACCTATTGAAAACGTTTTAAAATAAAAACAAGTTATACATAAATAGCTATTTTCAAAACAAAGTAAATATAAAGCATTTGAGTTAATATACATTATTTTTAAATTTTCCGTTTTTGAGCAATGAGGTTGTTTACTTTTAAAGTTTATTAGTATGATTTGGACTTGTAATTTCTCACAAATTCAAACTCAGAGCGTCAAGACGTTTCAAAATGGTAATCGATAAATGTTAGTACAAAAATAATTGAAGTGTGCTAGTTGGCAATATTAAAAGAATATATATACAGAAAAAACGTTAATTTCTATCTAATTTCAATAGAAATTAACGTTTATGCTTTAGCAAGAGCAAATAATGTTCATGTGTTTTGATTAAGATAGTTTAAATGTATACAAATAATTCCTGACCTATATATAAATTTTATTTTTTGAAGTTAAACACAGTAAATGTTTTTATGGACTAATGATTCATTATTGTTAAATGGACACAAACAATTTACAAGTCTAATAAATTCAATCCTATGTCTGCATTGTGTTTACGATTTATATCTAGGTTTGTCATTGTAATGACGATTTCTGCGGTAGCAGATACAACTGCTTTTGTTAAATGACCGCTTAATGTTTCATATTGGTTAGTACCAAAAGTTGCATGTAAATGTGCAAACGGCTTTTCATCAATATGAGAAATATTACCTAACAGGCTAATTAATTCTAAAGGTTCTTTAATTTCCTTTTTTTCATAGGTTTTAGTTTCTAAATTATAGAAATTTAATTCTACGTCGTCACAAGCTCCAATACCACTAACCGTTCCAAATTTACCGTTTTGCTCACGAGCAAGATCCGTTACAGCTTCAATAATATCTTCACCTTGTTCTAGAACTAATACGATAGTATTGCCATCTACTTGATATACCATTTGAAAACCTCCATTCAAATTAATACGTTAATATCATTATACAATTAATTATTTATGAGATGTATAATAGTGTTTGAAAATGTAAGTTTTTCTATTGTTTTTCTATAGGAAAATGTTATAGAATGTTCTAATATTGTGCATTCCTCTAAATTAACGATTCAAAACAAGATGATTAAAAAATGTGTATAAGAATGGAGTGAGAAACGTGAATAAACAATTTTATATTTTATATTTTAATATCTTTTTAGTCTTTTTAGGTATCGGTTTGGTTGTACCAGTGTTACCCGTATACTTAAAAGATTTAGGTTTAAAAGGTAGTGACCTAGGAATTCTTGTTGCGGTCTTTGCACTCGCACAAATGATTATTTCACCATTTGGTGGTACGCTTGCAGATAAATTAGGTAAAAAATTAATTATTTGTATTGGGCTTGCACTTTTTGCGATTTCAGAATTCTTATTTGCCGCAAGCCACACGTTTTCTCTACTAATCGTTTCTAGAATATTAGGTGGGTTTAGTGCTGGAATGGTTATGCCTGGTGTTACAGGGATGATTGCTGATATTTCTATCGGAAGAGATAAAGCGAAGAATTTTGGTTATATGTCCGCAATCATTAATTCAGGTTTCATTTTAGGGCCTGGTTTAGGTGGATTACTAGCAGAAGTTTCACATAGATTACCGTTTTATGTGGCTGGTACAAGCGGTGTGATAGCGCTTATATTATCTATCACTTTAATTAAAAATCCAAAAAACGAAACGCAAGATGGTTTTACACATTATCAACCTGAATTATTGTCTAAAATAAATTGGAAAGTGTTTCTCACTCCAGTCATTTTAACACTTGTACTCGCATTTGGTTTGTCGGCGTTCGAAACATTATTCCCTTTATATACAGCCGATAAAGCACACTATTCACCTATAGATATCTCCTTTGCAATTACTGGTGGAGGCATTTTTGGTGCGATATTCCAAGTGTTTTTCTTTGATAAGTTTATGAAATACTTTGAAGAACTTACTTTCATTACTTATGCATTACTTTATTCAGCAATTATATTACTTGCGTTGACATTTATACATAATTACTGGTCAATTATGATTATTAGTTTTATAGTATTTATTGGATTTGATATGATTCGACCAGCAATTACGAATTATTTTTCTAATATTGCTGGAAATCGCCAAGGATTTGCTGGTGGATTAAACTCGACCTTCACAAGCATGGGGAATTTTATAGGACCATTAGTAGCTGGTACATTATACGATATTAACTTTGAATTCCCACTTTATATGGCAATATTAGTAATGTTTATTGGTATGATAGTAATATTTATTGAGAAATCAATTCGAAATCGTCTAAAAAAATCATAAAATTAATAACGCAGACAAGTTACGATGCTTAAAACGAAATGCTATATATGACATGGGAAAATAAGTCACTATTCTATAAAAGATAATTTAGATTTCTCACAAATAAACTAATATTAAAGGAGTAAGATATGAGATTGGAGTTACCAATTTAATTTCATATCTTACTCCTTTTTAATTTGAAAAATAAAGCAATTCAAACTTTAGAAATATGTTGATTTGTTATGTTAATACTCCTAATTGGTTTAAAAGGGGCTGTATTTATTCATTTATAATTTCAAATATGACACGAATATTAAATTAAGTTGCATACGTAATATTCATGTTACAGAAATTACAATTGTTTTAAATTGTAGTCTATATAAGTTTTTTGTTAAATATTTGTGATAATATGTTGTTGTGATTATTAAAGAGAGATGATTAAGGGGATAAAGTTGAAGAATTTACTATTATCAATATTGGCTTTTCTATTAACATGCTGCTTCATATTTTTATTAGTATTAGTTACTAATCAACAAGTGCTAGCCAAAGTACATGAAACGATATCGAGTTATTCCGATACTAATAATACTGTTCAATCCAAAGCAAGCGCGGAAAAAACAGACTTCGAATCAAACGTGCCGAACGATAAAAAGCATGACGCGCAAAAAGAAAAGCCATATAATGCAAAAAACCATGAGCCGATAGCAAAATTAGCAACGCATGATTTGAATGATAAAGAGGCTGGAGAAATCAATTTGCCTCAATTTTCAGAAGCGCTAAATAAAGCGAAAAAAATGGTAGACAATGATAACCATTCTGAAAATGAATATAATGACTATGGTATTGATAGTACATGTGAGGGAACTTATTACTATATTTTTACTTTCGAAAATAAGCAACATCCCAAAACATATTATAGAGTCACTGTAGATCAAAATAATGAGGCAAGAATATTTGATGATGCTTATCAAGTTCAAAAACATCAAGACCAAGACAAACCGAGAATATCGCCTCATGAATCAGAAGTAATTGCTCAAAAATATGCAAAAGATGCACTAGGAAATAATGCTACCTTGAAAAAAGTTCAAGCTTCAAAGCAAGGTATGTCTTATACATTTTATGATGCGGCTGCAAACAAAGAATATAAAGTTATTGTGAATAAATTGGGTGATGTCATACGTCAACCTGCATTAAAATAGGGAAATAAAAACATTCAACTTTTAGATACTATTGAAGTTGAATGTTTTTTAGTATCATAAAAAAGTATAAAGTTAAATGTATCGATGTTATTATTATATTAAGACTAAACTGATTTATATTTTGATGAATATTAAATTATTAAAAATTGAAAAGGATGAATGTTTTGAAAAAAATAAAAAAAGCAATTATACCTGCAGCAGGATTAGGTACAAGATTTCTTCCGGCAACAAAAGCTATGCCAAAAGAAATGCTACCAATTTTAGATAAACCAACGATTCAATACATTGTTGAGGAAGCGGCTCGTGCTGGTATTGAAGACATTATAATTGTGACTGGTAAACATAAACGAGCAATTGAAGATCATTTTGATAATCAAAAAGAATTAGAAATGATTTTAGAAGAAAAAGGAAAAACTGATTTATTAGAAAAAGTGAATTACTCTACCGAACTTGCTAATATTTTTTATGTAAGACAAAAAGAACAGAAAGGCTTAGGACATGCGATTTATTCAGCGCGTCAATTTATTGGGGATGAACCTTTTGCCGTATTATTAGGTGATGATATTGTTGAATCTACACAGCCAGCCATCAAACAATTGATGAATACATATGAAGAAACTGGTAAATCCGTAATCGGTGTTCAAGAAGTGGATGAAAACGATACGCATCGTTACGGTATTATTGACCCATTAAGTAAAAGCGGACGTCAATATGAAGTGAATCAATTTGTAGAAAAACCAAAACAAGGAACTGCACCTTCAAATCTAGCAATTATGGGGCGTTATGTGTTAACACCTGATATTTTTGAATATTTAGCAAATCAAGGTAAAGGTGCTGGTGGGGAGATTCAACTGACAGACGCTATTGAAAGAATGAATAAGGAAAGCCAAGTCTATGCCTATGATTTTGAAGGTGAGCGTTATGATGTTGGTGAAAAATTAGGTTTCGTTAAAACTACAATCGAATTCGCTTTAAAAGACCAAGAAATGAAAGTGGCGTTAACGCAATTTATTAAGCAACTTAATCTGGATGAATGATTTGTGATCAAGTTATTTTATAGATAGAAAATATTTTGATATACATGAAACATTTTAATCATATGAGGTATCGAAATGAAGCAAAAGAAAACGAATGCTATGCGAATGTTAGATCGTCAAAAGATAAACTATAGTGTCAATATTTATGAAATTTCAGATGAACATATAGATGGTACTGAAGTAGCAAATAAAGTAGGCATAGAGGATAAGTATGTTTATAAAACACTTGTTTTAGAAAATAGTGATCATCATCATTTTGTGTTTATTATTCCGGTAAGTAACACATTAGATATGAAAGCGGCGGCACATGCGGTAAATGAAAAGAAACTGCAATTAATGCCTTTAGATGATCTTAAAAAAGTAACAGGCTATATAAGAGGTGGTTGTTCACCGATTGGCATGAAAAAGCAATTTGAAACCGTTGTTGATGAGCAAGCAACAAGTATAGATTCACTTTATATTAGTGGCGGAGAGCGCGGGATACAGATTGAAATGGCAGTAGATGATTTGGTTGAAGTCACCAATGCAAAAGTGATGCACGTCACCCATCATTAACAACGCAAAAATAAATAAAATCACGAAATAGGCATGATTCCATTTCGTGATTATTTAGCAGGCAATAAGTAATTAAATATTTTTTGTAATTTTATAAAATTGAGTGTATTAATGATTTGAATCTTTATTCGAATTTTGCACTCTTTTTTTTATGCGTTTTTTAAATTGACGTTCTACAATCATTAAAAACGTAAGGCTCAATGTAAAAAATGTGAGAGCCATCGTTAGAACAAACATAGATTCTATTGGGAGTAAAAGTAATATAAGTAGTACGATAAAGTTACTAATATATGCATATGTATAGAGTAAAATCATGGTCATTCGTATATATTTGTCGGATGTTTGACTAATAAATTGTAACAGGTTAAACGCCATTTGAAAAAACAACAAAATATATATTATCAAAGTTTGAAAAAACACAAAATCAGTTTTGAATTTTTCACTTATGTATATATTGAGCATCATTAAAATAGCAAAGATAATTGCGGTACTAATTCTGATTCGTCTTTCCCATTTTACAATAGATGATTTTTGCATAACTTCACGGCACTCCTCGTAAGAAATATGTGGAATAAAAAAGATTGTGTTATACATTGTGCATTATAACGTAATGAGATGTATTATCAAGATACTCAAAATGGTTATTAATACATAGTTATGGAGCATAATTATTTATAAAAGGGTCAATCATCAAATTTTATTAGCTTTATATGATTGTTTTTGACAATAAATGATTGAAAAAAGAAAGCGCAACCATTATAATGAAAATGAAATGAGGTGAAGGGATGATTACAGAAAAGCGCCAGGAGCTCATATTGACTGAATTGTCAAAAAAAGATTTTTTAACCTTGCAAGAATTAATAGATCGAACTGGATGTAGTGCTTCTACAATTCGCCGAGATTTATCCAAATTACAAAAAATTGGGAAGTTGAAAAGAGTACACGGTGGGGCAATGCTTAATGAATCATCTATTTTAGAACCTAATTTGGCAGATAAACGCGGTACAAATTTAAAGGAAAAACAAGAAATTGCTCGATTAGCAGCACTAGAAATAGAAGACAATGAATGTATTTTTATAGATGCTGGTTCAACTACACTTGAGATGATTCCTTATATTGATGCACAAAATATCATTGTAGTAACAAGTGGTTTGACGCATGTCGAAGAGTTAATTAAACATGGTATACGTACATTTATTTTAGGTGGAGAAATTAAATCGACAACATATGCGACAGTAGGTGCTAGCGCACTTGAAACGTTGAAAAGCTATCGTTTTGATAAAGTATTCCTTGGTATGAACGGTATTGATTTAAAATATGGTTTAACTACACCAGACGAGCAAGAAGCAATTATTAAAAAACACGCGATATATTTAGGTTCGAAAGCGTATGTTTTAGCTGATCATGATAAATACGACAAGGTGTATTTTGCACATGTGCCTGTCGAAACACAAGTTAGCATTGTTACTTCTAAAAAAGTAAAAGAGAGTGACATATTTAAGCAATATACTGAACATTATACATTTATTGGAGGTACACGATGATTTATACGGTAACTTTTAATCCCTCTATTGATTACATCATGTTTGCTGATGATTTTGAATTAAATGGATTAAACAGAGCGACAGAAACTTTTAAATTTGCTGGAGGTAAGGGTATCAATGTTTCAAGGGTATTGAAAACATTGAATGTCCCTTCAACAGCCTTAGGATTTGCAGGTGGATTTCCAGGTCAATTTATAGATGACACTTTAAAAAAAGCAGGTATTCAAACTGATTTTATAGAGATAGATGAAGATACGCGGATTAATGTAAAACTGAAAACTGGTGATGAAACAGAAATAAATGCACCAGGTCCAAATATTTCTCAAACACAATTTGAAAATCTACTCAGACAACTTAAACAAACTTCAAAAAAAGATATAGTAGTCGTGGCAGGAAGTATACCGAAAAGCGTCCCTAAAGATGCTTATGAACAAATTGCAAAAATCATAAAACAAACAGGTGCTCGATTAGTCGTAGATGCTGAAAAAGATTTAGTGGAATCCGTATTAAAATACAACCCACTATTTATTAAACCGAACAAACATGAATTAGAAGTGATGTTTGATACATCAATCAATTCTGACGAAGATGTTATCCATTACGCACAAGAAATTATGAAACAAGGAGCATCATCTGTAATTGTGTCACTTGGTGGTGAGGGCGCAATTTATGTTGATCATAAACATAGTTTGAAAGCGTCAGTACCTCATGGTCAAGTTGTCAATACAGTTGGTTCCGGTGATAGCACTGTGGCAGGCATGATAGCTGGTCTTGAAACAGGATTGACGATTGAAAACGCGTTTAAACAAGCGGTTTCTGCGGGGACAGCGACTGCTTTTAACGATGATTTAGCCTCATACAAAGCTATTGAAGATATTAAAGAACATGTGACAATTACGACGCTAAAAGGGAGTGAATGAGATGAGAATTACAGAGTTATTAACTCAAGAGACAATAGCTATGGATCTTTCATCAACTGATAAGAATGGTGTCATAGATGAATTAGTGAATCAACTAGATAAAGCAAACAAATTAAACGATGTATCAGTTTTTAAAGAAGCTATTTATAATCGTGAAGCGCAAAGTACCACAGGTATTGGAGAAGGTATTGCGATACCACATGCTAAAGTAGCTGCGGTAGATACGCCTGCTATCGCCTTTGGTAAATCTAAAGCGGGTGTGGATTATCAAAGTTTAGATATGCAACCGGCACATCTGTTCTTTATGATTGCTGCTCCAGAAGGTGGCGCACAAACACATTTAGATGCATTAGCAAAACTATCAGGTATTTTAATGGATGATAAAGTGCGAGAAGATTTACTAAATGCAACGTCTCCACAAGAAGTGTTACAAATCATTGATAAAGCTGATGATGAAGCTACAGAAGAAGTAGAAGAAGAAACCGAAAGTTCTGTCTCTTCAGCTGACACAAATGAACCCTATATATTAGCGGTTACTGCTTGTCCAACGGGCATAGCACATACTTATATGGCTCGCGATGCTTTGAAAAAGCAAGCTGAAAAAATGGGCGTTAAAATAAAAGTAGAAACAAATGGATCTGGCGGTATAAAGAATCATCTCACAAATGAAGATATCGAACGTGCAACTGGCGTTATTGTAGCGGCAGATGTGCATGTTGAAACAGCGCGTTTTAATGGTAAGAATGTTGTTGAAGTACCAGTAGCTGACGGAATTAAACGCCCAGAAGAATTAATAAATATGGCTCAAGATACTTCTCGTAAACCGTTTGTAGCGAGTGCTGATTCAAGTAAGGCACAATCAGAAAGTAATGAAAAGCAAGGTGTCGGTAAGACAATTTATAAACATTTGATGAACGGTGTTTCTAATATGCTACCACTTGTTATAGCTGGTGGTATTTTAATGGCTATTGTGTTCTTGTTTGGTGCAAACTCATTTGATCCAAAAAGTTCAGATTACAATGCGTTCGCAGAACAATTGTGGAATATAGGTAACAAGAGCGCCTTTGCATTAATTATACCAATCTTGGCAGGATATATTGCACGCAGTATCGCTGACAAACCAGGTTTCGCAGCAGGTTTAGTAGGTGGTATGATTGCGGTATCCGGCGACTCTGGTTTTATCGGAGGTATTCTTGCAGGTTTCTTAGCAGGTTATTTGACACAAAGTATTAAGAAAGTAGTTAGTGGTTTACCTCAGTCATTGGAAGGTTTAAAACCAACATTAATTTTCCCTGTATTCTCTGTTTCTATAACAGGTTTACTGATGATTTACGTTTTAAATCCCCCAGCGTCTTGGTTAAATAATTTATTGCTGAATGGATTACAAAGTTTATCAGGTACTAACATTATGTTACTAGGTCTTGTTATTGGCGCGATGATGGCGATCGATATGGGTGGTCCATTTAATAAAGCCGCTTATGTCTTTGCAACTGCAGCATTGACAGAAGGAAACGCAGCACCAATTACTGCTGCTATGGTTGGAGGAATGATTCCACCAATCGCAATTGCCACAGCCATGTTACTGTTCCGTAAAAAATTCACAAAAGAACAAAAAGGGTCTATTGTTCCTAACTACGTAATGGGGCTATCCTTTATTACTGAAGGTGCAATTCCTTTTGCCGCAGCTGACCCTATTCGTGTAATTCCTTCCATGATGATTGGTTCTGGAGTTGGTGGAGCGATAGCATTAGGTTTAGGCTCATCTATCCAAGCGCCACATGGAGGTATCTTTGTCATAGTTGGTACTGACTTCGGACATGTCTTGCAATCGCTATTAGCTATTGCTATTGGAGCGATTATCAGTGCGTTTATTTATGGTATGTTAAAACCAAAATTAACAAAAGATGAGATTCAAAGTTCAGAAGCGATGAATGATTAAAATTATAGAGATTCATAATGAAAAGCCAGAAGAAACTCGTGATTGAGTGAAACTTCTGGTTTTTTTAATTATTTGCTTTTGAATATAATATAAGCGTTGAATTTGGTAAAATAAAATATAAGTGATTTAAGAAAATTTTAACCTAAAATAATTGAAAAGAAGGTAATATAAATGGTTGAATATGTAATTGAAAATGGACGAATATATACTGAAACTGAAACCATTGATTGCGGTTATATCATCATTAAATCTGGTAAAATTGCTGGTTTAGGTGTAGGAACGTATGAAGGTGATTTACAAACGATCGATGCACAAGGGCATCATATTCTACCTGGTTTTATTGATATTCATATGCATGGTGGCTACGGGGAAGATGCGATGGATGCATCGATGACGGGCTTAAAACATTTATCAGAATCATTGCTATCTGAAGGCACAACGAGTTATTTAGCAACTACAATGACACAATCAGATGAAAATATAACAAAGGCACTTAAAAATATTGCTACATATCAAACACAACAAGATACGAAAAATACAGCTGAAATTGTGGGTATCCATTTAGAAGGTCCGTTTATTTCTGAGCATAAGGTAGGGGCACAAAATCCTGGTTATGTCCAACGACCTTCAGTAGAAAAATTAAAATACTTCCAAAATATAGCGAATAATCACATCAAAGTCGTCACATTTGCACCTGAAGTCGATGGTGCTAAAGAAACGTTGGCAACTTTTAAAGATCAAATTATATTTTCAATTGGACATACTGTTGCGACATTTGATGAGAGCAATGAAGCGGTGGAAAATGGTGCCAAACATGTTACGCATTTATATAATGCAGGTACCCCGTTTGAACATAGAGAACCAGGGCTATTCGGTGCTGCGTGGATTAATGAAAAATTAAACACTGAAGTTATCGTCGATGGGATTCATTCACATCCAGCTGCTGTAAATATTGCATATAAGCAAAAAGGCAATGAACATTTCTATTTAATTACAGATGCTATGAGAGCAAAAGGAATGCCGGATGGAGAATATGATTTAGGAGGTCAAAATGTCATCGTGAGAGGCTCAGAAGCACGTTTAGCTTCAGGAGCATTAGCGGGAAGTATTTTAAAAATGAATACTGGTTTGCATAATCTTATTAAATTTACAGGTGATACACTAGATAATCTATGGCGTGTTACGAGCTTAAATCAGGCCATTGCTTTGAACATTGACGATAAAAAAGGTAGCCTAAAAACAGGTAAAGATGCTGATATTGTCATTGTGAACGATGATATTGAAGTTCAGACAACAATTAAAAATGGTGAAATCCATCATTTTATAAAATAAGCATTATTTTAAAGTATATAAACATTTTCAGAACAAAAGATGTAAAATTTAGAAAGTTGACGTGAAGGTGATTTTGCGTTTAAATGGTACATTAGGTGAATATAAAATTTTAATTTGTATAAATTACTTTAGAAATAAGTATTGTGATAAAATAAAAGAAATGCGTATTTTTAGGGAGGTGTTACAATGGGAAGGATTTAGCATATAAAACAAACTTAAGCAATCAAATCATATTTTATAAGCAGTCACCTATTGTGACACAAAATTTGGAGGTGAATCCCTAGAAATAGGGAACTAATTGGAAACAGTGACCATAATAAATTTAGTAATATTCTTTTTTTTAATAGCATTAACTACAGTCTTCGTAGGCTCAGAATTTGCATTAGTAAAGGTACGTACTACTAGGATTGAACAACTTGCAACAGAAGGCAATGGTAGTGCACGTGTTGTTAAAAAAATGATTAAAAACCTAGACTATTACTTATCAGCATGTCAATTGGGTATTACAGTGACATCTTTAGGATTAGGTTGGTTAGGTGAACCAACATTTAACAAGTTGCTACACCCATTATTTGAATTAATCCATTTACCTGAAGCACTGACGACAACTATTTCATTTATCGTAGCATTTATCATTGTGACATATCTACATGTTGTTTTGGGTGAGTTAGCACCAAAAACACTTGCTATCCAATATACTGAAAAATTAGCATTGGTTTACGCTAGACCGCTATATTATTTCGGATTTGTAATGAAACCATTAATTTGGTTAATGAATGGTTCAGCAAGAATGATTATTCGTATGTTTGGTGTGGATCCTGATGCAAATAATGATGCCATGTCAGAAGAAGAAATAAAAATTATTATAAATAATAGTTATAATGGTGGAGAAATCAATCAAACAGAATTAGCATATATGCAAAATATTTTTTCATTTGATGAAAGACATGCCAAGGATATCATGGTACCGCGTACACAAATGGTTACATTAAATGAACCGTTTAATGTAGATGAACTATTAGAAACGATTAAGGAACATCAATTCACACGTTACCCAATTACAGAAGATGGCGATAAAGACCATGTTAAAGGGTTTATTAATGTAAAAGAATTTTTAACAGAGTATGCTTCTGGTAAACCGATGAAAGCAAGTAACTATATCCATGATTTACCAATGATTTCTGAAACAACTAGGATTAGTGATGCGCTTATTAGAATGCAGCGTGAACATGTTCACATTAGCTTGATTATCGATGAATATGGTGGTACTGCAGGTATTTTAACGATGGAAGATATCTTAGAAGAAATCGTCGGTGAAATTCGTGATGAGTTTGATGATGATGAAGTCAATGATGTTGTAAGACTAAGTGATAATAAATACCAAATTAACGGTAGAGTGTTATTAGATGATTTAAATGATCAATTTGGTATTGAATTTGAAGATTCTGAAGATATAGATACAATTGGTGGCTGGTTACAGGCACACAATACTAATTTACAACCCAATGATTATGTAGATACACAATATGATCGTTGGATTATATCAGAAGTGGATAATCATCAAATTATCAATGTTATCTTAGAATTTGAATATCATGAAACACGTCCAACTCCAGAAGAAGATGAAGACGAAGAAAGCAATGATAATTAAGCTATGAGTATGATGCACTAGCAATGTTGAAATTTTTAGCATAGTAATCATCATTTGCTGACAAGATATCAACATATGTTTTGCACCACTCGCATATTACTTGTATGATAAAATATAAGTAGGTATTGCAAAAACTGGGACATCATTGAATGTTCCAGTTTTTTTATAATTATCTTTATAGAAAAGCTAAATGCATAACGTGTTTTTATGTAAAATTGAAAATATATTGATATTAAAAATGAGGAGGATAAGTGTATGTTAGAAGATACATATTATTTAAATAATGGTTATCCTATGCCAAAAGTTGGTTTAGGTGTGTATAAAATCACTGATGAGGAAATGGAAAATGCTGTATCTAGCGCTTTAGATATTGGTTACCGTGCTTTTGATACAGCTTACTTTTATAAAAATGAAATTGCATTAGGCAATGCTTTAAAAAAATCTGATGTACCACGTTCTGAATTATTTATTACATCAAAGATATGGAATGATTATCAAGGATATGATAAAACAATTGAATTTTTTACAAAATCTATAGAGAATTTAGGTACTGATTATCTAGATTTATTTTTAATACATTGGCCATGTGAGGAAGATGGACTTTTTATTGAAACGTATAAAGCGATGGAAAAATTATATAGAGATGGTCGAATCCGTGCCATTGGGGTATGTAACTTTAAACAACATCATTTAGAAAAATTGATGGCAGAGACAGAAATTACGCCTGCTGTGAACCAAGTGGAGGTACACCCTTATTTCAATCAGCATGAGCTACAAGATTTTTGTGATAAGCATGATATTGCAGTGACAGCTTGGATGCCACTCATGAGAAACCAAGGTTTACTTGAACATCCTATCCTTGTTGATATTGCCGAACGTTATAGTAAAACACCTGCACAAATCGTGTTGCGTTGGCATTTAGCACATAACCGTTTAATTATACCAAAGTCTAAAACACCTAAACGTATTAAAGAAAATTATGATATTTTTGATTTTAGTTTAGAATTAACGGATATTGCTGAGATTGATAATCTAAATCGAGATGCGCGCCAAGGTAAAGATCCTGATAAAGTGCGTATAGGCGATTTAAAGTAATGATCTAAAATAGCAAAATTTAGCTTTGTTTATAAAAATTTGAAGCGAAATATAGCTGAAAATGGAGAAGTAGTTGCAAAATCAAGGCTTATTTTTTAGTAGTTTCTTCAAAAAAAGGTGAACGTTAAATATTTTAAATAACGTAGGATAGAGCATAGTGTTCATGACACTTGTTTCTCTATCCTACTTTTTTAATTTTACGAATATATGGTTTTATTTCCTTTTCTGACAAATAGTTGATAAACTAAATGGACAATGTTACAACTTTTTACAAAAAAGATATTGAACAATATTTATATGTATATATGCTCTACATTATCATAAAAATTTAAAAACTAAATTTTAGTGTTTCTTAATGACACGAATTATTGGTATTATCTATTTCAAAATTTTTTAAAAGAGTGTAAGTTTTATAATTGATTATTAAGGAAATATAAAAATTGTGTAAACCTAAATGAAAAGAATGGCGAAATAACTGTAAATATTGGTAAAGTAAAATTGAAGTAATTGAAATGAAGGTGTTTATTATGCATATAAGAGTTATAGTGCCATGTTATAACGAAGGTGAAGTAATATTAAAAACATACCACAAGTTAACTGAAATATTAGATGAAGATAGTCTTAACCGTCACTATAACTATGATTTGCTATTTGTAGATGATGGTAGTCAAGATAAAACGATTAATTATATTCAAGAAATGGCAGCACAGGATGAACATGTAAAATATATTTCATTTAGTAGGAATTTTGGTAAGGAATCAGCAATGATTGCCGGTTTCCAACACAGTGTGGAATGTGATGCTGTTGTGATGATTGATGCTGATTTACAGCACCCGCCAGAGCTTATACCACAGATGATAGATAGTTATTTGGATGGCTATGATCAAGTCGTCGCAAAACGAGATAGAACAGGTGAAAAACGTTCAAGAAAATTTTTAACGCAATGCTATTACAAAGTGATTAATCATTTTGTCGAGGATATTAAACTAGAAGACGGTGTTGGAGATTTTAGATTGCTTAGTCAACGCGCGTTACACTCATTAACATCGTTAAATGAATATAATCGTTTTTCAAAAGGGTTATATGAATGGATTGGCTATAATACTAAAGTTTTTACTTATGAAAATGTTGAAAGAGAAGAAGGTACATCGAAATGGTCATTTGGTAAATTATTGAACTATGGTATAGATGGCTTGATCTCATTTAATAATAAACCATTACGCGCTATGATTTATTTAGGACTAATTGTATTTTTTGTGAGTCTACTTTATATTATATTTAGTTTTGGAAATATTATGATTAATGGTGTGAAAACACCAGGGTACTTTTCAACAATTGCAGCTATTTTATTACTTGGAGGTATCCAACTGATTTCAATCGGTATTGTAGGCGAATATATCGGTAGGATATATTATGAAGTAAAACAGCGACCAAAATATATTGTTCAAGTATCTAATTTAAAGCCGGTAGACAAAACGAAAGGGTTGGACTCTGAATTAGAAATGTCTGAATATCCAGAAGAAGCGGAAGAACAAAATAAAAACAGTATAAATAGAGAAGAACATTTTTATGTACCCTCTCATAAGGTTAAAACTGAAAAGAATAAAACACTTGTTAAACATAGATAATCACTGCCCTCAGGTTATGCTAAAAGCGTAGTCTGGGGGTTTCGTTTATTAAAAAATTGAGTTTAATTGTGCATGGTTGTCCGAGGAGGTGATTTGAGCCTGTGTCTTTCGGCATATCAATCTAAAGCATTATCACATTACAAAATTGTATAAGAGGCAAATTAGTTAAATACTCTTAAAAGCAAAAATAAAAATGTTATAGTCAAAGAAATTTTGATACAGAAGTAATGTTTAGTTTTATAAAGGTTGTTTTAGATTTTAGGTTATTGTTGAGCCTGTACACACAAAGTTAAAATAACAACTAAAGATGATACGAATGACATTTTAAAAAAGATAGATCATAAACCCTCATGATAATAACACTTTAAAAAACAAAAAACGTCAATTTCTAAAGTAACTCAATAGAAATTGACGCTTATTTTTGGTTGAGATTTTAGTATTCCTGAGTGCTTTCGCTATTTAGTCATCTTCTGACGATATAGAAACTATGACATTAAGTTTCAGGAATTTCTTTTAAAACTAAAAAATTAACAAACCATTTATTTTTTACGTAATTTTCCCAATATAAATGATGCAAGGGCAACAAGAATAATTGTTCCAATTAGTGCAGGGAAGATAGCGATACCGCCTAAATGCCAACCCCAATCACCAAATATCCATGAACCTAATGCAGAACCTACGATACCAGCAATGATATTTCCTAAAATACCTCCAGGGATATCTTTACCGACGATACCACCAGCAATCCAGCCGATTAAACCGCCGACAATTAACATAATAATAAATCCAAACATAAGTATACCTCCTTTTTAAATATCATAATCAATTATTACATACCACAAAATATAATTTGCTAATCATTTTTTTGAAAAAAATATATTCTGCCATAATAAAAAAAGTAAGAATAATAAATGTACAATTATAAAGGCATACCAATAAGGTGTTAATAAAGGCATGATTGTAAAAGATAATACAATAATAATTTGGCCAATCACTACTGGTTTGCGAATACGATTCAAGATTTTAATTTGTTCTTTTTCATGTGTTTGGAATGTACTATAGAACAATAAAGTTGCACCTATGAGAAAAATAGCTGGAGCTAAATATGGAATGGACATATAGTAAGAATCTTTACTTGTATCGTATGAAAGGATTAAAGATGTACTCATGATAATCGTTAAAATAAAACCAATAAATTTTTGATCAGTTATGACATATGTTTTTGTTTTTTTATTGAGATACAATTGCAACAATGTCCAAATAATTAAATGGGTGCAAGTATAAAATGTTATGTAATCGTATTTACCAACATGGACTAAATTAATGATACTATTAATGGTTATTGATAAAAGTATAGAGCTAAACTTAAGTTGTTTGAAATTCTGACGATATAAATCAATACCGAGTATGATTGCTACCGTAGCTATATTTATGATTATATTTATTAGCATGTTGCTCTCCTAACCTAGATACTTCACTGCAACATTATATCAATTAAGTTAGATTTAATCATTTAATAACAGTTGATGTTTTAAAAAATTATAAGTCATTATCTGACATATTGTAAAATTGTTATTATTTTAAATAATTATATTTACAGTGACAATCATTGCTATGTTTTATGTACAAAGTAAAAACCGGTTTATTGTATAGACAAAGAGCATTATACAACGAACCGGTTCATTGACTCAATTTAAACACCTTTTTTATTACTCCAAAGTAAAGTATGTAATTGAGGTAATACATATACATTATTCATATCGCTACTATCCATGACACGATTCACAAGGGTTTCATATAATGAAAGTAACTTTTCTGTGTGAGATTCAACATATTCTCCGTCTAGGTATGGATTCCCAACTTGTAAATAAAATGGCACGTTAGGATATCTATGATGAATCATTTTGGCAAATTCAAAGTCCTCATCATTGAAAATAACTACTTTAAGATTGAGTGTTTCTGGCTTACATTTAGCAATAACATCATCTAAAATAGGTAAATTTGGTTTCATCATTGAGCTAGGTGGTTTTGGACTAATTGTTAAATCATCAATTTGTGTCATCCATGGTTGGAATTTACTGCCTTGTGTTTCTAGGGCGCTTTGTATGCCTTTGTCTTCGAATAAATCGACTAATGTTTGAATGCCTTTTATTAAAGCTGGATTGCCTCCTGAAATTGTTACGTGATTAAATGATTCACCTGCAATGTCATATAATTGCGCATAAATTTCTGTAGCATCCATCATGCGTATTTCTTCTTTTGCACTGCCATCCCATGTAAAACTAGAGTCACACCAACTGCAACGGTAATCACATCCGGCTGTACGTACAAACATGGTTTTGCGGCCGATGACACGACCTTCACCTTGTATCGTTGGACCAAAAATTTCAAGCACAGGTATTTTACTCATGGTTTGGCTCCTTTGGTCGATATATGACATAACTTGTTGGTGTTTCTCTGACGTAAACTTGCAAGCATTGTGGTGTGTTTGGCCTTTGGTTTAATGAAGACTGAACCATCTCATATATTGTTTGTGCCACAATTTCAGTTGAAGGACTTTTACCCTTAAATTGAGGTAACTCATTTAATAATTGATGGTCAAATTGACCGTGTACGAGTTGTTTCAATTCACTAAAATTCACTAAAAACCCATTATGGTCTACGGTATCTCCACCGATTGTTAAGTTGACAAAGTAAGTATGTCCATGCGTACGCATGCATTTTCCAGCGTCTTCACTTGGAATATAATGTGCGGCTGAAAAATTAAAATCCTTATTAAGTTCAAATTGGTAATTGTGGTTAACACTAGGGTAATTTTGTTGGAACATATTAATTCGCTCCTTTTTCTTCTAGATAAGCATTAAGACCGCGTGCGCGTAGTTTACAGGCAGGACATTCGCCACATCCTTCGCCAATAATCCCGTTATAACAAGTTAACGTTCGCTTTCGAACGTATTCTAATACACCGAGTTCATCGCTTAAAGCCCACGTTTGTTTTTTATCCAGCCACATTAACGGCGTGTGAATAACGAAATCTTTATCCATAGAGAGGGAAAGTGTAACGTTCATTGACTTAATAAAGCTATCTCGACAATCAGGGTAGCCAGAAAAGTCTGTTTCACATACACCCGTGATAATATGTTTAGTATTTGTCTGATATGCTAGGGCGCCAGCAAAAGATAAGAACAGCAAGTTACGTGCAGGCACAAACGTGTTTGGCATACCACTATCTCCTTCATTTATATCCATATCATGTTGTGTCAATGCGTTAGGAGTGAGTTGAGATAATAGGGACATGTCAAGTATATGGTGCTCGACTGCTTGTTCTTGAGCGATTTGTTTTGCAACCTGAATTTCTGTATCGTGCCTTTGTCCATATTCAAAAGTTACTAAGACAACTTCATCAAAATGTTTTTTTGCCCAAAATAAACAGGTTGTACTATCTTGGCCACCGCTAAATACTACGATGGCTTTATTATTGTTTAATGGCTGTTGTGTCATTATAGTTTACACTCCTTAAAATATCGTGCTAGCTTTGCCATATAAAACTGATGACGCCATAAAAAAACGCCTATCTCTATAAAAAGATAGACGTCGTTCAAGTGTCTAGTTTTTTATAGAGGGTGTCAGCTAGAAACCTCTGTTACATTTATACCGTGACTAGAATAATACATTTAAGCTGTAAAATCAAGTTGAGATTTGGGATAATAACTATATTAGAATAATATATAACTACAAATGAGGTGATTCAATGTTACTTGTAATCGATAATAAAGACTCATTTACGTATAATATCGTGGACTATCTCAAACAATGTTATACAGGGACAATCAAAGTGGTTGATGTGGATGAGATTGATATAGACAAGCTCATCGATATGAAACCATTGGCGATTATCATATCGCCAGGACCAGGAACGCCGTCAGATTATCCGATTTTAAATGAAGTCATCACACAATTTATGAATAATGTACCAATTTTAGGGGTATGCTTGGGATTCCAACAAATTATTACTTATTTTGGGGGACGTATTGTAAAGAATCATAAGCCTATCCATGGCCATACAACTTCAATTACCCACACGGGCAAAGGTATTTTCAAAGATTTACCAAAATCATTTAATGTAATGCGTTATCATTCATTAATGGCAGACATACATACATTTCCTGTTGAGCTAAATGTCACAGCAACCAATGATAAAGGAATAATTATGGCCTGTGAGCACCGAGAATGTGCTATTTATGGTGTCCAATATCATCCTGAATCGTTTTTGAGTGAATATGGTATCGAACAAATTAAATTATTTATTGAAAGTGTGGAGGCGCATCATGCAAGTAAAATTTAATTACCAATATTATATAAATGAAACACAAACCGAAACGTATCAATATCTATTTAAAGAATGTTTGAGCAAAAAAATAGCATATCAAATGCAGGATGTTGGAGAAGTCATTCGATTTGCTGAATTACATCAAAGTAAAGGTAAATATGTGGCGTTATACTTACCATATGAAGCGGCAAGTTATTTTAATAATCAGTTAGCAACGATAACGCCTAAAGGTATATTTGTGTATGCTGCTGCATATGTATTTGAATCAGTACACGATGACTTAAATGAACAAGCTTTGGCATATCAGCGTAAATATAATTTTAAATTTCAATATAGACATGCGCGCATGATTGATCATATTAAACAAGTGCAAAAAGCGATTGTAGAAGGTAATACATACCAAGTTAATTATACAACCAGATTGAGTGATGACGTAAAAGGACCGATTTCTGAACTTTATCACGTACTTCAGGGTGGAAATCATGGTCATTATTCTGCTCTGATTGATACAAAAGAAGTTCAAATAGCATCATTATCCCCAGAGCTATTTTTTCAATTTGGCCCATTTAAAAATCAATCCAATATTGTATTAAGTAAGCCGATGAAAGGAACAATAGCCAGAGGAGAAACAGAATTAGAAGATAAGGCACATTTTGAAAAACTTAGAAACTCTACCAAAGATAGGGCAGAAAATGTCATGATTGTTGATTTATTACGGAATGATATAAGTAGAGTAGCCAACACTGGCACAGTTAAAGTATATCAACCGTTTCATATTGAAAGGTATCAAACGGTGTATCAAATGACATCTATGGTTACTGGGCAGTTAGCAAACCATGTGAGTTTAGCGCAAGTATTAGAAGCTATTTTCCCTTGTGGTTCAATTACCGGCGCGCCGAAAGTAAACACAATGAAATATATTAAACAATTAGAGCAAACACCAAGAAATGGCTATTGCGGAACTATTGGTTTATTGTTACCTGATGGGAAAGCTATTTTCAATGTACCTATTCGTACGATTCAATATATTAATGGGAAAGCTGTATACGGGGTTGGTGCAGGTATTACCATTGATTCCAACCCAGAATCTGAAGTGCAAGAATTCATCGATAAGACTAAAATTTTGGAGAGATTATAATGCAGTTATTTGAAACATTACGATTAGACTCAGGCAAATTTTCAAGGTTGAGATATCATTATGACAGGATAAAACATTCAGCAAATCAATTTCAAATGACATTCGATGATGATCAATGGCATGAAACGATTTCTGAAATTAAAAACCATTATTTTACAGGGACGTATAGAGTGAAAATTATTTTATATCCCAATGGCATTTTTAAATATGAAGTTGCTGAATTACCTCAAAAAGATAGCTTTACGGCAAAAATTGTACCATTAACCCAAATTCAAGATAAACGCATACTTACGAATAAAACGACAAATAGAGATCATTTAGCACATAATCATGAAACTGACCTCATTTTACTTTATGACGAATCAGGAAAAATATTAGAATTTGATATTGGAAATATTATGATCAAAGAAGGAGATCATTATTATACGCCAGTATTTAATGATGATTTTTTAAAAGGATGTAAGAGACAAGAATTAATAGATGAAGGTGAGTTAATAGAAAAAGATTATATTTTGGCAACATTTAAGCAAAAGTTAAGGCAAAATCAAATTCAAGTTTTTCTGATAAATAGTTTAAGAGAGGTTGCCGATGTTGCAATAAATCTATAGAATATAGAAAGTATAAGAAAAATATAAATTTTAATTCTAATAATTGTGATAAAACGTTATTGCGATAGTGTTTGATATCCATAATTGAATGTATCAAATATGCTACACATAGATATAGTTTAACTGTAAGTTATGAAGTAAGTTAAACAAAGTTATATGCGTCTTAAAAATCTAATGTCAGCAAGCGAGGCAAAATAATGATATGGATTTGGATTTTATTAATTATTACGCTAATCGGCCTTACAAAATGGTATGTAACCTATTTAATGAATCACCATAAATATTATATTACTAAGTTAGTCATCACTATTTCATGTGCTATTCAATTTATATTTATCTATGGTTTAGTTAAAGAATTAATACGCTACTTAATACAAATATTAAATGTATTTTATCGATAGACACAATAGATGAGGTGAATTTATGAAGATATATAGTCAAGGTGACCAAGCAATTGTGGTTTCTATAGAAAAGGAAGTTTCCAAAGATTTAACTGATGATTTACTCGCATTAAAAACATATCTTATTAATAAAAATTATCCTTTTATTACAGAAATTGTACCAACAGAGTCGGATATGATGATTTGTTATGATGCTAGAGATATGATTAAACATCACAATATAAAATCACCTTTTTTATATATGAAAGCACTTTTGCAATCTGTTCAATTAGAGATAAAACATGTAGAAGAAACACCCTCACCCATTCAAATACCTGTAGTATATGGTGGAGACTTTGGACCAGATTTAGCATCCTTGCTAAAATATTATAAAATGGATTTCGACAAATTTGTAAAATTACATACAAATTCGAATTTTTTCGTATCAATGATGGGCTATTCTCCAGGATTTCCGTATTTAACAGGGATGGATAAACGCTTGTTTGTCAATCACACAGGTGGCAAAAAAGCATTTATTCCTTCAGGATCAGTGATTATAGAAGGTAAGAAAACTGGCATTACTACAATTGATACTTATGGTGATTGGCTAGTGATAGGCTACACACCAGTAGAATTATTTAATCCACATCAAACAGATTTTACAACTTTAAAATTAGGGGATAATGTGCAATTTCAAGCTGTGTCAGAGGATGCATTGGATTTAGGAGGATTTAAACCATGTCAATCATAATAGAAAATGAAGGATTGTTCTCAAGTTTTCAAGATTTTGGGCGTATCGGTTATGAGCACAATGGTGTAATCCCTAGTGGTGCTTTAGATCCATTATCACATGAAATTGCAAATCGATTAGTAGCCAACGATAAACATGAAGCTACTTTAGAAATGACCAATAGAATGGCAAGTATTCGTTTTACTGAACCTACTTTAATTGCATTAAGTGGTGGCAGTTTTAAAGCTAAAACTGCTAATTTAAAAGTTTTACCCAATAAACTTTATTTAATGGAAAAAGGTGATGTACTCGAGTTTACAGAAACTTCACGGACATCAAGAGTCTATTTAGCCGTTGGTGGAGGATTCGAGCTAGATGAATGGCTGGGTTCTACTTCAACTGATTTTATGTCTAAACTTGGTGGTTTTCATGGGCGCAAACTAGAAAAAGGTGACGAAATCAATATGAAACGTGATTATACAGAACGTCACCATAAACTTTTTGAAAATCTTGAACATACACATCAGACTGACTGGGGCATAGATGGCTATGCGCTTTCATTTAATTATATGTCAGATGTATTTCATGTCATTAAAAATAAAGGAACAGAAGATTTTAATCAAAATGCTTTAAATCGTTTTACTTACGGGGAATATAAAGTGACAAGTAAAGCGAATAGGGTAGGCATGTATGTCGAAGGCCAACCTGTTAAAGCATTTTATGAAGATATGCCCGCACATCAATCTGTACAAATAGGAACAATTCAAGTTAAGAGAGATGGTACGCCAATTATTTTGTTAAATGATCATTACACGTTAGGGAGCTATCCACAAATAGGGACAATTGCCAGTTACCATTTAACTAAGTTAGGTCAAAAACATCCTGGTACTAAATTGAAATTTCAATTTATAGATGTTGAAACTGCAGAAAAGAACTTAATAAAATATACTAATTGGTTAAATCAACTGTTTCATGGTATCGAGTATAGAATGCAATTAGAAATGTTAAAATAATGTACACGATTAGAGAATGAAGTGTATGTGTGTATAGCAAAATGTTACGAGCATTAGCATTTAAAATTAATAATCAGTTAATCTATAAAACATTATTATATTAAGACGCTTTTGAGCTAAAGAATCTTAGAACAAATAAAAGTGTCTTGGACGAGTAAAAAAAGGCAATTTCTATTGAAATATTATAGAAATTGTCTTTTTCAATATTGTTTTATTTATAGTTAGCTCATTGAGTTATTACTTGAGTTTCTATAGATTTATATCTCAAGCTGCTTTTTTATGTTGGATGATTTTTATAATATGTCTGTTGCTTTCGACAAATACTTAAGTAAAATATAGTTCTAAATTAATGTATACAATACATGGACAATGATTATTCGAAAAGCGTTCAGCTATAGCAATTATTTCGTAGATTTACTTTTGGTCTTTCGTATTTATTATCAACAGCATGAATGTCGGATATGATAAGATTTAGTAATTACTTAAGTCATTCTGTATAATTTAACCTTTATTTAAATAGGTCCAAGGCCTGATTAATTTATTAAATAGAACAAGTATAATTATAAAGGAAATTTAAATTTTAACCTTATTTTAATCGCGTATTCATAATAGGTTAATGATACCTTCATAAAACGGTTAAATCAGCTTTTTAAATTAAAAAAAGTGTGTTTTTACTTGATATTAGTCAAGAATTGCTTTATATTTATTAATTGAACTATAATCGTTTTATTACAATGATATTACAGAGTGAACGCAGTGTAAAAACGATGTAAAACATAACAAAACGCATTAACATAATTTACATTACAACAAATATAATTTTTCACAAAAGAACAAATAAAATTCATTGAAAATAAAAAATTGCTACTTTATAAAAATAAATTAGTGACATAAGAAAAAAAGATGTGTTTTAAAAGAAAATACAGGAGTTACCGTGTTTTTTAACTTAAATTTTAACTTTCGCAAATAACGATAAAGATGTTGGTAGAAATTATCACTTACGCGCTAACAACGGGTACAAAGCATTTAATCTAGCTAGGTATTAGCACAAACTTTTATTAATTTATATCGGGGGAACAGACATGAGTCTACACAAAAAGAAACTAACTCTTTTTGCGTTTTTTATTTTAACTGTTATAACAGTTACTGCTAAAACGTATTTTTCATACTATGTTGACTTTTCTTTAGGTGTTAAAGGGTTAGTTCAAAATTTAATTTTATTAATGAATCCATATAGCTTAATTGCATTAGTATTGAGTATTTTCTTATTCTTCAAAGGTAAGAAAGCATTTTGGTTTATCTTTATAGGAGGTTTTATTTTAACCTTCTTATTATACGCAAATGTTGTATATTTCAGATTCTTCTCTGATTTCTTGACTTTTAGTACATTAAATCAAGTAGGAAATGTTGAATCAATGGGTGGCGCTGTATCAGCTTCATTTAAATGGTATGACTTTGTTTACTTTATCGATACAATCATTTATTTATTTGTATTAATCTTCAAACAAAAATGGTTAGATAAGCGTGTGTTTAGCAAGAAGTTTGTTCCAGTAATCATGGCAGCGTCTGTTGCATTGTTCTTCTTAAACCTAGCTTTTGCAGAATCTGATCGTCCAGAATTATTAACGCGTACATTCGATCATAAATATTTAGTGAAATACTTAGGTCCATATAACTTCACAGTTTATGATGGTGTAAAAACGATTCAAAATAATCAACAAAAAGCGTTAGCAAATGAAGATGATTTGACAAAAGTTTTAAATTATACGAAACAAAAACAAACACAACCAAACCCAGAATATTTCGGTGCAGCAAAGAAAAAAAATGTGATTAAAATACACTTAGAAAGTTTCCAAACTTTCTTGATAAACAAAAAAGTAAATGGCGAGGAAGTTACACCATTCTTAAATAAACTTTCTTCTGGTAATGAAGATTTTAGATATTATCCGAACTTCTTCCACCAGACAGGACAAGGTAAAACTTCAGACTCAGAATTCACTATGGATAACAGTTTATATGGTTTACCACAAGGTTCGGCATTCTCACTTAAAGGGGATAACACGTACCAATCATTGCCAGCTATTATGCATCAACAACAAGGATACACATCTAGCGTAATGCACGGTGATTATAAAACTTTCTGGAACCGTGACCAAGTATACAAACATTTTGGTGTAGATAAGTTCTATGATGCAACATATTTTGATATGTCAGAAGAAAACCAAGAGAACTTAGGTCTGAAAGATAAAGAATTCTTTGATGAATCAGCTGATTATTTAGCGAAGGAAAAAGAACCTTTCTATAGTCACTTAATAACGCTAACAAACCATTATCCATTTACATTATCTCCAGAAGATGCATCAATTGATAAACCAAATACTGGTGATTCAACAGTTGACGGTTATGTTCAGACAGCGAGATATTTAGACGAATCGTTAGAACAGTTTGTAAATGAATTGAAGAAAAAAGGTATCTATGATGATTCCGTTATTATGATTTATGGTGACCATTATGGTATTTCTGAAAACCATAATAAAGCGATGGAAAAATTATTAGGTGAAGACATTACACCAGCTAAGTTTACAGATTTAAACCGAACAGGCTTCTGGTTGAAAATACCTGGTAAAGAAGGTACTGTTGATAAAACTTATGCTGGACAAGCAGATGTAATGCCAACATTATTACATTTAATGGGTATTGATACTAAAAATTATCTCATGATGGGTACAGACTTATTGTCAAAAGATCATAATGACACAGTACCGTTTAGAAATGGTGACTTTGTAACGAAAGATTACAAATATGTAAATGGTAGAATATATGATAATAAAAATAATGAGCCAGTTACAGAAAAACCAAGCGATTTTGATAAACGCAAACAACAAGCTGAAAAAGACTTGCAAATGAGTGATGACGTTCTAAACGGTGATTTATTGAGATTTTATGATAACCCTGACTTTGATAAAGTGAAACCATCAAACTATAAATATGAAACAGGTCCACAAGGACAAGAGAAAAAATAATTAATACTTTAGCCCTAATCCATTATTTAAAATGGATTAGGGCTTTTATATATATGTAAGTGTATTGAATGGTATTTTATGATGCGCATGATGATTGTATTGAATTATTTAATATGAGTGAACTTTAAGCAGGGTAGGATAGCAGATTAGTACATATCCAGAGCAAACATGCACATTATAAAAAAGAATGCTAAAAAGGCTAGAACATAAATCCCCATTCTCAAAAAGAGATTGTTTGAGACATTTAGTTCTTGGACAAATGTGACGTATTTTGGCGAGACGCTTGAGTGAATAGGAGAAGCTGAAGACTACAGGCTGAAGCTGTTCCCCTAAGAAAGTGAATCACCAATATGAAGTATTGAAAAAATAGAAGCACTCAGATGAATTGAATTAAATCATCTGAGTGCTATTTTTCTTGTATTTACCCCAAAATCTTTGTTTTGAACTTGAGACGATTGTCTCAGCTTCATCATTTTTTTATTTAAAAAATGGATTCAAGTTATTTCTTTTTCTTTTACCTTTTATCCAAGTGCAACGTCTAAAATCATCATGATAGTAAAACCTAGCATTAAACTTAATGTTGCTAAATCAGTATTATTACTAGCTTGAGAGTCTGGTATAAGTTCTTCTACAACTACAAATATCATCGCTCCAGCGGCAAAGGCGAGTGCGTATGGTAACATAGGTGTAATGAACAGTACTGCAGCAGCACCTATAGTAGCAAATATGGGCTCAACAATTGCAGATGCTTGACCATAGTTAAAAGCTTTCCATCTTGAAGCCCCAGCTGCTCTGATAGGCATAGAAAGCGCAGCACCTTCGGGAATATTTTGAATCCCGATACCAATTGCCAAACCAAGTGCGCCTAAGAAAGTGGCTTGTCCATTACCGGCTACTACACCACCAAATGCTACACCAATAGAAAGCCCCTCTGGTATGTTATGGAGTGTAATAGCCAATACAAGTAATGTATTTTTATTGAGTTTTTTTGTTCCTACACCTTCTTGGTATTGGTTAGTGTCTTGGGTGTTTGGGTGAATGTGTGGGATAATTAAATCTAACGCGCGTATAAAAAAACCGCCCAATAAAAAACCTATTGCTGCTGGTAACCATGCAATAGATGAACCTGAACCATAATCAATAGATGGTTGTAATAGAGACCAGAAACTGGCAGCAATCATTATGCCTGCAGCAAAACCTTGCATTGAGTTCAGTATTTTATCATTAACTCTTTTAAATATAAAAACTGCAGCAGCCCCTAATGCAGTCAACAACCAAGTGATGATACCGGCGATGAGTGCTTGGATAAAAGGAGGTAAGTCTTGAAAAAAATCTGACATAAGCTACGCTCCCTTGTATCATTTGAGTTCAAAAAGGTGTATAATATATAGAACTGAAATTAAGTTTAACAGAATTAATTATAATTTTCGATATTAAAAAGGATGTTGGACGATGGAAGCCTACAAAATTGAACATTTACATAAATCATATGCCGATAAAATCATTTTTGATGATTTGCATCTGTCTATTTCTGAAGGAGAAAAAATAGGTCTTGTAGGTATTAATGGTACAGGCAAAAGTACTTTGTTAAAGGTAATCGCTGGTTTGGATGAAGACTTCGAGGCAGAGGTTTCACATCCTAATGCATATCGCATACGTTATTCGTCTCAAAAGCAAGAATTCGAAGAAAATTTAACGGTTTTTGAAGCGGTATTAACGTCAGAGACAAAGACACTTCAAGTGATACGTTCATATGAAGCTGCTGTAACAAAATATAGTGAGACACAGAATGAGACAGATTTTCAACAGATGATGCAAGCACAAGAAGCAATGGATACATATCAAGCTTGGGATTATAGTGCTGAAATCAAAACTATTTTATCAAAGCTAGGCATCAATGATACGACTAAAAAAGTGAGAGAACTTTCGGGTGGCCAACAAAAACGAGTTGGTCTTGCTAAAACACTTATAGAGCAACCAGATTTATTACTCTTGGATGAACCTACGAACCATTTAGATTTTGAGTCAATTAGTTGGCTAATTAATTATGTTAAACAATACCCACATACAGTGCTGTTCGTAACTCATGATCGTTATTTTTTAAATGAAGTATCATCTCGCATTATTGAATTAGATCGTGGGAAATTAACTACTTATCCCGGTAATTATGAAGATTACATCGCACAACGCGCTGAAAATGAAGTCGTAGAGCAAAAACAACAAGCGAAACAACGTGCATTATATAAACAAGAATTAGCTTGGATGCGTGCAGGAGTTAAAGCACGTTCTACTAAACAACAAGCACGAAAAAATAGATTTAAAGATTTAGAACATGATGTAAAAAATCAACAACAACAAGATAAAGCCTCTTTAAATCTTGCATATTCACGTTTAGGTAAACAAGTTTTTGAACTTGAAAACGTGTCAAAACACATCGGCGATAAGGTATTGTTTGAACACATCACAGAAATTATACAAAATGGACAACAAATTGGTATCGTTGGACCAAATGGCGCCGGTAAAACAACATTACTGAATATTTTGAATGGTGATGACCAAGCGTTCGAAGGGGCATTGAAAGTTGGTCAAACTGTTAAAATTGCTTACTTCAGACAGACAGAAGCGCGCTTAGATCGAGACATCAGAATGATCGATTACTTGCGTGAAGAAAGTGAAGTAGCTAAAGAAAAAGATGGAACTGCTGTTTCTGTTACACAGTTGTTAGAACGCTTTTTATTCCCTAGTGCAACGCATGGAAAAAAGGTGTATAAATTATCTGGTGGAGAACAAAAAAGATTGTATCTATTAAAATTATTAGTACATCAACCTAATGTTCTATTATTAGATGAACCGACGAATGACTTGGATACAGAAACTTTAACCATTTTAGAAGATTATATCGCTACTTTTGGTGGTACAGTCATCACGGTGAGTCATGATAGATATTTTTTAAATAAAGTTGCTCAAGAATATTGGTATATTCATGATGGCAAATTAGAACGTATTATAGGAAGTTTTGATGACTATGAAGCATATAAAAAAGAGATAGATAAACGCCAAATGCAAGAAAAGCAACAATCAAAAGTGAAACCAACATATGCAAAGAAAAAGAAAAAGGGTCTATCATATAAAGAAAAACAAGAATATGAAACAATTATTGCGCGTATTGAAACAACCGAACATAGATTAGAAGAGATCGAACAAGAAATGGTTGAAGCAAGTTCTGATTACGCTAAAGTCAAAGAATTAAATGAAGAACAACAAAATCTTAATACGTTGTATGAAGATGATATAACAAGATGGAGCGAGCTTGAAGAATTAAAAGAACAATGAGGGATTATATAACATGGAAGCAACATTATCACATTATTTTGGCTATGACACATTCCGTCCAGGTCAAAAAGAAATAATAACTAAAGTAATGGATCATCGTAATGTGCTTGGCGTTTTACCAACTGGTGGGGGAAAATCAATTTGTTATCAAGTGCCGGGATTAATGCTAGGTGGTACCACAATCGTAATCAGCCCATTAATTTCACTTATGAAAGATCAAGTTGATCAATTGAAGGCCATGGGGATTCGCGCAGCATATTTAAATAGTAGTTTGACACAAAAGCAACAAAAAGATATTCAAACACAACTGAAAAGTGGGGAAATCCAATTTTTATATGTTGCACCAGAACGTTTTGATAATGCCAATTTTATGCGCTTATTACAGCAGTTAGATATACACTTAGTTGCGTTTGATGAAGCCCATTGTATTTCAAAATGGGGACATGATTTTAGACCAAGTTATCAGGAAGTCATCCATAAAGTTTTTGCACTACCACAAGATTTTTCAATTGTAGCATTAACAGCAACGGCAACAATCGAAGTACAAAAAGATATTATGGATCGCTTAAACATCGATAAACACGATGAAATCAAAACAAGTACGAAACGACGAAATTTAATATTTCAAGTTAATCCAACGTATCAGCGTCAAAAGTTCGTATTAGAATATGTTAAAGATCATCAAAAAGAAGCAGGCATTATATATTGTTCGACACGTAAACAAGTAGAAGAACTACATGAAGCATTAGAAAACAATAAAATTAGCAGCACAATATATCATGCTGGTTTATCCAATAAAGAGCGGGAAGCAGCTCAAAATGATTTTGTATATGATCGTGTGCGTGTCGTAGTTGCAACGAATGCATTCGGTATGGGGATTGATAAATCTAATGTGCGCTTTGTGATTCACTATAACATGCCTGGTGATTTAGAATCGTATTATCAAGAAGCGGGTCGTGCAGGTCGTGATGGACTGAAAAGTGATTGCATCCTTTTATTCAGTGATAGAGACATTGGTTTACACCAATATTTTATTTCATCTTCAAAAGCAGACGATGATTACAAAGAAAAAATGGGTGAAAAATTGAATAAAATTCTACTATATACGAAAACTAAAAAGTGTCTAGAAGCAACACTCGTACATTATTTTGAACCCAATGAAAAACTAGAAGAGTGTGAGCAATGTAGTAATTGTGTTAGAGAAAATAAAACATATGACATGACGAACGAAGCGAAAATGATCGTAAGTTGTATTGCACGTATGAAACAGCAAGAAAGTTATAGTGTCATTATTCAAGTTTTAAGGGGTGAAGACTCTGATTATATTCGCTATTGTGATTATAATCAATTGTCCACACATGGCATTATGAAAAACTATACGACATCTGAACTCAGTCATCTTATGGATGAATTGCGATTCAAAGGATTTTTAAATGAGCATGATGAAATATTGATTTGCGATGTATCTGTAAAGGAATTGCTAAATAATCAAATTTCAATTTATACAACACCATTTAAACGTAAATCAAAAGAAAAAGTTAACATCAATACCGTAGAAGGCGTAGACCGTGCCTTATTTGATGAATTAGTTGCCGTGCGTAAACAATTAAGTGAAAAATTAACTATTCCACCAGTAAGTATTTTTTCAGATTTTACTTTGGAAGAATTTGCCAAGAGAAAACCAGAATCAAAGCAAGATATGATCTTAATTGATGGTGTCGGAAGTTATAAATTAAAACACTACTGTCCAATATTTTTAGAAACAATACAATCTTATAAAGCTCAAATTTAGTTGAGCAAATAATTGTTTTTAGAATATATAATCTCATATACTTAATTTTAACGGTATTAGTATTTTACATTGAAATAATTGCGATAAATACGAAGTTAATTTGACAACTATTAATATACTATACAAGTACAAATGTAATAGTTATATTGATGGGTTTCAATTAACTTCGTTTTTGTTTTATCTAACTATGTTCAAAAGGGTTAAATGATACATAAATCGGTTATGTGTTAACTATGTGAATTTTTTTAAGTGATAGTAAAGGCAATGAAAAGAGTGAGGGTGAAAAATTGATAGAATTTAAAAATGTAATCAAACGTTATGGGGATAAAAAGGCTGTAGATGATCTTAGCTTTAATATAAAAGAAGGTGAGTTTTTTGTTTTAATCGGACCTTCAGGTTGTGGTAAAACAACGACATTAAAAATGATTAATCGTTTAATTTCATTAACAGAGGGATTTATTTATTTTAAAGGTAAACCAATTAGTGACTATCCAGTATATGAAATGCGTTGGGATATTGGTTATGTCTTGCAACAAATTGCATTATTTCCACATTTAACAATAAAAGAAAATATTGCACAAGTACCACAAATGAAAAAATGGAAAGACGTGGATATTGATGAACGTATAGATGAGTTGTTAAATATGGTTGGCTTAGAGCCAGAACTTTTTAAAGATAGAAAACCAGATGAACTATCAGGTGGGCAACAACAACGTGTTGGTGTGGTGCGTGCATTAGCCGCAGACCCACCAGTTATATTGATGGACGAACCTTTCAGTGCATTAGATCCAATCAGTCGAGAAAAACTACAAGATGATTTAATAGCATTACAGCAAAAAATAAAGAAAACAATCGTTTTTGTAACACATGATATACAAGAAGCGATGAAACTTGCTGACAGAATTTGTCTATTAAACAAAGGACATGTAGAGCAAATAGATACACCTGAAAATATGGTTAATCATCCTAAAAGTGATTTTGTAAAACAATTTGTTGGGGATAAATCACTTAAAATAGAAAAAGATATTAAACTATCAGAACTTATTGGAGAATTAACGATTGATGAACAAGCAGCTACCAAAGGCTATCCTATTGTTAACAGCGACGTCTCTATTAAAAACATTTATAGTGATTTAGCTAATCATGATGCTATCATTATTAATGATGAATCGACTGCTACTCAACATGTGCTTAAACGCGAAGATATGTTTAAATATCTATCCGAGCATACAGGGGGTGGTCAAAGATGAATGAATTAATAAATACACTTTCAGATCGAAAGGGACAATTGTTAACTACGATATTTGAGCATATCCAAATATCATTTATTGCATTGCTCATTGCTGCAATAATTGGAGTACCATTAGGTATTTTGCTCACGAAGACACGTAAGATTTCTGAAATTGTGATGAATATTGCGGCAGTACTACAGACAATACCATCATTAGCATTGCTTGGTTTGATGATACCACTGTTTGGTATTGGTAAGGTACCAGCAGTGATTGCGTTAGTAGTGTATGCATTATTACCGATATTAAGAAATACATACACTGGTATCAATGAAGTGGATAGCTCATTAATTGAGGCAGCTAAGGGTATCGGTATGAAGCCAGGAAGAAGATTAACGAAAGTGGAATTACCCATAGCTATGCCAGTAATTATGGCAGGTATTAGAACAGCTATGGTATTGATTATAGGGACTGCTACATTAGCAGCTTTAATTGGTGCTGGTGGTCTTGGTGATTTGATTCTTTTAGGTATAGATAGAAATGACACATCATTGATCATTATTGGAGCGATTCCCGCAGCTTTATTAGCAATTCTTTTTGATTTAGTTTTACGGTATATGCAAAAGCTGTCCTATAAAAAGTTACTTATTTCTCTAGGTGCAATTATTATAATTCTGCTATTAGTGATTATTGGACCAATGTTTGCTCAAAAAGGAGATAAAATTACATTAGCAGGTAAACTTGGGTCAGAACCATCTGTAATTACAAATATGTATAAAATTTTAATTGAAGAAGAAACAGATGATACAGTAGATGTTAAAGACGGCATGGGGAAAACTTCATTCCTATTTAATGCTTTGAAATCTGACGATATAGATGGCTACCTTGAGTTTACAGGTACTGTACTTGGAGAGTTAACAAAGGAAGATTTGAAATCAAAACAAGAAAATAAGGTATATCAACAAGCAAAATCAAGTTTAGAAGATAAATACGATATGACTATGTTAAAACCAATGAAATATAACAATACTTATTCATTGGCAGTTAAAAAAGATTTTGCGAAAAAACATAACCTTAAAACGATAGGTGACTTAAACAAAGTAAGTGACCAAATTAAGCCAGGTTTCACATTAGAGTTTAATGATCGTGGTGATGGTTATCCAGCTGTTAAAAAAGCATATGATTTAGATTTTGGAGAAGTTAAGACGATGGAGCCGAAATTAAGATATCAAGCAGTTGAAAGCGGAAATATTAACTTAATTGACGCATATTCAACAGATGCCGAATTAAAACAATACGATATGGTTGTTTTAGAAGATGATAAAAAGGTATTCCCACCATATCAAGGTGCACCTATGTTTAAAACATCATATTTAAAGGAACATCCTGAAATCAAAGCACCACTTAACAAATTAGCAGGTAAGATATCTGATGAAGATATGCAACAAATGAATTATGAAGTTACAGTGAAAAAACAAGATCCTTATGAGGTAGCTAAAAACTATTTAGAAAAGCATAATTTAATTGATTAATTCATAAGACAATACGAGTTTAACAATGTGTTTTACTATGTTAAAGCACACATTAAGTTGAACTCGTATTTATATTTGATTAAATTCTCACTTCAAAAAAAGTTACATTGATTTTCAATGGAAATAAGGTATATAATGGTTACTAAGTTTTGAAATTTCTGTAAATTTAAGGAGGCCCGAATCAACAATGAAAAAACAAATAGAACAATTATCAGCATATCAACCAGGTTTATCACCAAGAGCACTAAAAGAACAATACGGGATTGAGGGTGAACTTTATAAATTAGCTTCTAATGAAAATTTATATGGACCGTCACCTAAAGTGAAAGACGCAATCACGCAGCATTTAGATGAATTGCAATTTTATCCTGAAACGGGTTCTCCGTTAATTAAAGAAGCAATAAGTGAGCATTTGAATGTTGATCCAGCACGTATTTTGTTCGGTGCAGGATTAGATGAAGTGATATTAATGATTTCACGTGCTGTTTTAACTAAAGGAGATAAAATTGTTACAAGTGAAATGACTTTTGGTCAATATTATCATAATGCCATAGTAGAAGCAGCAGATGTTGTTCAGGTACCACTAAAAGATGGTGGGTTTGATTTAGAAGGCATACTTTCTGAAGTTGATGATAACACTAAACTTGTATGGCTATGTAACCCTAATAATCCTACTGGCACATATTTTACACATGATGAATTGCAACGTTTCTTGTCACGTGTGCCTCAAGAAATACCAGTAATTATAGATGAAGCTTATGTTGAATTCGTGACAGCTGAAGACTTTCCAAATTCATTAGCACTGCAAGAGCAATTTTCCAATGCTTTTTTACTTAGAACGTTCTCTAAAGCATATGGATTAGCAGGTATGCGTATTGGATATGTGGTCGCTGCTCAAGAAGCAATTGAAAAGTGGAATATTATACGACCACCATTTAATGTAGGACGGTTATCAGAACACGCTGCACTTGCTGCATTAGAAGATCAAGCGTATTTAGATTCTATTCGTGAAAAAAATGCTCGAGAAAGAGCAAAATTCTTTGATTCAGTTAGTAGTCATAAATTAAATCCAAGCCAAACGAACTTCATTTTTGTGAATACGTCACGACCTCACGAATTGTATGAAGCATTGTTAAAACAGGGGTGCATTACAAGAGAATTTCCGAATGGTGTCAGAATTACGATTGGCTTCCCTGAGCAAAATGATAAAATGATCGAAGTATTAAATAACTTTGATTTATAACAAACATCATTTATAACGTTCAATAAATTAAAATGTATAAAGCTTGAACTATATAACGAAAATATTTAATTTATATAGTATATTATGATAGGCTTATGTACAATTTTGGTTTCATTGAACGTTTTTTGCTATACTAATAATGATAAACAGGGTCATGTTGTCAGATGATTAATGTAATCATGCGTGATCATTGTTAGTGAATGAGAACTTAAAAGGGAGTAGAGTATGAGATGACTAGAAAATCAATTGCTATTGATATGGACGAAGTACTTGCTGATACAGTAGGTGCACTGATTGAAGATGTGAACAAACGTACAGATTTAGGTATAACCTATGATATGCTGGACGGTAAAAAATTACGTCACGCAATGCCCGAACATGATGGCTTATTGCATGAAATTTTACGCGAACCAGGTTTTTTCAAAAAATTAAAAGTGATGGCACATGCTCAAGAAGTTGTGAAAAAATTAACTGAATACTATGATGTTTATATTGCTACTGCTGCAATGGATGTTCCTACATCATTTCATGATAAATATGAATGGTTAAGAGAGTATTTTCCATTTTTAGATCCACAGCACTTTGTTTTTTGTGGGCGTAAAGATATCGTAAATGCAGACTATCTCATAGATGACAACCCTCGTCAGTTAGCTATATTTACAGGTAAGCCAATCATGTATACTGCGTCTCATAATGTAAACGATGATCGTTTTACACGTGTAGATGACTGGTATGATGTTGAAAAGTATTTCTTAGGTGACCGTGATTACGATATATAAATTTAATGACATGAACGTGTCTTTGTGTGTTTAAATATGTGATTTTAATGATGCTATACTTAAAATGTGCAGAATCTTGAAAATCCATGAGTGAGCGGGCGATAAGTTCAAGTGTACCTATCTATACTTTAAGAGAGTAAACATTTCTAAACGCTATATCAAAAGGACTAATCCATTGTGTACGCGGATTAGTCCTTTTTAATAAGATTTTATTTAGTAAACATTATATATAGTGTATTTATTCATATTCATTATCTGGCGTATTTTCAGGTAACGTTAAAATTTGTATTGCTTTAGGTATGACTTCAATATGGATAGGTGTTTTTAATGCAATTTCTCCGTCGATGTCCACCTTCATTTCCGGTGTGGTCTCTATTTTGATATCTTTAGATAATAAATGCTGAATACCGTTTGTCATATGGTTCCAGTTCATGCTATCTCTTTGTTTAAATATATCACTCAATACACTCGAACTGTGTTCTTTAAAAATAAATAAATTCAGATAACCATCATTAGATGAAAGGTCTGTTAAAGGTATGCGACTGCCTCCTATAAATGACCCATTAGCAACAACGAGCATTGCAGTATTACCATCAATAACTTTACCGTCAACGGTTAATTGATAATCAAAATGCTCCGGATTAAGCAAAGTTTTAACCGTAGATCCTACGTAACTCAATTTGCCAAAGATGTCCTTATTACCGTTTTGAACATTTTCTGCATTTTGAACAATGAGTCCCAATCCAGCAAAGTTTAGTGCGTATTGATCATTGATTTTCATAACATCATAAGACTGTAACTCTGATTGAATAAGTTGTTGACTGGCTATTTTATGACGTGGACTCAGGTTTAATGTTTTAACAAAATCATTAAATGTGCCACCTGGAATAATACCAATAGGGATATTCAATTCATGTTGCATTATGCCATTGATTAATTCATTGACAGTACCATCGCCACCAAGGAGGAAAATGATATCTACATCGTCACTATAACTTTGGTCTTTAATCTTCTGACAAAATCTTATAATATCACCTTCGTCTTCACTTAGTTGGAGCGACAGATGTTTACAAAATGTAGTTAAGGAAGCTGCCACATCTCCAAGTCCTCGATATATATCTTTAATACCACTATATTCATGATAAAATAAGACACCGTGTTTGAATTTAGTATTTTCCAATTTTTTCACCATATTCTTTTAAATTTTGTTGCTTATTCACTTTACCCATATTTTCATAGTTATAATTATATAGGAAGAGTTGGTGGCATTTACTTCATTTTTAAATTTTTTGCTGTGACAATTTTTCGCAAGGATGAATAAGATAATGTTTATCTGACCTTTAGCGCATGAAAAAACCCACTTACTCAATAAAGTGAGAAGTGGGCTTGATACGTATGCTATTTAATGCCACGCATACCTTTGACGATTTTTGGTACAAATGCTAAAACAATCAAACTAACTACAATTGCAATACTTCCTAAAAATAGGAAATAATTTTTGTGTCCTAGAGGCTCAATGAGCTTCACTAAAGTACCATTTATAGCTTGCGCACAAGCATTTGTTAATAACCATAAACTCATCATTTGTGTGTTGAAAGCTTTTGGTGCGAGTTTAACTGCTGCACTGTTACCTGTAGGTGATAAACAGAGTTCACCGATAACACAAATAATATAAGACAAAATAACCCAGTTTACACTAATGTCTGCTCCGCCAGCTGAATGTCCAATAGAGCCAATCATTATGTAAGAAGCACCTGCTAATATTGCGCCTAGAACAAATTTTGTTGCTATGCTTGGTTGACGTCGAGCCATTTTGGCCCAAATCAGTGAAACCACTGGCGCTAACAATACAATAAATAATGGATTTATCGACTGGAAGAGTGTAGGGCCGAAATCTGTTTTCCACCCAAATAGATTTAATTTCATGTCACTGCTTTCAAATGCAAAGAGATTAAGAACGTTAGCACCTTGTTCTTGAATAGACCAGAAAATGACGCCAAGTATAAATAGCGGTATAAATGCGATTACTCTTGAGCGTTCATCATCTGTGACTTCTTTACTTCGAATCATAATTGTGAAATATACGATTGGTAAGGCAATCCCTAGTATAAGTACTGTTGTACTAACTAAATTAAATGATAATGTGCCTGTTAAGCCAGTAATTAATAATACAACTGCAATGATTACAATGATTGCAGCAAATAAAATACCATATTTTTTCTTCTCGCTTTTATTCAATGGGTTAGTTGGTTTTGTACCAATTTGACCTAAATTTCTTTTATTGAAAAATATATACCAAACAAGTCCAAGCGCCATACCAATGGCAGCGATTAAGAACCCGCCGTGGAAGTTACCTGTATGTACAAAGCGATCTAGAATAATAGGTGAAATTAATCCGCCTAAGTTAACCGACATATAGAATATAACAAAACCAGCATCTATTCGTGTATCTCTATCGGGATATAATCTACCAACAATATTTGAAATGCTTGGCTTCATTAAACCAGAACCTACAATAATAAAGAACATAGAAATAAATAATCCTATGATATCTAAAGGTAAACTTAAGAAGATATGTCCAATAATGATTAGAACACCACCGTAAAACGTTGCTCCGCGTGTCCCTGTAATTCTATCGGAAATCCATCCGCCGAGTACAGATGTCATGTATATCAGTGCCCCGTATACTGCCATAATTGACTGCGCAGTACTTTTATCCATGCCGAGTCCACCATCTTTAATAGCGAAATACATGTAGAAAATGAGTAAGGCACGCATACCGTAATAGCTGAACCTCTCCCAAAATTCAACAAAGAATAATACGCCTAGCCCTTTAGGGTGTCCAAAAAATCCATTTTGTGGGATGGATTGAACCGCTTGTTCATGGGCTTTATCTTGATTTTGCATAAAAACATTCCCCGTCCTTTCATACTCCCTATAAGAATGTATAAAAATGATTTTACGCTTAATTAAATTAAATTTCAATAATATTCTTAAAACAACAATATTCGAAATATTCTGATTTATTTTCAATTTATATAAGCATAAATCTTTATTTATTTATATTTAAATGGGTGGCAGTGTATTATTATACAAAAAAAGCAATATAGAAACCTTTGAAATCAGATTTCTATATTGCTCACTTAGAAATATCATAATTTAAGCAATTAATATACACCTTTCATCGCACGTTTTACTTTTGGTGAAATGATTAAGAGTATAACCCCAATAACGACTGCTACTAATCCTGAGTACATGAAGTAATCGCTTTGATTCATTTTTGTATATACAACAACAAGTTGGGCATTAAGACCCTGTGCAGTTGCGTTACTTAACATCCATAAACTCATCATACGTGCAGTAAATGTCAGTGGTGCAAGTTTTGTAGTTGTTGATAAACCAACAGGTGATATACACAATTCACCAATTGATATTAATAAGAAGCTTAGTACAAGCCATAGAGGATTAATCAACTCATTTCCTGATGCTAACGGAATAATCATCACTAAATATGAAAGGCCTGCAATGATAGCCCCAAAAGCAAATTTATGAACTGTTGGTGGATTATGTTTTCCTAGTTTCATCCATAAAGTTGCAAATACTGGTGCAAGTATCACAATGAATACTGGATTTAATGATTGTGCCCAAGAAGCAGGAATTGAAAAATCTATTAAACCATTGGTTAATGTTTTCATTTCTAATTGAGTTTTTGTATCTGCAAACGTCGCAAGTATCGTTGAACCTTGCTCTTGAATCATCCAAAATGCCACAGATGTGATATATAAAGGTACGTAACTGTATACTCGTGAACGTTCATCTTTTGTAACATCTTTGCTCACAATCATATTAATAAATATGTATATAGGTAGTACGATTCCTAAAATTGTGATTAAAAGACTAAAGTTTCCTAATGTAAGTGCATTATTTAAATGTAAAATAAATAAATAGATTAAAAATAAAACAATGACGCCAACAGTGATTAAAGTGAATTTTTTGATTTCTGGTTTTGTTAATGGATTTGGCACATTACGACCTGCAAGGCCAAGATATTTTTTACGTTTTAAAATATAAACGACTAATCCACAGAACATACCGATTGCTGCTGCTAAGAAACCTGCGTGGAAACTGATTCTTGTTTGTAGATAGCCTGTAAGTAGTGGTGCAAATATACTACCTAAATTAATTCCCATATAGAATAACGTAAAAGCTGCATCTCTTCTAACATCGTTACGTTCGTATAATTCTCCTACAGTTGTAGAAATATTTGGTTTTAATAACCCTGTACCAGCGATAATAACACCAAGTGCAATTAGTACAAGTGTTAAATTGTTTGGTAACGAAAGTAAAATATGTCCAATCATAATGAGGAATCCACCATAGAAAACTGCATCTTGTGTACCAGTGATTCTATCTGCAATCCATCCTCCGATGATACCTGACATATAAATTAAAGTACCGTAGATTGCGACAATTTGCATGGCAACACTTTGCGGCAATCCAAAGCCTCCATCAGCCACGGCATAATATAAGTAAAAAATTAAAATGGCTTTCATACCATAATAACTGAATCTCTCCCAAAATTCAGTGAAGAATAAAGTGCTTAGTCCTTTTGGATGCCCAAAGAAACCTTTGTTTGGGATGTCTTTCATAATTTCTTCATGCGTATAATTCGATCTTTTCATAATTTCCCTCCCCTTTAACGGTTGGATATATTTTATACTGTATCTCATAATTTAACAAGTATGAATTGATTTAATATAAAATACATTCAAAAATACAAAAATAAAATATTTTAATAAAAAAGCTGTTAAGCCTTTATCGAACGAGACTTAACAACTTTTGGTTTTTGTTTATCCTATTGTATTAACGATTATCTATTTTTTCTGGATAGAGATCATGATTCATTAAACGATGTTCTGCCATTTTTTCATATTTACTGTCAGGGCGACCATAGTTTGTATAAGGATCAATAGATATACCACCACGAGGTGTGAATTTGCCCCAAACTTCTATATAATGTGGATCCATTAAGTCGATGAGATCATTCATAATAATATTCATACAGTCCTCATGAAAATCGCCATGATTTCTAAAGCTAAATAAATACAATTTTAATGATTTAGATTCTACCATTTTAATATTTGGAATATACGAAATATAAATAGTAGCAAAATCAGGTTGACCCGTAATAGGGCATAAAGATGTAAACTCAGGACAATTAAATTTAACAAAATAATCACGGCCCGGGTGTTTATTATCAAATGATTCTAATACATCTGGTCGATAATCAAAATCATATTTATTATTTTGGTTTCCTAGTAAAGTAATATCTTTTAAATCTTCATGTTTACGTCCTTCAGACATCGTAATTGCTCCTTTAATATTTAGATTTTTGTTCCTTTTTCTGAACGGTTAACGGTTGGCGTCTTGCTTTTTCAAACATATAATAGCTTGCACCAATAATAATGATATAACCTAGAATTGCATAGAAATCTGGTGACTCACCAAATAAAATAAAACCAAATAGCGCGGTGAATATAATAGATGCGTACGTAAATATTGAAATATCTTTAGCTGGGGCAAAACTATAGGCTAAGGTAATACCTATTTGACCAGCAGCCGCAGCTAAGCCAGCACCGATTAAATAAACAACTTGCATGACAGACATTGGTTCGAATGTAAATATCGTAAATGGAATGAGTGCTATTATAGAGAAGAAAGAAAAATAAAAAACAATCGTATATGGTGCCTCTTTACTACTTAATGCTCTAACACAAGTATAGGCACTTGCCGCGAAGATACCTGATAGTAATCCGCCAATCGCTGGAATCATAGAAGAAGAAAACTCAGGTTTCACAACGAATAACATACCAAAAATGGCTACGATCATAGCAATAAATTGGTAATTGCGTACTTTTTCGTTTAAGAAAATCAAACTAAGTAGTATCGTCCAAAAAGGATTTAATTTCATTAATGTATCTGCGTCACTAAGAATCATATGGTCGATGGCATATATATTTAATAATACGCCAATTAAGCCAAGCGCAGAACGAGATATTAATAAAGGCTGGCTACTCAATTTACCAAAAAGTGGTTGTTTGTACTTAAATATAAAATACAAAGGAATAAACATTGCCACTAGGTTTCTTGCCAATGATTTTTGAAAGACAGGGAGATCTCCAGCTAATCTAAAAAAAACAGACATAAAGCTAAAACCAACTGCAGAAATTAGAATAGCAATAATACCTTTTATTTTTGGATTCACATATATCGCCTCAATTTTAAAATTTTAACGTATCTATATTAGCATAGTTAATTAGAAAATGTATATATGCTTGAATTTAAAAGGGAAATATATTAAAGTATAAATACGAACAAACGTTCTGTTTATGTAGTGTTTCATTAAGAAATTTTAAAAGTAATTAAGTATAGCAATTAGTTCTAAAATATAATATATGAAGCGCAATATATAAGGCCTATGGCTAGATAATCCAGATATATCAAGCTTTAAAGAGAAATTAAAAAAAGCAAGCATTGAGCCTCTAAAAGTCGAAAAAATATTTTTTAAAAATTTAAAATTGAGTTTAAGGTTGAATTGGTGCCATTTTCATACTGTTTTCATTGTTTTGACATAAATTAAAGACTTTTAATAAGGCGATGAGTTATGTATAATGAAACACATAATATAGTATTAATGGCCAGGACGAAACACTATATATTGTGTTTTGATACGTGGTCAATTTATTTATAATAAATCAAATTTTAAGTAAAATCACACAGTTTCAGGCTTTAAATAATGACAAATAAGGCATTAATACTTAAATGTTGAGTTTTTACATACCTACTTATAGAATTACAAGTTACTATATATAGTGGTTATTTCAATCATTTAATACATTCAAAAACAACACCTCGAAAGCCTTACAATTTTTGATTTTCCAACTTACGTATTTCTATTAGAAAGAAGGTGAGCCAATGAAAGTGGTATATTTTTCGTTTTCCGGCAATGTGCGCAGATTTATAAAAAAAACCGAACTGACAAATGTTATGGAAATCACGCAAAAAAATTGTTCAGAGAGAATTGAGGAGCCATTCGTTTTGGTCACTGGGACAATAGGATTTGGTGAGGTACCCCAACCAGTTCAAGCGTTTTTAGAAGTAAATGATGATTTATTAAAAGCTGTTGCAGCTAGCGGAAACCGTAATTGGGGACAAAATTTCGCAAAAGCTGGACGATCAATTTCGGAACGTTACCAAGTTCCATTATTATTGAAGTTTGAAGTACAGGGCACTGCAGATGATATAGATGAATTTAAAGATAAGGTGGGAAATTTCAATGAAGATTATGGACGAGAAGAAATACAATCATATTGAATTAAACAATGAGGTTACAAAAAGAAAAGATAATGGTTTCTTTAATTTGGAAAAGGATCAAGAAGCACTAGCAGTTTATTTAGAAGAGATTCAAGATAAGACAATCTATTTTGATACTGAAATTGAACGCTTACATTATCTCGTGGATAACGATTTTTATTTTGACGTTTTTGAAAAATATTCAGAAGCGGATTTACAAGAAATTACAGATTATGCTAAAAGTATTGACTTTCGTTTTGCCAGTTATATGTCAGCAAGTAAATTCTTTAAAGACTATGCGTTGAAGACAAACGATAAAACACAGTTCTTAGAAGATTATAAGCAACATGTTGTGATTGTTGCACTATATCTAGCAAATGGTCATAAACCGACAGCTAGACAACTTATCTCAGCTATGATTGAACAACGTTATCAACCAGCAACGCCAACGTTTTTAAATGCTGGGCGTGCGCGTCGTGGTGAGCTTGTGTCATGTTTCTTACTAGAAGTAGACGACAGTTTAAATTCAATCAATTTTATAGATTCTACAGCGAAACAGTTAAGTAAAATTGGTGGCGGTGTTGCTATCAACTTATCTAAATTGCGTGCTAGAGGAGAAGCGATTAAAGGTATTAAAGGCGTGGCAAAAGGTGTATTACCTGTTGCTAAATCTCTTGAAGGTGGATTTAGCTATGCTGACCAATTAGGACAACGTCCTGGGGCTGGTGCTGTGTACTTAAATATTTTTCATTATGATGTAGAAGAATTTTTAGATACTAAAAAAGTTAACGCGGATGAAGATTTACGATTATCAACTATTTCTACTGGTTTAATTGTACCTTCAAAATTCTTTGAACTGGCAAAAGAAGGTAAAGACTTTTATATGTTCGCACCACATACAGTTTATAATGAATATGGTGTAACGTTAGATGACATTAATTTAGATGAATACTACGAAAGTTTAGTAGCCAATCCAAATGTTGATAAAAAGAAAAAAGATGCTCGTGAAATGCTAAATATGATTGCACAAACACAACTGCAATCTGGTTATCCTTATCTAATGTTTAAAGATAATGCGAATAAAGTACATCCTAACTCTAATATTGGTCAAATTAAAATGAGTAACTTATGTACAGAAATCTTCCAATTACAAGAAACGTCTATTATTAACGATTATGGTATCGAAGACGAAATAAAACGTGATATATCTTGTAACTTAGGATCTTTAAATATTGTTAATGTTATGGAATCTGGAAAATTTAAAGATTCAGTGCACACAGGCATGGATGCATTGACAGTGGTCAGTGATGAAGCAAATATACAAAATGCGCCAGGTGTTAGAAAAGCTAATAGTGAATTACATTCAGTTGGATTAGGCGTTATGAATCTACATGGTTATCTAGCTAAAAATAAAATTGGTTATGAATCTGAAGAAGCAAAAGATTTTGCTAACATATTCTTTATGATGATGAACTATTATTCAATTGAAAGATCTATGGAAATTGCAAAAGATAGACAAGAAACATTTAAAGACTTTGATAAATCAGATTATGCGAATGGGAAATATTTTGAGTTTTACACTTCGCAAACGTTTGCACCAAAATATGAAAAAGTACGTAAATTATTTGAAGGTTTAGAAATTCCTACACCGGAAGATTGGAAAGCATTACAAAAAGAAGTTGAAACTCACGGCTTATTCCACGCATATCGTTTAGCGATTGCACCAACACAAAGCATTTCTTATGTTCAAAATGCGACAAGTTCAGTTATGCCGATAGTTGACCAAATTGAGCGTCGTACTTACGGTAATGCAGAAACGTTTTATCCAATGCCATTCTTATCACCAGAAACAATGTGGTATTACAAATCTGCATTCAATACTGATCAAATGAAATTAATCGATTTAATTGCTACGATCCAAACACATGTTGATCAAGGTATTTCTACAATTCTTTATGTAAACTCAGAGATATCAACACGTGAATTATCTAGATTATATGTTTATGCACATCATAAAGGGTTGAAATCTTTATATTACACTAGAAATAAATTATTAAGTGTTGAAGAATGTACGAGTTGTGCAATATAAAACGAGGCTATCTAATTTAATGAACAAGGAAATATGAATCTTGAAATATCGCATATGTTTTAAAAACAAAAAGGTAATGCATTAAGTGAACATGATTTAAATTAAAGTGTATCAACATTATAGAAATAGAGTCACTTATGCAGAGGGATAGTAAATCTAAAGATATATTTAGATTTCTGTCCCACTTTCTGTGTTTTATAATTCAAATAAATATTTACTAGATAGGGGAATTATCTAAATGAAAGCAGTCAATTGGAATACTCAAGAAGATATGACAAATATGTTTTGGCGACAAAATATTTCGCAAATGTGGGTAGAAACTGAATTTAAAGTTTCAAAAGATATTGCAAGTTGGAAAACATTATCCGATGAAGAAAAAAATGCATTTAAAAAAGCATTAGCAGGTTTAACTGGTCTGGATACACACCAAGCAGATGATGGCATGCCATTAATCATGTTACATACTACAGATTTACGTAAAAAAGCGGTTTATTCCTTTATGGCGATGATGGAACAAATTCATGCTAAAAGTTATTCTCACATCTTTACAACTTTATTACCATCTAGCGAAACAAACTACTTATTAGATAAATGGGTCCTAGAAGAGCCACATTTGAAATTTAAATCGGATAAAATTGTAAATAATTATCATAAATTATGGGGTAAAGAAGCATCGATTTATGATCAATATATCGCACGTGTATCAAGTGTTTTTCTAGAAACATTTTTATTCTATTCTGGTTTCTATTACCCATTATATTTAGCTGGGCAAGGTAAAATGACAACCTCAGGAGAAATCATTCGTAAAATTTTATTAGATGAATCTATTCATGGTGTGTTTACTGGGATGGATGCGCAAAGTTTACGAAATGAATTGTCTGAAAGTGAAAAACAACAAGCAGACCAAGAAATGTATAAACTATTAGATGAATTATATAAAAACGAAGTTTCTTATACACAATCTTTATATGATGACATCGGTTTAACTGAAGATGTGCTTAACTATGTAAGATATAATGGTAACAAAGCATTATCAAACCTTGGATTTGATCCGTACTTTGAAGAGAGAGAATTTAATCCAATTATCGAAAATGCGCTAGATACATCTACAAAAAATCATGATTTCTTCTCTGTTAAAGGCGATGGTTATACATTAGCGCTAAACGTTGAAGCATTACAAGATGAAGATTTTATTTTTGAAGACTAAATTGCGACCATTTCAACTATCATAATAATATAAAATTTAGTGATTGCAGATGTCTGAAATATAAGCAATTTTTAATCACCAAAAAACGTCAGTTTCTATTGAAATTATATAGAAATTGACGTTTTTTTAATTTGTATAAGTTTCGTTCGATGTACTACAATTTACAAATTTTATGCCAATACAACTAATTCGAACACTAATTTTGTCTTACGTAATAGTTAAATGAGTGATTCAAATGAAACGACAAAAATTTCTATAAATACTTGAGCATAAAATGAAAGTACTTGATTAAATGTCTTAGTTTCTAATTTAGATATTTTTGACATAAATGGAGAATTGTTTTGATAATCTCTATTATTGCTATTGAATTTACTTGCAAAGATGATAAAATTTAATTTATAGGTATTGATAATGATTATCACATTCAATACGATATAGCGTTTATGAAAGGATTAATTACTCACTATGAAATTTTTACTAAATGGCGTTGTCTTAGCTATTATTTTATTCTTTTTAACTATCCTTTCTTTATTTATAGGCGTTAGTAAAGTATCGATTACTGATATTTTTCATTTAACGCATGAACAAATAAATATCATCGTGTCTAGTAGGATCCCCAGAACTATAAGTATCTTAATCTCTGGCAGTACTTTAGCGCTTTCTGGACTTATTATGCAGCAGATGATGCAAAATAAATTTGTGAGTCCAACGACAGCAGGGACAATGGAATGGGCCAAGTTAGGTATTTTAATATCAATGATATTTTTTCCACAAGAGAATATTATTATTAAATTAATATTTGCAGTAATATTAAGCATCGGTGGCACATTCTTATTTGTTAAATTAGTACAGTACATACGATTCACAGATGTTATTTTTATTCCACTTTTAGGTATTATGCTTGGTGGTATTGTGTCTAGCTTAGCGACATTTCTTGCTTTAAGAACGAATACTGTACAAAGTGTAGGCAACTGGCTTAACGGAAATTTTGCTATCATTACGAGTGGTAGATATGAAATATTATACTTAAGCATTCCTTTATTAATACTTACATATATATTTGCTAATCATTTCACGATTGCAGGGATGGGGAAAGATTTTAGTAATAACTTAGGCGTTAACTATGAAAAAATAATAAATATTGGTTTATTTATCACTGCAACTATAACAGCGCTTGTAGTTGTTACAGTGGGGACATTACCATTTTTAGGCCTCATTGTTCCGAATATTGTGTCAATTTTTAGAGGTGATCATTTAAAACAAGCATTGCCTCATACAGCAATGTTAGGGGCAGTATTTGTTATGTTTTCTGACATAATTGGTAGGATTATTGTCTATCCATATGAAATAAATATTGGTTTAACAATTGGTGTCTTTGGCACGATTATTTTCTTAATCTTATTGATGAAAGGAAGACATAATTATGCAGATTAGTGCTAAATCAAAGTTAATGATATTAATCGCTATCACTTTATGTGTTGCTTTAATTTATCTTTTCATCGGTATTGATTTCGAAATTTTTAGATACCAGTTTATCAGCCGTTTTAGAAAATTAGTGCTTATGCTATTGGTAGGTGGAGCAATTGCAGCTTCAGTAGTCATTTTTCAGGCAATTACAACAAATCGTTTGTTAACACCATCGATTATGGGACTTGATGCTGTATATATGTTTGTGAAAGTATTGCTAGTATTTGTGTTTGGTGTACAGTCTGCATTTGTTACTAATATATATTTAAGTTTTGCTACTTCACTGTTAGTAATGGTTGTATTTTCACTATTACTATTTCAAGGCATCTTTAGAATTGGTGATGTGTCAATATACTTTATTTTACTCATAGGAGTTATTTTAGGCACTTTCTTCAGAAGTATCACTGGATTTTTAGAACTGATTATTAATCCTGAAGACTTTTTGGCAGTTCAGAGTTCAATGTTTGCCAATTTTGATGCTTCCAATAGTAAATTGGTGATGCTGTGCGGAGTTATATTAATGATATTAATCCTTATTACAGTGATTGCGATACCATATTTAGATGTACTTTTATTAGGCAAAGACCAAGCAATTAATTTAGGTTTATCTTATAAAATGATTACAAGATTATTACTTATACTTGTTGCGATATTAGTATCCATCTCTACTTCATTGGTAGGTCCAATTACATTTTTAGGATTGTTAACAGTTAATCTAGCACACGAATTGATGAAAACCTATGAACATAAATATATATTACCGGCAACGATTTGTTTAAGTTGGTTGAGTTTATTTATTGCACAGAGTGTAGTGGAAAATTTATTTGAAGCGACGACGCAAGTGAGTATCATTATAGACTTAGTAGGTGGAACGTACTTTATCTATCTATTAATTAAAAGGAGACATGCGAATTGATACGTGTTCAAGGATTGACTAAAACGATTCAAGATAAAACGATTTTAAATGACATTAATGTAGAAATCAGTAAAGGGCGTTTAACTTCAATGATAGGTCCAAACGGCGCTGGTAAGAGTACCTTATTATCAGCAGTCACACGCTTGATTGATTTCGATAAAGGAACTATTGAGATTGAGGGGAAAGCTATATCTGAATATAAAAGTAATGAGTTATCTAAAAAATTATCTATTTTGAAACAGGCCAATCATACTGAGTTAAATATTACTGTGGAGCAACTTGTTAATTTTGGAAGATTTCCATATTCGAAAGGACGCTTAAATGAGGCGGATCGAGCGCAAGTTGAGTATGCACTTGAGTTATTGAATCTTAAAGAAATTAGACATCGTTACTTAAAAACATTGTCAGGTGGTCAACGACAACGTGCATACGTAGCTATGACGATAGCACAGGACACAGAGTATATTTTGCTTGATGAACCATTAAATAATTTAGACATGAAACATTCAGTTCAAATTATGAAAACATTACGTCAACTCGCTAAATCCCTCAATAAAACTATTGTTGTTGTCATTCATGATATTAATTTTGCTTCGTGCTATTCAGATGACATCATTGCATTGAAAGATGGAGAAATGGTCAAAGCAAGTACTAAAGATGAAGTTATACAAGAAGATACGCTTAAGACACTATATGATATGGACGTTAAAATTGAAGACATTCGCGGACAACGTATTTGTGTATATTTTGATGAAGAAACAGCAGAGTATGAACTATCGATATTACAATCAGTCTAAAATGAAATGGTTGTTAATGAAGGGAGTGATGCAACTGCAACGTTGTTCATTTTAAAAGGCATATTGAAATGGTGATTAACTTTATTATTCCAGGAGGATTAAACATATGAAGAAATTTGCTTTATTTATGGTTATAGGTTTAATGTTTTTATTAGTAGCATGTAATAATGGAGGTTCAGACGACAAAAAGTCATCTGACACAAAATCAGATAATAATGAATCAAATAAAACAGTTAAGATAGAAAATAATTATAAAGCTAATGGCGAAAAGCGTGATGGCAGTGACGCAAAATCTGTAAAAGAATCAGTTGATGTTCCAGTAAATCCTAAAAATGCAGTTGTCTTTGATTATGGTGCATTAGATACATTAAAAGAGTTAGGACTTGAAGATAAAGTTAAAGCACTTCCTAAAGGTGAAGATGCTAAATCATTACCAGATTTCTTAAGTGAATTTAAAAGTGATAAATATTTAAATACTGGTAGTTTGAAAGAAGTGAATTTTGACAAAGTTGCAGAAGCAAAACCTGAGGTAATATTCATATCTGGACGTACAGCTAACCAAAAAAACTTGGATGAATTTAAAAAAGCAGCACCAGATGCTAAAGTTGTTTACATAGGCGTAGATAATAAAGATGAAGTTAAGTCGCTTAAAGCAAACGCTGAAAAAATAGGTAAAATTTATCAAAAAGAAGATGAAGTTAAGTCTCTTAATAAAAAATTAGACGATAAGATCGCAGGTATAAAAGAAAAAACAAAAGATTTAAAAGATCAAAAAGCGTTATATTTATTAGTAAATGAAGGTGAATTATCAACATTTGGTCCAGGTGAACGTTTTGGTTCTATGATATTTAATACAATGGGCTTTACACCAGCAGATAAAGAAATTAAAGAAAGTAATCATGGACAAAATGTTACAAATGAATATGTTGCAGAAAAAAATCCTGGTATTATTTTTGCGATGGACCGCGGACAAGCTGTAGCAGGTAAATCTACTGCTAAAAAAGCATTGAGCAATGATGTCATCAAAGATGTTGATGCGATTAAACATAATAAAGTATATGAATTGGATCCAAAACTTTGGTACTTCTCAAGTGGTTCAACAACAACTGCAATTAAACAAATTGAAGAAGTTGAGAAAGCAATAGATAAAAAATAGTAATAGGCATAAGTGGGGATTGTCTTAATAACGTATACTAAAAGCAGTGAAAATCACTTTAAACGTGAATTCACTGCTTTTTTAATATGGTATAGTCTTGCTTACCGGTTGTTAATAAATGTGACAGGGATGCGCTTGATTAGTCTCAATTGTTTTTTGTTTGGCTCAGTACTAAAATGACATTGAGCACTTAAGTAATAAATTGAGTTGAAAACTTGTATAATGAATAAAAATAGTAAAAGAAGGTGACATAAAAATGATTTTAGATAATGTGAACCCAAATGATTTATTTCCAACAGAAAAGAAAGGTCCCAGTGTATTGGGTACGATAGAGTATTCTGTACAAGGTTCTACAGAATTTGAAGGTGCGTTTATTGCTACAAACGAACGCATTATTTTAAATGTAGATATGAATGGGGAATTCTATTATAGAAGTATAGGTTATGATGAAGTAGAGAAAATTACATACGAAGACGGTCGCATTCATTTCACATTTAATATTGGACCAATGCCGATGAAAGATATACAAAAAGGTGATGCAGAAGCGTTTGTACAATTTGTAAAGGACAAAATAAACATTCAATAAGAAGATAGTGTTTGAGAGAACGTGCCTTTACTATGTTTAAAATGGATTTACGATATTTGAATATATCAAAGAGCGAGACAGAAATTAGAAAAATAAATTTCTGTCTCGCTCTTATTGTTAAACGCCAATTATATAGAAAAGTACGTGCTGTAATGATATTTACAGCGATTATTAAAATGGGCATCACAGTTTGGACAAGCTTCAATCAACATATATGCATTGATTGTCATTTCATGTTTACATACACCACATAAAATAGCTTTTGTATTAAACGCTTCAGTTTCCCATCTTTGTATTGGATGAGAGGTGTCTTCATTATGACATTTATAACATGGATAATATTTATTACAGCATTTGAATTTAATTGCTATTACATCTAATGGTGTATGGTAGTGTGTACAACGTGTCTCGCTATCTACAGTTGCACCATATATTTTTGGCATCTTATAACACTCCTAACGTTCAATAGGATGCTCACCGATGATTCTAACTTCTGGATGAAGTTCAACATCAAATTTAGCTTTAACTGTTTTTTGTACGTGATGTATTAAATCTTCGTAATCAGTTGCAGTACCTTTATCTACGTTTACCATAAAACCTGCATGTTTCTTTGATACTTCTACGCCACCTATACGATAGCCTTGTAGATTTGAATCTTGTATTAATTTACCAGCAAAATGGCCTGGTGGTCGTTGAAAGACGCTGCCACAAGATGGATATTCTAGTGGCTGTTTTGTTTCCCTTCTTTCAGTCAAATCATCCATTTTCTCTTGGATATCTTGTAGATTGCCAGGCGTTAATGTAAATGCAGCTTCTAATACAACTAAGTGTTCTTTTTGAACGATACTATTACGATAATCTAACTCAAGCTCTTTGTTTGTCAGTGTGATTAAGTCTCCTTTTTCATTAACGCAAAGGGCATAATCGATACAATCTTTGACTTCACCACCATAAGCCCCCGCATTCATAAATACAGCACCGCCAATTGACCCTGGGATACCACAGGCAAACTCTAATCCAGTTAGTGCATTGTCTCGTGCAGTACGTGATACATCAATAATTGCAGCACCACTTCCTGAGATGATTGCATCATCTGAAACATCAATATAATCTAACTGAAGTAAACTGATGACAATGCCTCTAATTCCACCCTCTCGGATAATAATGTTTGAACCATTCCCTAAATATGTGACGGGGATATCGTTTGTGTAAGCAAAATGGACGATAGCTTGTACATGCTCATTTTGCGTTGGAGATAAGTAATAATCTGCTTGACCACCCGTTTCAGTGTATGTATAGCGTTTTAGTGGTTCGTCAACTTTTATAATATCTTTTGGAACTATTGCTTCTAATTCTTTTAAGATGTCATCTTTATGCAATTATAGAACATCCTTTCCTGTTGAATTCATTTATATATTATACCAATGATTTAACTTGTTTGCTAAACAGTGTATCGCTTTATTGAAAACGATTCAGTTTATTTATTCTTTTAATGATTAAACGTTAGTGATGTGTGTTCGATAAATCTTTATTAATTTCACGGAGTAGTTGTTTAAAAAGTAATTGTTTCTGATTTTCGTATTCACGAATTGGCGCTGTATCAGTTGCTAAATTGTACTTTTGTTTTCCGAAGTGAGTTGCTGAAGTTGCATTGATTGTTAAGTAATAATTTGTCTTCAGATAATCATTATAAAGTTGTGAGTCTATTTGAACAATATGTAATCGAGCAATTTGTTTTAAATCAATGAGATTATTAAATTGAGCCATAACTACTTTTTTGTGATATGGATGATGAAGTCTATAAAAACCTTGATAATTTAGTCTTTTTTCATCTAAAGCAGTGATATCATGTAAATCATCGACCCCTACTAATACATCTAAAATAGGTTCAGTAGGGTAGTTGAAGTGGCTAGTCCCTCCAATATGATGTGTTGTTTTTACTGGTGTATCTAAAAGGGTCAATAATTTATGAAGTAGCATCTTATATTGTTTAATAAAAGTTTGCTGAACATCTTCTTTGATAAAAGGTTGAACATCCGAATACATTGAAATAAATCACTCCTTTAAATGATCAAAATAAATTGTTAAACTATAAATTCTGGAATAATATATCATATATTATTTTCAAGTTAAATAAGTTTCTGTATAATACGTAATGATAAGGAGTGCAGAAATGAAAAAATTAATGTGCTTTGTTTTATTAGTTTGTTTTGCTGTCGTAATTGTTGCTTGCGGACATGAAGGTGCCAACGAATTTAAAGATTTCGATAGCACTTTAAATGATGTAAAGCAAAAAGAAAAGGCGTTCAATAAAGAAATGGATTCTATTGATTTAGAAAACATTAATGATTTAAGTAAAACAGATATGACTGATAAAAACAAAAAAGAATTTAATCAATTGCAAAACAATTTGAATAGCAGGTTAACACCTAAATTTGAAGCATATGAGAAAGCTACAAAAAATCTGCCAGCACAGTCCGAAGAAACGAAGGAATTAAAATCTAAATATTTGACATCAATCAAAAAGAAAAAAGCTGCGATTGATGAACTTAAAACATTTGTTGATTTATACAATCAGTCAGTTAAAGCAAATGAAGATATTTTAGATTATACAAAACTTTTTGAAAAAAATAGATCACAAGTAGAAGAAAATATGAAAAAAGCTAATAATGCAGGTGAAAGTGTTAAAGGCTTTAAAGAGAAATTAGAACAAAATAATAAAGATTTAAAAAATACAGCGGAAAAAGAATCAAATGCTAGAAGTGCTAAATCAGAGCAACAAGCCATTGAAAATCAAATTATGCCATTAATAAAAAAACAAATTAAAGACTTAAACAAGGCAGAAATTACAGATGGTTATGTGAATGATGCGCGTAAAAATACGATTGAGATGTACTACAGCTTACAAAATTACTATGAAACAAGAGAAGAGACAATTGAAATTGGTGAAGCAATAGCTAAAATAGACATCAATCAATTACCGAAAGAAAGTAAAGATTTAAAACAATATGATAAGGATTTTAATAAAAAGTATGCCGAAATAAAAGGTAAATATCAATAATAAATTATTCAATTAAGTTATGAGATTTGTAATAAACTGTTAACAATAAAAAGGTAATTGTGTATAATTGGAAACAATGATATGTGAATATCATTGGAATTTCACACTTTTAGATACAATGTGGTGTGTTAAATATTTTTAGAGGTGAATAGAATGGCTATAAAGCTGAGTTCGATTGACCAGTTTGAGCAAGTTTTAGAAGAAAATAAATATGTATTTGTGCTGAAGCATAGTGAAACATGTCCTATTTCAGCCAATGCTATTGATCAATTTAACAAATTTTTATATGAAAGAGATATGGATGGTTATTATTTAATCGTACAACAAGAAAGAGCTTTATCAGATTATATAGAAGAAAAAACGAATGTAAAACATGAATCGCCACAAGCATTTTATTTTGTGAAGGGACAAGCGATTTGGAATGCAAGTCACGATCATATTAATGTGAAATCTTTGGCAGGCGCTGAAGAGTAAAAAAATAAATATTTAAAAAAGAAACGCTTGTTAAGCTTTAAGTTATATTAAAAGGTTTAGCAAGCGTTTCTTATAATGTGAAAAATTGTGTTTTGGCATGTATAATATAAAGTTGAATTAGTCATAAATCCACGGGTAATTGAATATTGATAATTTTATCAGGCGTGGTATTCGCGTCAATTTAAAAATAAAGCTATGAAAAATGTAAGGTAATATGAATATTAGAGGTGACAAAATGAAAGTATTAGTAGCGATGGATGAATTTAATGGTATTATATCTAGCTATCAAGCCAATCGGTATGTAGAAGAAGCGGTTGCTAGCCAAATAGAGAAAGCGGATATCGTACAAGTACCGTTGTTTAATGGTCGGCATGAATTGATGGATTCTGTCTTTTTATGGCAATCAGGTACCAAATACAGAGTGGTTGCCCATGATGCAGATATGAATGAAGTAGAAGCAGTTTATGGTATTACAGATAATGGCATGACAATTATTGAAGGCAATCTATTTTTAAAAGGACAACGACCAATTATAGAAAGAACAAGTTATGGTTTAGGTGAAATTATACTTGATGCAATAGAAAATGGTGCTGAACATTTAATTATTTCGTTAGGTGCTATTGGTAGTTTTGACGGTGGTGCTGGTATGCTTCAAGCACTCGGAGCTAAATTTTATGATGACGAAGCGCAAGAAATCGATGTTACGCAAGGCAGTCGTGTACTAAAATATATTAGACGTATAGATGTTTCTCAAGTTAATCCAAAATTGAAAGATATGAGAATTCAACTTATGTCAGATTTTGATAGTAAATTATATGGTAAAAATAGTGAAATTATGCAAACATATGAAAATTACCAAATTTCGCATCAAGAAGCGGCTGAGGTAGATAATTTAATTTGGTATTTAAGTGAGATGTTTAAAGCTGAATTGAAAATTGCACTAGGGCCTATTCAAAGAGGTGGCGCTGGTGGAGGTATAGCTGCAGTGTTAAACGGCTTATATGATGCTGAGATTATGACAAGTCATGAACTAGTGGATCAGATTACACATTTAGAATCATTAATTCAACAAGCAGATTTAATAATATTTGGTGAAGGTGTGAACGAACAAGATCAAATTTTAGAAACGACGACCGTTCGCTTAGCTGAGTTAGCTACAAAATATAATAAACCGTCGATTGCCATTTGTGCTACTGATGATAAATTTGATTTGTTTGAATCGATGGGTGTAACAGCAATGTTTAATACATTTATCGAAATGCCGCAATCCTTTACAGATTTTAAAATGGGCATTCAAATTAGACATTATACGGTTCAAGCGATTAAGTTATTGAAAACACAATTTGATGTTAATCAATAAAACAAGTATGCATCGTTGTCTATAGATGTGCTAGAACGATAAAATTACTAATTAAACATCGGCAAAAGTGCCCTGAACAACTTGTACCAAGTAAAACCGCCAATTTCTGTAGATTTACAATAGAAATTGACGGTTTTTTTAATAGCGTTTGGAGATGATGAAAAATAGCACCATTATAACGATGACACCTGATGGCATTGTAGGTTTAAGCAAGCATAACATTGCAAAAGGTATGGGAACGTGGACTAGAAATGTATGCATATCCAAAATGATAAAACATAAATTTAAAAAAGAGGATGGAACAGAAATCTGATTATATTAAAAAGATTTCGTCGTTCCACCCTGGCAAGTAAAAAGTGATTACATAAGCTAGCTCAAGCATAAGCCTTAATAACGCAATAAATTGAGCGGCAATATTAAGGATTACCTGAGCTAGCGCTCTATATGGTACCGATATTACTTATTATTTTGATAAGTTACTACTACTTCTTGGGCGATACCAACTATAACCTCAACCGCTTTTTCCATGACATCAATAGATGCATATTCGAAAGGACCATGGAAATTATCACAGCCAGTAAAAATGTTAGGGGTTGGCATTCCCATAAATGAAAGTTGTGAACCATCTGTACCACCACGGATTGGTTCAGTATTAGCTGGGATATCTAATTTGTCAAAGACACGTTTAGGAATATCTATAACATGTGGCATAGGCTTGATTTTTTCTCCCATATTGTAATACTGATCGTTTATTTCAACTTCAATGGGTTCATCTTCAAAATGACTATTGATATCATTTTTAATTTCTACTAAACGTTTTTTACGTAAATCAAACTCATGTTTATCATGATCACGAATAATATAGTAAAGCTTTGCTTTCTCAACATCACCATCAAATTTCATTAAATGATAAAAACCTTCATAACCTTCTGTACGTTCAGGCACCTCATTTTGTGGTAAAAGTGCATTGAATTGCTGGCCTAAAAGTACAGCGTTGACCATCGCATCTTTTGCGGAACCTGGATGAACATTCACACCATGACAAGTTACAGTTGCTTCTGCAGCGTTAAAACTTTCGTATTGTAACTCACCAAATTGACTACCATCCATTGTATATGCAAAGTCAGCATTAAAACGTTCGACATCAAATGCATGTGGCCCTTTACCGATTTCTTCATCCGGTGTAAAAGCTACTCTGATACGACCATGTTTGATTTCTGGATGCGATGTCAAATGTTTTAAAGCTTCCATAATTTCAACGACGCCAGCTTTGTCATCTGCTCCTAATAGCGAAGTACCATCTGTGATCATTAAAGTATGTCCTTCTACTTGTTTCATTGCAGGAAAGACATCTTGGCTTAAAACTCGATTTGTATCACCAAGCTGAATTGGTTTCCCATCATAACGCTCAATGATTTGTGGATTGACATTTGTGGCATTGAAATCAGGTGAAGTATCAACATGTGCTAAAAAACCGACAGTCGGGATAACTTCGTCTACATTACTCTCTAATGTTGCAAATAAATAGCCATTTTCATCAACATCAGTTTCTAAACCCAAATCAGTTAATTCATCGTTCAATAAATCCAATAAATCCCACTGCTTTATAGTGGAAGGTGTTGAATTTGAAAGTGGATCAGATTGTGTATCAATTTTGACATATCGCGTAAGTCGTTCAATAATATCATTTTTCATAAAAACACCCCTTATGCTCTGTTATTCATATTATATGATTTCTTATATATTTTACCATTCATTTTACCAATATGTTGTTTTATGCGTGTATAAATATAATAAATAATCTCTGCACACAGAATACCAAAAGCAATTGCACCCGAAATAAGTGTTACTTCGAGAAATGTATTGACGGCATGTGTATATTGGTTACTCACTAAGTAACGTGTTGCTTCATACGCAAGTCCTCCAGGGACAAGCGGAATAATGCCAGGCACAATAAAGATGATGACTGGTCTTTTATAACGTCTACTCATGGTATGACTCATAATTGCTAATATAAAACTCCCTAGAAATGAAGCCATAACTTTGCCTAATTCTAAATCAAGGGTTACTTTATAAATAATCCATCCCATAGCACCAACGAAACCACAAGCTAAAAGGAGACGTCGAGGTGCATTAAAAATAACAGAAAATAGCATCGTTGCTAAATAACTAATAATAAACTGTAAGACATAGTAGCCAATGACCATTTGAGCACTCCTTTTTAAAATATTAATAATACGATTGCAACACCAGCGCCAATAGCAAATGATGTTAGTGCCGCTTCGACACCGCGAGACATACCAGCGATGAGTTCTCCTGCCATAAGGTCACGAATCGCATTTGTAATTAAAATACCAGGAACTAATGGCATGACACCTGCAATGGTAATAATATCTTGGTTTGCTGCCATACCTAATTTTGAAAATGAAGCTGCTATCGTAATCACAACTGCAGCACTAATAAATTCTGAAAAGAACTTTATTTGTATATAACGTTGAACAAAGTCAAAAGTTAAAAATGCACCAGCTCCTGCAAGAATTGCAAAAAAGAAGTCATTCATAACTCCACCAAACATAAATAAGAAGAAGCCACATGCTATGGCGGCAGCAAAAAATTTAGTGATAGATGAAAACTGTAGTGATGCATGATGTAAATGTATGAGTTCAGATTTTGCTTCATCTATACTTAATTGATTACTAGAAATCTTTCTAGATAAACTATTTGTTAATGCAATTTTTTCTAGATCAGTCGTACGCTCACGTATACGGATAAGTCTTGTATTTGTACGGTTATTGAGTGAAAATATAATCGCTGTAGATGTTACAAAACTATATGTATCATCTAAGCCAAAACTTGCTGAAATTCTATTCATCGTATCTTCAACGCGATAAGTTTCAGCGCCACTTTCAAGCAATATTCTGCCTGCGATGAGCACAACGTCAATCACTTTATCTTCATCAATGATAGTGATCGAATCAGACATAGCTGGGCACCTCCTAAATTTTTCGTAAATCAATCAATAGAAAGTTTACCGTGTACGAAGGTAACTTTCAATAGTATTTATTTCAGTACAGATTGTTATTATCATTAACCACCTATATTGTAACAAACTTAAATTTATAAATGATATGTTTAATTATAAAAAATATTGAAGTCATGCATATGAGTTGTTATAGCTTAAGCATATTTGCATGTGTACACTAAAGATTTAAGCACGTTACTTTCAAAAGTGATTTGTTATGGATTATGTTGAATTCGCCATATTTGAATAGACCGTTCCATGATATAAATTAAAAAGCTTGAGATATATAATTTAAATTATCCCAAGCTTTGAAAATACATTTATTTAGTTATAATTTAACTATAGGGTTAAACATCACTTGATTACGACCTTCATTTTTAGCCATATGCAACATATCATCTGCAACTTTAAAGACGGTACGTTGAGATTTATAATCATCTTTAGTTAGGTATCCGACACCAATAGAGACTGATAATTTAATCATTTCTTTGTTTGGTAAATGGAAAGTAGATTGTTCAACGCCTTTACGGATACTTTCACTTAACTTAACACATTGGTCTAGTGTGTAGTCATATAATACTACAGAAAACTCTTCACCACCATTACGGTAAATGCTAAATTGTTCAGGCACATAGTTTTTTAATAATTGTGCGATTTGTCGTAATACAGCATCGCCTGAATCATGTGAATACATGTCGTTAACATCTTTAAAACCATCAATATCAATGAGTAGTAAACCTAAGCTTTCATCATTTTCTTCTGCAATGCGTGTAGTTTCATTCAAATGTCTATCGAATTCTTTAACATTGCCTAAACCAGTCAAATAATCAAATCTATCTTCATTCTCATAGCGATTTACTAATGAGAAGAAATGCCAAATATCTACGAATGTAATCGAAGAAGTGATGGTTAAAACGAACGATAACGGTATCATATATAGTACTTCTTTAAATTCATAATACGGACTAATCAATGATAAGATGACAAATATGACTAGCGTAATTAAGTTGAGTATTTGTAATGAGATAATATCATTTTGTTTTAAAAATGGACCTATTGCTCCAACAATGATGGCTATTACAATTAAAATCATTGCAGTTATAATCGTATAATCACCAATTAATACATTAACTAAAGATACGATAAACGCTGCTAAAACTGTATAAACCATATTTGTATATCTACCTAAAAATAAAATCGGCACAAAAGATAAATAGAGGACATACTCATTAAAGATAGGGACAGGTTTAACAGATAATAATAATGCTACAATGGTCATTAAAATCGTGACGTATTCTTTTGAAAACACCATATTCTTATTTTCAGAGTACTGTAATCGGTGGAATAAATAAATTCCTGCGACAGTGACCGCAATATTATAAATAATAGCTTCAAACATTTTTCTTACGCTCCTTTAAATAAACACTTAGTCATTGTAAGTGAAAAGTTACATTTTGTCATCATTGATATTTAGAAATTAATAACATTCGTTTAAAATTCATGTTAAAATACTTATTTGAGTGATTGTAAAATATATAAATTGATTATTCTATAAAAAAGAAAGTGAATTTCAGCGTTGAACTCTGCTAATGATTACATTACTATTTGTATTACTAAAAGTACATCGTGTATTATAGACTTAATTGAATCGTTTATAGAATTTTCGATACATATATCAAGTAAACTATGTTTTGAAAATATACAAGTGTATATCCATAACCAAATATGATTTCATATTTAGAATATTTATAGAGACTTTAAACTCAAATTCAAAATTATAAAGACTTAAATTAATGAAGGTGAACTGATGTATACGTTATTATTAATCATTTTTTCAATGATTGTCAGTTTAATACTTACTCCCATTGTCATAAAGGTTTCCCATAAATTGGGCGTCGTTGACCAACCTAATTTTAGGAAAGTACATAAAAAACCAACTTCTGTCTTAGGAGGTACTGTGATACTACTTTCCTTTTTATTGGGGATTTGGTTAGGGCATCCAATTGAAACAGAGGTGAAGCCACTTGTCATTGGAGCAGTATTAATCTACTTAGTAGGGTTAATAGATGATATCTATGATTTAACGCCAATCTTAAAATTATTAGGACAAGTGATTGCAGCACTGGTTGTCGTTTACTACGGCGTAACCATAGATTTCATCTCATTACCGATTGGACCGACAATACATTTTGGTATTTTAGGTGTTCCGATTACTGTGATATGGATTGTAGCGATTACCAATGCGATTAACTTAATTGATGGATTGGATGGTTTGGCATCTGGTGTAGCAACTATCGCTCTGATGACTATTGGTTTCATCGCAATATTACAGGCAAATATATTTATCATAATGATCTGTAGTGTGCTTATCGGTGCGCTATTAGGTTTCTTATGTTTTAATTTTCATCCGGCTAAAATATTTTTAGGTGATAGCGGCGCATTGCTTGTTGGTTTTATTGTTGGTTTTCTTTCGCTTTTAGGTTTCAAAAATATTACGTTTGTGTCTTTATTCTTCCCGATTGTTATTTTAGCAGTACCGTTCATAGATACTTTATTTGCTATGATACGACGTGTGAAAAAAGGGCAACGTATTATGCAAGCGGATAAATCGCATTTACACCATAAATTACTAGAATTAGGTTATTCACATCGCCAAACAGTAATACTGATATATTCAATCGCGTTGTTATTTAGTCTTTCAAGTATTATTTTGTATTTATCACAACCATGGGGTGTACTCATGATGCTTGTGCTCATACTCATTACGATTGAACTCATTGTTGAATTTACAGGATTAATCGATGATGATTATAGACCGCTCTTAAAATTAATTGAAAATAAAGAGCGACATAAAGAAGATGAATAGATAAACTACCTAATTAGAACCTGAGATATGAATATCTCAGGTTCTAATTTTATATGATTAACAATGATTTACAAAGTCACGACTGATAATACTTAATTTTTCAAATTATACATTCATCACATGCATCAATGTATAGCGGTAAGTTTATGTTTACCTGATAATTGTATGACAGTTATGCATTTTTGAAAGGTCATAAACTGAAATGGAAATGGTTTAGTTTGTTGGTATGTCAAATGGTAGCTTAATGATAGATTGCTCATCTAAATCATAGTTACCAGAAGTGATTTTATTTAGAAAAGCAATAAAATCGTCATACTCCGCTTCTACCACGTCTATTTGATAACTCACTTTGTCTGTGTAGGTTGTGTTTCGTAAGAAGAATGATGTTTGTGCTAATTCATATTCAAATTTACCTGTAAGATCATAATCGATAGTGATTGTAGTTGGTATTGCTGAACGCAAAGCAACACGTCCTACTTCATAAATAACATCTCTCACAGCACCACTATATGCTCTTATTAAACCACCGCCGCCCAATTTTATACCACCGAAATAACGTGTAACTACGACACAAACATTGTGAACTTCTAGTTTTTTTAATATTTCAAGCATTGGTACGCCTGCAGTTCCACTTGGCTCTCCGTCATCATTTGCTTTTTGAATATTCATCTGTGCTCCAACTGTATAGGCTGAACAATTATGTGTCGCTTCCCGATGTTCTGATTTTACCAAGTTGATAAAGTCTTTAGCGTCTGCTTCAGATTCAACAGGTTTGATATGGGCAATAAAGCGTGATTTGCTAATTACATTTTCTATCATATGTTCTTGCTTTATTGTTATGATTGATTCATCCATATTTAAACACTCCAGTCATAGTTTCGATCAATATCTATTATTATACACGGTTCTGAATTCAAGTTTAATGTAAAAATAAATTTTCTTTTAATATAAAATAATGTATCATAGTTGTGAGTATAATTGAGGAGGATTATGATGAAAATTGCTGTATTAACAGATTCAACGAGTTATCTATCTCAAACATTAATTGATAAATATAATATAAATATTGCCCCACTAAGTGTAACTTTTGATAACGGTGAAAATTTTGAAGAAAATGCATCTATTTCAGCAAATGAATTCTACGAAAGAATGAAAGCATCTAAAACAATTCCTACGACAAGTCAGCCGGCAATCGGTGAATTTGTAACTAAATACGAACAATTACGTGATGAAGGCTATACGGATGTCATAGGCGTTTTCCTTTCTTCAGGTATCAGTGGTACTTATCAAACAGCTACACAAGCGGGTGAAATGGTTGAAGGTATTAATGTTCATACGTTTGATTCGAAAATTTCAGCTATGGCAATGGGGAGTTTCGTATTACGAGCAATTGAATTAATTGAACAAAATGAAACACCGAACGCTATTATTAAAGAGCTTGAAGCAATGCGAGAAGTCACTGGTGCGAGATTGATGGTAGACGATTTAAAAAACTTGCAAAAAAGTGGTCGTATTACAGGAGCCCAAGCGTGGATTGGTACGATGTTAAAAATGAAACCAGTCTTAAGGTTTGAAGACGGTTTAATTTTGCCAGATGAAAAAATACGCACTAAAAAACGTGCGCTTAAAGAAATTATCAATAAAGTGATTGATATCGTTAAAGATTATGAAGAGGTTACGTTATTAGTTATAGGTGGAGATGTTCAAGAGGATACAGACTGGCTGTACAATGAATTACAAAAAAACTATCCACAATATAAAGTACACCGTTCAAATTTAGGCCCTGTGGTCGCAGCTCATTTAGGACCAGGCGGTATGGGCTTAGGTTTCACTGGTAGATCTATTCGTATAGACTAAATTATAGATTCAAAAGTCTTATTATCATTTTTAAGAAAAGTAGTATTTTTGCAAGAGATGTATAGTGAAACCAACACTTCGTTCAGTCATTGATGCCAACCATAATATGACAAATGAGTTGTTTAGCATTTAAATTACTGTACGAATAACAAATAAATTATTTATTTTATGGCGGGTCTTTGAAATTAAAGTGAAATTTAATTTTTGACTCGCTTTTTGGTTTGGAGGAAACATACAATTAAATATTATGGAAGAATGATTAATGATAAATCCTTATTAACAGATGAACGTATAAAGCAAACAACAAAAGGTGTGGTATTAGATAATGGCTATTGGACATGTGCTCAATGTCACTCACGCCGACAAACGCATTTTTACAAATATCTATCAACAGTGTTAGATAAGGAGATTGTCTACTGTAGAAATTGTATCAATATGGGTAGAATGGATAATATAACTGAAATCTATATCATAGAAAGTCAGAATGTAATGACACCTTGTCATTATCAATTACCATTCAAATTATCAGAACAACAACAATTTGCATCTGACAAAATTGTATCAGCGATTGCAGGCTTTCGTTCACTATTGCTCCATGCAGTCACAGGTGCAGGTAAAACTGAGATGATATTTGAAGGAATTAAATTTGCGCGGAACCACGGTCATAATGTCGCAATTGTATCTCCTCGAGTTGATGTTGTTTTAGAAGTCAGCATGAGGATTAAAGCAGCTTTTCACGAAGAAAAAATAGATGTATTGCATCAATCATCACAGCAACAGTATAATGGCCATTTTGTTATCGCCACAATTCATCAACTCTATCGTTTCAAACAACATTTTGATGTGATAATTGTAGATGAAGTAGATGCCTTTCCTTTACCTACAGAACCAACGTTAATACAAGCATTGCAGCATGCCTCGAAGTTAAAACACTGTCATATATTAATGACTGCCACACCAACAAAAGCTTTAATGAAACAAATTAGCAATTTAGAAATTATTCAATTACCTGCACGTTTTCATAGACATCCTTTACCCGTGCCTCAATTTAAATTCCTTAGAATCAATCCCAATAAAAAGCAATATAAATTATTACGATTTTTACAACATCAAGTCAATCAACGACGATATACGCTAGTCTTTTTTAACAATATTACTTTAATGAAACAACTGTATCAGTTATATAAAGCTGAAATTCCATCTTTAACATATGTCTACAGCAATGATGTATTTCGTTTTGATAAGGTGAAACGTTTGAGAAACGGGGAACATACCGTTGTTTTCACCACTACCATTTTAGAAAGAGGCTTTACTATGGCAAAACTTGATGTTGTAATCATAAACAGTCATCAGTTTGAAACGAGTGCCATCATTCAAATATCAGGAAGAGTTGGAAGAAAAGCAGAAACACCTACAGGAAGTGTATTTTGTTTGCATGAAGGGATCACACTATCTATGATTAAAGCTCAATATCAGATAAGGAAAATGAATCAACTTGCACAAAAAAGAGGGTGGATAGATTGACTGCGAAATGTTTATATTGTCACATCTATTATTCAGAACCTTTAAATGCATTTACGTTTTACAAAAAGGCTTCAAAATTGTGCGATGATTGCAATCATCTCTGGGAGGTAATGAAATTAAAGACGACGAATCGATGTGCAACATGTTTGAAGTTACGCAATGAAACTGAAATATTATGTTCGGATTGTGCCGAGTTAGCTTCGAAGTTTAAATTAATGAATAAATTGTATTGTCATTACCGATATGACGGCATTGTAAAAGAAATGATTCAACAATATAAATTTCAAAGAGATGTTGCAATCGCAGAAATAATCGCAGAAAAAGTTAAATTGCCTCATTACAAATATGATTACATTATCCCCATACCGTCCCCTTTATTTAGAGATAAAGAAAGAACATTTAACCCCGTACAACTAGTATTAGACATACAAAAAGTTAAGTATTATTGTCTGCTTGCCACACACTCACATATTAAACAATCAGAATTAAGTAAAGAAAAACGTATGCAACGACCCAATCCTTTTGTAATGGAACAAAGTGTGGATTTAAAAGGAAAATGTATTTTATTGATCGATGACATTTATACTACGGGCTTAACGGTTCATAATGCGGCACAGCTATTACTTGATAGAAAAATCAGAAAATTCGATGTGTTTACGTTTGCACGCTAGGTTATTCGTGGTATTATAGAAATAAGCACTATTACCAATATAGAGGTTTTAAAGGAGTCGATTACTATGATCAGATTTGAAATTCACGGAGAGAACCTCACTATTACTGATGCGATTCGCAACTATATTGAGGAGAAAATTGGTAAATTAGAACGTTACTTTAACAATGTGCCAAATGCAACTGCACACGTTAAAGTTAAAACGTACCAAAACTCAGCAACTAAAATAGAAGTAACTATTCCATTGAAAAATGTTACGCTAAGAGCGGAAGAACGTCATGATGATTTATACGCTGGTATTGATTTAATTAATAGCAAATTGGAAAGACAAGTTAGAAAATATAAAACGCGTGTAAATCGTAAAAATAGAAAAAATGACGAACAAGAAGCTTTTGCATCATTACCTGAAGAACAAGAAGCAGAAAATCTTCAAAATGATGACAATTTTAGTGAAATTGAGATTATTCGTTCAAAAAATTTCAGTTTAAAACCTATGGATTCTGAAGAAGCAGTATTGCAAATGGATTTATTGGGCCATGATTTCTTCATTTTTACAGATCGTGAAACAGATGGTACGAGCATAGTTTATAAAAGAAAAGATGGCAAATATGGACTGATTGAAACAACTGAATAATTTAATTAAATTAGTATCATATTTATAAAAGTAGTAGCGTCCATGATTGAGTGAAATCATGGACGCTCATTTTTTGCTGTGTTATTATGTAATAATTTGAAAGTGAACATGTATGTTGTGTATATTTTAAATGAGTCAATATTATAATTTGTATTCAAAAACATGTAAGTAAATATAGTATAGATGGCACGATAAACGTAATAAGTGTAAATTTAGGCTTATAAATGATATTATAAATTGTTGTAAACTAAGAGTTATATAGCTAAAGGAGCGAACAGAATGGGTTTTTTATCAAAAATTGCAGATGGCAATAAAAGAGAAATAAAACGCCTTGGTAAATTAGCCGACAAAGTCCTTGCACTAGAAGAGGATATGTCGATATTAACTGATGAAGAAATTAAAGAAAAGACAAAAAATTTTCAAGCGCAAGTTCAAGCAGAAGACGATATTAAAAAGCAAAATAAAATTTTAGATGATATTTTACCAGAAGCCTTTGCATTGGTAAGAGAAGGGTCAAAACGTGTGTTCAACATGATTCCTTATAAAGTACAAGTTATGGGTGGTATAGCCATTCATGGTGGCGACATTTCTGAAATGAGAACTGGTGAAGGTAAAACGTTAACGGCGACAATGCCAGTTTATTTAAATGCGTTAACAGGACGCGGTGTACATGTTATTACAGTCAATGAATATTTATCTAGTGTACAGAGTGAAGAAATGGCAGAATTATATGAATTTCTTGGATTAAGTGTTGGTTTGAACTTAAATAGTAAAACTACTGCAGAGAAAAGAGAAGCTTACGCATGTGATATTACTTATAGTACCAACAACGAATTAGGATTTGACTACTTACGTGATAACATGGTGAATTATGCAGAAGAACGCGTGATGAGACCACTTAATTTTGCGATTATTGATGAAGTAGATTCAATCTTAATTGATGAAGCACGTACGCCGCTTATTATTTCAGGAGAGGCGGAGAAGTCAACGTCACTTTATACGCAAGCAAATGTTTTTGCTAAAATGCTTAAAAACGAAGATGATTATAATTATGATGAAAAGACAAAAGCTGTGCAATTAACAGAACAAGGTATTGATAAAGCAGAGCGTATGTTTAAAATTGATAACCTTTACGACGTGAAAAATGTTGATATCATCAGTCATATTAATACAGCGTTACGTGCGCATGTTACGTTACAAAGAGACGTAGATTATATGGTGAACAACGGCGAAGTATTGATTGTTGACCAATTTACAGGACGTACAATGCCTGGACGTCGTTTTTCAGAAGGATTGCACCAAGCGATTGAAGCTAAAGAAGGTGTGAAAATTCAAAACGAATCCAAAACAATGGCTTCAATTACATTCCAAAACTACTTCAGAATGTATAATAAATTATCTGGGATGACAGGTACTGCAAAAACGGAAGAAGAAGAATTTAGAAATATTTACAATATGACAGTTACACAAATTCCTACGAACAGACCAGTACAACGTATTGATAAGCCAGATTTAATTTATATCAGTCAAAAAGGTAAATTTGATGCAGTTGTAGAAGATGTCATTCAAAAGCACAAACAAGGTCAACCAGTCTTATTAGGGACTGTTGCCGTTGAAACAAGTGAATATATTTCTAACTTATTGAAAAAACATGGCGTACGTCATGATGTCTTAAATGCGAAAAATCACGAACGTGAAGCGGACATTATCGCAAGTGCTGGCCAACGCGGTGCAGTGACAATAGCTACCAACATGGCTGGCCGTGGTACGGATATCAAATTAGGTGATGGTGTTGAAGAAATTGGTGGTTTAGCAGTAATTGGTACGGAGCGCCATGAATCACGTCGTATAGATGACCAATTACGTGGTCGTTCAGGTCGTCAAGGTGACAAAGGTGATAGCCGTTTCTATCTATCGTTACAAGATGAGTTAATGGTGCGCTTTGGTTCGGAACGTTTACAAAATATGATGAATCGATTGGGTATGGATGATTCAACACCAATTGAATCTAAAATGGTTTCTCGTGCTGTTGAATCAGCTCAAAAACGTGTTGAAGGTAATAACTTTGACGCTCGTAAACGTGTCCTTGAGTATGATGATGTACTGCGTAAACAACGTGAAATTATCTATAGTGAACGTAATGATATTATTGACAGCGATGAAAGTAGCGAATTAATTAACGCAATGCTACGCTCTACATTAGAAAGAAGTATTCAATATTATGTAAATGAAGAAGATGACGATCCAGACTATGAACCATTCATCAACTATGTAGAAGACGTCTTCTTGAATGAAGGCGAATTAAAAGTTGAAGATATTAATGGAAAAGATAATGATGATATTTTTGAGGTTGTATGGTCAAAAATAGAAATAGCATTAAAAGAGCAAAAAGAAAAAATTGGTAGTCAGTTTGATGAATTTGAACGTATGATTTTACTTCGCTCTATTGACACACATTGGACAGACCATATCGATACAATGGATCAATTGCGTCAAGGTATTCACTTACGTTCGTATGGACAACAAAATCCACTACGTGACTATCAAAATGAAGGTCACCAATTATTTGATACTATGATGCAAAACATTGAAGAAGACGTAAGTAAATATATTCTAAAATCAGTGATTTCCGTTGAAGATGACGTAGAACGTGATAAGACAACTGATTTTGGTAAAGCTGAGCATGTATCAGCAGAAGATGGAAAAGAAAAAGCGAAAGCAGAGCCTTATGTTAAAGATGAACATATAGGTAGAAATGACCCATGTCCTTGCGGTAGTGGTAAGAAGTATAAAAACTGTCATGGCGCTTAAGTTTATCTAATATGATACACATGTGAGACAGGATTTCACTATTTGAATTATTTTTATATGTCAGGCATCTTTTACAGTTAAATTGTAGCGTTTAACTGTGAAAGATGTTTTTTTAACATAAGCTAGCAGCGATTTGGTGCTTAAGTTGAAATTAACAGTTTATATTTTGTATCATATGTATGATAGTCTAGTAATTAATTTAGTAATTATACTTCATTCGAAAAATTTAGGAGAGATGCATAATGGAATTATCTGAAATTAAGCGTAATTTAGATGCTTATAAAGAAAAGTTAGAACAACTTAGGGGGTCTCTTTGACTTAGAAGAAAAAGAGACAAACATACAAGAATACGAAGAAATGATGGCGGATCCTTCGTTTTGGGATAATCAAGATAAAGCGCAAGACGTAATAGATAAAAATAATGCTTTAAAATCTGTTGTCAATGCGTACAGAGATTTAGAAGCAAATATAGAAGATATGGAAACGACACGAGAATTATTGTTAGAAGAAGACGATACGTCGATGAAAGACGATTTAGAAGCGAGCGTCACTCATTTTCAAAACGAATTAAACCAATTTGAACTACAATTATTGTTAGATGGGCCTTATGACGCGAATGATGCAATTATTGAATTGCATCCTGGTGCAGGTGGTACTGAATCACAAGATTGGACAAATATGTTGTTGAGAATGTATCAACGCTACTGTGAGCAAAAAGGCTTTAAAGTTGAAATCGCAGACTATTTACCTGGAGATGAAGCGGGCGTAAAAAGTGTAACAATGATTGTGAAAGGTCATAATGCATATGGTTTTTTAAAAGCCGAGAAAGGTGTACATCGACTCGTACGCATATCACCGTTTGATTCATCTGGTCGTCGACATACATCTTTTGCTTCATGTGATGTCATACCACAATTTAATAACACTGAAATAGAAGTAGAAATCAATCCTGATGATATTACTGTTGATACATTTAGAGCTTCGGGCGCAGGTGGTCAACATATCAATAAAACCGAATCTGCTATTAGAATTACCCATCATCCAACAGGTATTGTGGTAAATAACCAGAATGAACGTTCACAGATCAAAAACAGAGAGGCTGCAATGAAAACATTGAAGTCTAAACTATATCAATTAAAAATTGAGGAACAAGAACAAGAAATGGCCGAAATCCGTGGAGAACAAAAAGAAATCGGTTGGGGAAGTCAAATTAGATCTTATGTATTCCATCCATATGCAATGGTTAAAGATCATAGAACAAACGAAGAAACCGGTAAAGTCGATGCAGTCATGGATGGTGATTTAGGACCGTTTATCGAAGCTTATCTACGCAAGCAAATGAATCTGAATCATTCAGAAAAAGATTAATACTTAAATAGAACAATTATTATTCATAACTTTATGAGTGAGCTAGAAACCAATGTATAACTTATTGTTTTCTAACTTACTCATATTTTTTATAGCAGTATAAAGTAGGCAAGACTGACACGTTCATACGAAACGACTGCTTAATTTATTTCAGTGATTTTTAGATAAACTACTATTTATATGTAAAATACAAACTTAAATATTACAGTTAAAGTTAACAGATATTCAAAGGTGATTAAAACTATTGTGATAAAGATAAGAAAGCTATGATTAAAGCGTTAAAAGGGGATTCATTCAAAAATATCTTTTGCATTACAAAACGATAACAAGGGTAAAAGTATTCAGAGAATATGCTATATTATGATTGATTAAATATTGAATAAAATTAGACAGCAAAGGATTGAAATACATCATGAAGAAAGGCTTAACTTTTTCTGTAACTTCTGCAGCACTGTTTTTTGGAATGAATGGTCTAGCGTCAGCTGATCAAGTACATACAGTGAAAGAAGATACGGATTTATCAAATATAGCGCATGCATTCGCAACAACGACTCATACGATACAATCATTGAATCATATGGAATTTGTGCAGTCGGTTAAGGTTGGGCAAACGCTTGTATTACCTGACGAAGATATTGTTGAAGTTAAAGAAGGCGATACACTTCAAAGTATTGCGAATAAACATCACCTCAGTTTAAATGAACTTTATCAATTAAATCCATTCATTACTGAAACAATTTATCCTGGGCAACTCATTGCAGTTTCTGAAAAAGGATCGTCACATTTAGACAACCAACTACAGAGTGCATACGTACAAAGTGACTCGAATAATGATCCATTCACAACAGGGGTAACAACTGAAAACAGTAATGCTTTCACAAGATTAGCGAACGATTATATACCAGTAAAGCAGCAATCTTGGTCAAATAACAGTGTTGATGCGCGCAATACCACTTCAAATGGTCACAACCTTCACAATAATAGCTATCAATCAAAACACTATGTAGCCGGTGGGCAGAATTATTATGCTTGGGGGCAGTGTACATACTATGCTTTTGATAGACGTCAACAACTTGGTAAATCTATAGGCAATTTATGGGGCAATGCTAATAACTGGGCATCGGCTGCGCGTCAAAATGGTTATGTGGTTAATGCTACACCTGAAGTAGGTGCTATTTTACAGAGTAGCGCTGGAAATTATGGTCATGTAGGGATTGTAGAACGTCAAAACAGTGATGGATCCATTTTAGTTTCAGAGATGAACATGCAAGGCTTGGGACAAAAATCCTATAGAACGATTTACAATTCAGGACAATATAATTATATTCATTAAAAAATAAAAACTTATATCTAGCAGTTTCATCTGAAATTGTAACAATATTCTTAATGTATAGCCCGGGACATAAACATGTCTCGGGCTTATTATTTTAGAGGCCCTGCGTGCAGGCTAAACGTGTCAGAATCAGTATTTTTTACACTCAATATGATTTTCACTAAAATTTATTACAGTCTTATTATTTTTGAATCTTGTAAAATGAGTAAAACTTGAAAGACAAAAAAGTAAGTTATATTTTAAAATTAGAACGATTTGATGATATTTAACGGCATTAAAAAGACATTTTACATATGGAATGATATTATAAAATCAAGTATAATCAATCATTAAATAAATGAGGAGGCGCTATCATGGGAGTACATCAATATTTTAAACGTTTATCAGACTTAGAAAAATTAATACGATTGCCTGGGAAATTTAAATATTTTGAGCATAATGTTGCTGCACATTCTTTTAAAGTGACTAAAATTGCACAGTATTTAGGTACAGTAGAAGAATATCACGGCAATAAAGTAGATTGGAAAAGCTTATACGAAAAAGCCTTAAACCATGATTTCGCCGAAATTTTTACAGGGGATATTAAAACGCCAGTCAAATATGCGAGTGGAGAATTAAAAAAATTATTCTCACAAGTAGAAGAAGAAATGGTAGATCATTTTATAAACGAAGAAATACCAGAGCAATATCAATCCATATACCGAGAGCGACTGCAAGAAGGAAAAGACGATTCGTTAGAAGGTCAAATCTTATCAGTTGCTGATAAAATTGATTTGTTATATGAAACATTTGGTGAAATTCAAAAACGTAATCCTGAACCACTATTTTTTGAAATATACGAAATGTCATTAGAAACAATCATGCAATTTGATCATTTGAATTCAGTACAAGATTTTATAGAAAATATTATTCCTGAAATGCTTACAGAGAGATTTATACCGAAATCGGAATTACGAGAAACAACGATGTCTATTTTAAATAATAGGAACGGGTGACATGAATGATCTGGTATATACTTGCATCTTTTTTTCCATGCATACTTGTCGTATTGTTTAGCGTACTGACTAGAAGTAAATGGGTAGGTACGATTTTAACTTTGATTTTAATAGGTACTTCAATTGAAAAAGGATTTTTTCATGATGAATGGATTATTTTTATAGACGTTGCTTCGTTATTAGCAGGTTACTTAATTATTGACCAACTAGAACTCCATAAAAAAGAAGATGATTAAGTATTAAGCGTTAAGCAACTTAATTGTAATAGCATGATGAAAGATATATAATTATTTAACTTCATTTTATCTGAATAAAAATTTATGAACGCAAACAAACATGGTATTATACTGTGTTTGTTTTTATTTAGTGAAATATCATTTTTGCGAACAAATGTTTGTATTAAAGGTAATAAATCTGTTAAAATGTAAACTGTTAATAGTATACTTAAGTAAAATATAGTTACAGCCACTATAGTAAGTCGCGTATTAAATGAGATATTTAAACTATGTTCGAACGGATAGAAATATAATAGGAGGCATGTGTCATTATGGAACACTACCCATTTAAATTACAATCGAATTTTGATCCTAAAGGTGATCAACCAGAAGCGATTCGACAAATTGTAGATGGTGTGAATGCGGGTAAGAGACATCAGACTTTACTTGGAGCTACGGGTACAGGTAAGACATTTACAATGAGTAATGTGATTCAACAAGTTGGTAAACCGACTTTAATCATCGCCCATAACAAAACGTTAGCAGGACAATTATATAGTGAATTTAAAGAATTCTTTCCTGAAAATAGAGTCGAGTATTTTGTCAGTTACTACGATTATTATCAACCAGAGGCGTATGTACCATCAACTGACACATTTATTGAAAAAGATGCGTCAATTAATGATGAAATTGACCAATTGCGTCACTCTGCGACAAGTGCACTATTTGAAAGAGATGACGTTATTATCATAGCTAGTGTGAGCTGTATCTATGGTTTAGGTAATCCAGAAGAATATCGGGACTTAGTGGTTAGTGTTCGTGTAGGTATGGAAATGGACAGAAGCGAGTTACTTAAAAAATTAGTAGATGTGCAATACACAAGAAATGATATAGATTTCAGACGTGGTACGTTCCGAGTTAGAGGAGATGTTGTAGAAATATTTCCTGCCTCTCGTGAAGAAATGTGTATTCGCGTTGAATTTTTCGGAGATGAAATAGATAGAATACGTGAGGTTAATTACTTAACTGGAGAAGTGTTGAGAGAGCGCGATCATTTTGCTATTTTCCCAGCTTCTCACTTCGTTACACGAGAAGAAAAAATGAAATCTGCCATCCAACGTATTGAAAATGAACTTGAAGAACGATTATCAGAATTGCGTTCTGAGAATAAATTGCTTGAAGCTCAGCGCTTAGAACAAAGAACGAATTATGATTTGGAAATGATGAGAGAGATGGGATTTTGTTCAGGTATTGAAAATTATTCTGTACATTTGACACTTAGACCCATGGGTTCCACGCCTTATACATTGCTTGACTATTTTGGAGATGACTGGCTTGTGATGATTGATGAGTCACATGTGACATTACCACAAATTAGAGGTATGTATAATGGTGACCGTGCGCGTAAACAAGTACTTGTGGATCATGGATTTAGGCTACCAAGTGCTTTAGACAATAGACCGTTAAAATTTGAAGAATTTGAAGAAAAAACGAAACAACTCGTATATGTATCTGCTACACCAGGACCTTATGAATTAGAACATACAGATGAAATGGTGGAGCAAATCATTCGTCCAACAGGATTATTAGATCCTAAAATTGAAGTGAGACCTACAGAAAATCAAATTGATGATCTGCTTGGCGAAATACAAACGCGTATTGAACGAAATGAACGTGTTTTAGTAACGACATTGACTAAAAAGATGAGTGAAGACTTAACCACGTATATGAAAGAAGCAGGCATTAAAGTGAATTATTTACATTCAGAAATTAAAACTTTAGAGCGAATTGAAATTATTCGAGATTTACGTGTGGGTACCTACGATGTGATCGTTGGTATTAACTTATTAAGGGAGGGTATTGATATACCAGAAGTATCACTAGTCGTTATTTTAGATGCAGATAAAGAAGGTTTCTTACGCTCTCAGAGATCACTTGTCCAAACAGTAGGTCGTGCAGCCCGTAATAGTGGTGGTGAAGTGATTATGTATGGTGATAAAATTACGGATTCAATGCGCTATGCACTTGATGAAACAGAGCGTCGTAGATCGATTCAACAAGCATATAATGAAAAGTATAATATTACACCAACTACTATTAATAAAAAAATTCATGATGTAATCAGTGCTACTGTTGAAACAGATGAAACAAACGAAGCAAAACGTACGGAAGTACCTAAGAAAATGACGAAAAAAGAGCGTGAGAAAACGATTGATAATATAGAAAAAGAAATGAAGCAAGCAGCTAAAGACTTAGATTTTGAAAAAGCAACTGAACTCAGAGATATGTTGTTTGAATTAAAAGCAGAAGGGTGACGAAAATGAAACAACCATCCATTGTAGTTAAAGGGGCACGTGCCCATAATTTAAAAGATGTTGATATTGAAATACCTAAAAATAAACTTATAGTTATGACAGGTTTATCTGGATCAGGCAAATCTTCATTGGCTTTTGATACGATTTATGCAGAAGGTCAACGTAGATATGTAGAGTCATTAAGTGCTTATGCAAGACAGTTTTTAGGACAAATGGACAAGCCAGATGTCGATACGATTGAAGGTTTATCTCCTGCGATTTCAATAGACCAAAAAACAACGAGTAAAAACCCAAGATCTACAGTTGCAACAGTTACTGAAATTTATGATTATATTCGTCTGTTATATGCGCGTGTTGGGAAGCCATTTTGCCCAAATCATGGTATCGAAATTGAATCTCAAACTGTGCAACAAATGGTCGATCAAGTTTTACAACTTGAAGAGCGTAGTAAGATTCAATTACTGGCGCCTGTAGTAACTCATAGAAAAGGTGCGCACGAAAAATTAATTGATGATATTAGTAAAAAGGGATATGTACGTGTGCGTGTTGATGGCGAAATTACTGATGTTAATGAAGTGCCGAATTTAGATAAAAATAAGAATCATACGATAGAAGTTGTCATAGATCGCCTTGTAATCAAAGAAGGTATTGAAACACGTCTAGCAGATTCTATAGAAACGGCGTTGCAATTAGCTGAAGGTAACTTAATCGTAGATATTATTGGTGGCGATGAGTTAAAATTTTCCGAAAATCATGCTTGTCCCATTTGCGGATTCTCAATCGGAGAATTAGAACCACGAATGTTTAGCTTTAACAGCCCATTCGGTGCTTGTCCAACTTGTGATGGTTTAGGACAAAAACTGATGGTCGATTTAGACTTAGTCGTTCCTGATAAAGAAAAATCATTGAATGAAGGTGCAATCGTTGCCTGGGAATCATCAAGTTCAGACTTTTATCCAACATTATTAAATCGTGTTTGTGAAGTCTATAAAATAAATATGGACAAACCATTCAAAAAATTAACTGAACGTCAAAAGGATATTATTCTTTATGGTTCCAAAGATAAAGAAATTGAATTTACATTCAAGCAACGAAATGGCCAAACGAGAAAACGTACAATGGCGTTTGAAGGTGTGATTAATAATATCAATAGACGTTATCATGATTCTCCTTCAGAACTTGTAAGAGAAATGATGAGCAAATACATGACAGAACTCACTTGTGAAACTTGCCACGGTAAACGATTAAGCCGTGAAGCCTTATCAGTATATGTGGATGGGAAAAACATTGGTGAAGTGGTAGAACGTTCAATTAAAGATGCATTATATAACTATGAACATATCACATTGTCAGAACAAGACAGAAAAATTGCCAATCAAATTCTAAAAGAGATTAATTCGAGATTAGAATTTTTATATAACGTAGGTTTAGAGTACTTAACCTTAAATCGTGCATCTGGCTCTTTATCAGGTGGTGAGGCGCAACGCATACGTTTGGCAACTCAGATTGGTTCTAGGCTTTCTGGTGTATTATATGTTTTAGATGAACCTTCTATAGGCTTGCATCAACGTGATAATGATCGGTTAATTAGCACATTAAAAGAAATGCGCGATCTAGGTAACACTTTAATCGTTGTTGAACATGATGATGATACGATGCGTGCTGCAGATTACTTAGTAGACGTAGGACCAGGTGCTGGTGAACACGGTGGTGAAATTGTTGCTAGTGGTACGCCTAAACAAGTTATGGCAAATACAAATTCATTAACAGGTCAATATTTGAGTGGTAAGAAAAAAATTGAGGTGCCAGAATCACGTCGTGAAGTTACGGATAGAAAGATTAGTGTTAAAGGTGCACGTAGTAATAATTTGAAAGATGTTAGTGTAGATTTTCCGCTTTCAACGATGAATGTTGTTACAGGTGTGTCTGGTTCTGGTAAAAGTACATTAGTCAATGAAGTATTGTATAAGTCATTAGCTAAGAAGATTAATAAATCTAAAGTCAAACCAGGAGATTATGATGAAATTAACGGTATAGACCAACTTGATCGTATTATTGATATTGATCAATCACCGATTGGTAGAACCCCACGTTCTAATCCAGCAACCTATACTGGTGTTTTTGATAATATACGAGATATTTTTGCACAAACGAATGAAGCAAAAGTGAGAGGTTATTCTAAAGGCCGCTTTAGTTTTAATGTTAAAGGTGGTCGTTGTGAAGCGTGTAAAGGTGACGGTATCATTAAAATAGAAATGCACTTTTTACCAGATGTTTATGTGCCTTGTGAAGTTTGTGGTGGTACTAGATACAATCGTGAAACGCTTGAAGTAACATACAAAGGTCAAAACATTGCAGATGTCTTGGCTATGACTGCCGAAGAAGCAACAAACTTTTTTGAAAATGTGCCTAAAATACATCGTAAATTGAAAACACTAGTTGATGTTGGTTTAGGTTATGTTACTTTAGGACAACCGGCTACGACATTATCTGGTGGTGAAGCACAACGTGTTAAACTTGCTTCAGAATTGCATAAACGCTCTACAGGTCGTTCTATCTATATCCTAGATGAACCAACCACTGGTTTGCATGTTGATGATATTAGTCGATTATTAAAAGTACTAAATAAATTGGTTGATAATGGTGACACAGTTGTTATCATTGAGCACAATTTAGACGTTATAAAAATGGCTGATCACATTATTGATTTAGGTCCAGAAGGCGGTGATGGTGGTGGCACAATTGTTGCAACAGGCACACCAGAAGATATCGCAAAAGTGAAGGGCAGCTATACTGGTCAATATTTAAAACCAGTTTTAGAAAGAGATACTGTTCAAGTATAACGTTATATTGAACAAACTTTGTAATAACATATAAAATATTATTTACTCCATACAAGTAGACATCATCATATGTCAGAATGTATGGAGTATTTTTTGATATCTAATATTTTAATTTATTTAGACATGTTGGGTGGTCAACGCAATGATTTAAAATAAATTAAATGTTTAAATCAGTAACAGTAATTTCATTCATAAATAATATAAGGTATGATGTTTACGATGGGATTTATTTTGGACTTCTGTACTTTTTTATATAGATTATCAGTCCTTTTTGATATGATAATGACATATGTAATTTCAGGAGAAATATTAATAGAGGTGAACCTATGTTAACAACAAAGAGTTTAATTGAACGCTTTAACCTTGAGCTTATAGCTGGAGAGTCAGGCTTAAATAAACAAATAAAAAACACAGATATATCAAGACCAGGATTAGAAATGGCTGGATATTTTTCTCACTATGCATCCGACCGCATTCAATTGTTAGGGACAACAGAGTTGTCATTTTATAACCTACTACCTGATGAAGAGCGCAAAGGACGTATGAAAAAATTATGCCGGCCAGAAACACCAGCCATTATTGTGACAAGAGATTTAGAACCGCCAGAAGAGCTTGTAGCATCAGCTAAAGAGTTTGATACACCGCTTATCACATCAACAGTTGCAACAACGCAATTAATGAGTCGTTTAACGACTTTCTTAGAACATGAGCTGGCAAGAACAACTTCATTGCACGGTGTGTTGGTAGATGTGTATGGTGTCGGTGTGCTTATAACAGGAGACTCAGGTATTGGTAAAAGTGAAACAGCACTTGAATTAATCAAGCGTGGTCACAGACTTGTCGCGGATGACAACGTAGAAATTAGAGAAATAAGTAAAGATGAATTGATTGGTAGGCCACCTAAATTAATAGAGCATTTATTAGAAATTAGAGGGTTAGGTATTATTAATGTCATGACACTGTTTGGTGCAGGTTCCATTTTGACTGAAAAGCGTTTACGTTTAAATATTCATTTGGAAAATTGGCATAAAGATAAATTGTATGACCGTGTTGGCTTGAATGAGGAAACATTGCGCATCTTAGATACTGAGATTACTAAAAAGACAATACCGGTTAGACCAGGTCGTAACGTAGCAGTGATTATTGAAGTTGCAGCGATGAACTACAGACTTAATATTATGGGCATTAACACTGCAGAAGAATTCAATGAACGCTTAAATGCTGAAATTATGCGTAACGGTAGCAACAATAAGGAGAATCAATGATGTTATTGAATTATATTGATCCAATCGCATTTGAGCTTGGTCCTATTTCGGTTCATTGGTATGGCATTATCATCGCCGCAGGTATACTATTAGGATATTTTATCGCTCAAGAAAGTGTTAAACGCATAGGTTTTGATAAAGATATATTGATTGATATCATCTTTTGGAGTGCGATTTTTGGTTTTATCGCAGCCAGAATCTATTTTGTTATTTTTCAATGGCCATACTATGCACAACATCCAATAGAAATACCAATGATTTGGTATGGTGGTATCGCTATCCACGGTGGTCTAATTGGTGGTTTTATCACAGGTATTTTCGTGTGTAAACAAAAAAATATCAATCCATTTCAAATTGGTGATGTGATTGCGCCAAGTTTGATTTTAGGACAAGGTATTGGTCGATGGGGTAACTTTATGAATCATGAAGCTCATGGTGGACCTGTGTCTAAATCATTTTTAGAAAATATCCATATACCGGACTTTATTATTAATAATATGTATATTGATGGCCAATACTACCAACCGACGTTTTTATACGAATCTATATGGGATATTCTAGGATTTGTTATATTAATCTCATTAAGAAAACACTTACGTATAGGTGATACTTTCGCGCTATATCTTATCTGGTATTCTATAGGTAGATTCTTTGTAGAAGGTTTGCGCACAGATAGTTTAATGCTCACTGGAGACATACGTGTTGCTCAACTGATGTCTGTCGTGCTTATAGTTGCTGGAATTGTCCTTATGATAGTTAGAAGAGTGAAATATAATGCACCACGATATAAAGATGTTGGCCCTTTAACATGGTCAAAGCAAAAGGTGAAGTGATAGAATATAATGCGTGACTTAAAAAAGTTAAAAGTTGACGGTGAAAATCCGTTGTGGCATATGTATCGTTATATAAGCCGCGTCAAAATGTTTAAGCAAACAGTGATTGTTGAAGTTTGTCGCTACTTACCTAATGTGAAATTAAAGCATTGGATGTATCGCAATTTATTAAATATGAATATAGGTAGACATAGTGCATTTGCATTTAAAGTCGTACCTGATTTATTGCATCCTGAATATATCACGATTGGTGAAAACTGTGTCATAGGTTATAATACAACTATTTTGACGCATGAATTTTTAGTAGATGAATTTCGAACAGGGCATGTTGATATTGGAAATCATACGTTAATCGGAGCCAATGTAACCATTTTGCCTGGTGTAAAAATTGGGGATTATGTGAAAGTTGGTGCCGGTACTGTAGTATCTAGAGATATCCCTAATCACACATTGGCGTACGGAAATCCAATGCAACTGAAACAATGACTAAATACAGGAGGTGAACATGGATGGCGCAAAACAACAATAAAATTATTTCAATGAAGCTTGACAGTCCTTTTTATAGGAAATTAGCGGACCAAAAATATCAACAACAAGATTATAAAAAGGCAGCAGAATACTATGAAAAAGTGCTTGAAATGTCACCCCAGGAATTTGATGTTTTTGAAATTAAAGTAAAATTATCAGAGTGTCTCGCACATCTTGGTTATAACAATAGAGCAGAACATATTTTTTATGAAATGATTGCAAAGCAAGAATCAGTCATGGATAGTTACTATCAACTCAGTCAACTGAATATTACGCTAAATGAAGCAAATAAAGCTTTTTTATTTGGAATGAATTACGTCATTTTAGCAGAAGATGATGACTACCAAGAAGAGTTAGAAGAAATGTTTGAAGTTACTTATAACTCAGAAGAAAAGATAGAGATTGAATGTCAATTATTTGCTGTTCAACTCATTTTTCAATATTTATTCTCACAAGGTAGACTACCTGAAGCAAGAAATTTTATTTTGAATCAAAATGAAGCGATTCAAGATCATCGAGTGGTTAGAAATTTATTAGCTATGTGTTACCTTTATCTCAATGAATATGATACTGCTAAAGTAATGTTTGAACGTTTGCTTAATGAGGACAATACTGATGTACATGCGCTTTGCCATTACACATTATTATTGTATAACACTAATGAACAAGAAAAGTATCAACGGTATTTAAATATTTTAAGTAAAGTTGTACCTATGAATGATGATGAATCATTCAAATTAGGTATTGTCCTATGTTATTTAAAACAATATGAAGCTTCCCAAAAATTGTTACAACCTCTTTATAGAAAAGGGAAATTTCTTTCTATACAAATGTATAATGCGTTGAGCCATAATCATTATCATCTCAATCATATTGAAGATAGCAAATTTTTTTGGTCCAAGTTACAAGAAATATCTAAGGTAGATGTAGGTTATGCACCTTGGGTCATTGAACAAAGCAAGTCGTACTTTAACGAGCAAGTGTTACCACTATTATTAAGTGATGATAGTCATCATAGGTTATACGGGATTTTCTTGTTAAATCAATTAAAGGGTCGTGAAGTACTACTCACACAAGATATATGGGCTGTCTTAGAAGATATGAATGATTATGAAAAACTATATTTAACTTATCTTATTCAAGGTTTACAGTTAAATAAGTTAGATTTCATTCATAGAGGCATGTTAATGTTGTATAATATTGAATATTTGAAAAATAACGCAGAATTATTTATTGTATGGATTGATAAAGCAGAGGCAATTATAGCAGAACAAGCAGATTTAACATATGTAGATGATTATGTGGCAGCTTTTGTTTATATGTATTATCGTAGTATGGATGCTAAGATTACGAAGCAACAAGTATTGGAATGGTTTGATATAACAGCTTATCGTTTGAATAAAACGATAGATTATTTGGTAAGCATATAATTTTATGAAATGCAAGAAATCGTATATAATGCGTATAATGAATTAATAAACAGGAGGCAATTTAAATGGCTGAACAAGTGGATTTTGATGTTGCAATTGTAGGCGCAGGACCAGCTGGTATGACTGCTGCCGTATATGCATCGCGTGCAAACTTAAGTACTGTAATGATTGAACGTGGTATGCCAGGTGGACAAATGGCAAATACAGAAGAAGTTGAAAATTTCCCAGGTTTTGAAATGATAACAGGGCCAGATTTATCAACTAAAATGTTTGAACATGCTAAAAAATTTGGTGCAAAATATCAATATGGTGATATCAAATCAATAGAAGATAAAGGTCAATACAAAGTTATAAATCTTGGAAACAGTGAAATTACTGCACGAGCTGTGATTATATCTACTGGTGCTGAATATAAAAAAATTGGTGTGCCAGGTGAACAAGAATTAGGCGGTCGCGGTGTAAGTTATTGTGCAGTATGTGATGGTGCATTCTTCAAAAACAAAAAATTATTTGTTATCGGTGGTGGAGATTCAGCAGTTGAGGAAGGTACATTCCTTACAAAATTTGCTGATAGTGTAACAATCGTACACCGTAGAGATGAACTACGTGCGCAAAAAATCTTACAAGATCGTGCATTTAAAAACGATAAAATCGATTTTATTTGGAGCCATACTCTAAAAACAATCAATGAAAAAGACGGCAAAGTTGGTTCAGTTACTTTAGAATCTACTAAAGATGGTGCTGAACAAACATTAGATGCTGATGGTGTTTTCGTATACATTGGTATGAAACCACTAACAGCACCATTTGAAAATTTAGGCATTACAAATGAAGTAGGTTATATTGTTACTAATGAAGATATGAGTACGAAAATACCAGGCGTATATGCTGCTGGTGACGTACGTGCAAAAGGTCTACGTCAAATCGTAACTGCAACAGGCGATGGCAGTATTGCAGCACAAAGTGCAATTTCATATATTGAAGAATTAAAAGATGTTATAGAAGCATAGGCATAAACGCGTTATTTACTGTAATTAATTAAATAATAACGAGATTCAGACAGAGCTAGAATGTACCAACCTTACACGAATCATGTAGGTTGAGCATTCTAGCTTTTTTACATAATCGCATTTTAAGGTTGAAGTATTCGCTAGTTATGCGTTTTAGTTTTTTTATGCAGATGTATGCGTGATGATTTTTAAAACGTCGTAAAGAGATGCTGCTTTTCATAAATGATGTGAATCGAAAAAGAGATAAAGGTCCTTTAACATTTTTGGCAACAACTTTGTTACTTTTAAGTCAGTCTGCAATAGCAGTTAAGGTGAATTAAGTGATAAAACTACTACCAAAGTCGTTTTTCATGTAAAATATAATGTGATAGCATAGTGGTCATAAACTGACTAAGTTAAAACGATTGCGTATATGGATAAAAAATTCCAATATTATAAATGGAATATTAAAAATAATCTTTGGATGGTGTAAAGCAATGCAACGAGAAGAAAAAGAAGTGACTAAAAGTGAATTATTAGTTGTGACTGGTTTGTCTGGCGCAGGTAAGTCGGTTGTAATTCAAAGTTTAGAAGATATCGGTTATTTTTGTGTAGATAATTTACCTCCAATACTATTGCCGAAGTTTGTAGAATTAATGGGTCAAGGAAATCCTTCGTTGCAAAAGGTTGCCATTGCCATTGATTTAAGAGGGAAAGAACTTTTCAAATCATTGATTAAAGAAATCGATCAAATCAAAAGCAACTCAGACATTATCGTTGATATGATGTTCCTAGAAGCATCCAACGAAAAGTTGATTTCGCGTTATAAAGAGACGCGACGTGCACATCCATTAAACGAACAAGGCCAGCGCTCATTAATTGAAGCAATTGAAGAAGAACGCAGCTTACTCGCTGAAATTCAAAGTTTAGCAAATTATACGATTGATACATCATTTATGAAACCTAAAGAGCTTCGTAAGCGCATTGGAGATTACTTTAATCAAAGTAATTATCAAACATTTAATATCAATGTAACAAGTTTTGGGTTTAAACATGGTATTCAAATGGATGCAGATTTAGTGTTTGATGTGAGATTTTTGCCAAATCCGCATTATGTAGATGAACTCAGACCATTAACTGGTGAAGACGAAGCAGTATATAATTACGTTATGAAATGGAAAGCAACAAATATTTTTTATGAGAAATTAATGGATTTATTAAAATTTATGATTCCAGGTTATAAAAAAGAAGGTAAATCACAACTTGTGATAGCGATTGGTTGTACTGGAGGCCAGCATCGTTCTGTAGCTTTAGCAAAACGTATTGGTGCAGAGCTTAATGAAAATTTTGACTATAATGTATATGTGCATCATAGAGATGCTCAAATTGAAAGTGGCGTGAAACGAAAAAATGAAAAGAATTAAACTTGTACTTATTGGCGGTGGTACAGGTTTATCTGTTTTAGCACGTGGTTTAAAAGACTTCCCGATAGATATTACGACGATTGTCACAGTTGCTGATGATGGAGGTAGTACGGGGAAAATCAGAAATGAAATGGATATTCCTGCACCAGGTGACATACGAAATGTAATTTCAGCACTCAGTGATTCTGAATCAACAATTGAAAGATTGTTTCAATATCGTTTTAAAGAAAATCAAGTTGAAGGTCATTCTTTAGGCAACTTATTGATAGCTGCATTAACGAATATGAATGATGATTTTGGCCATGCAGTAAAAGAATTAAGTAAAATTTTAAATATAAGAGGCCGTGTGATACCATCTACAAATTCTAGTGTACGCTTAAATGCAGTGATGGAAGATGGCGAAATTGTTTATGGTGAATCAAAAATTCCTAAAAAAAATAAAAAAATCGAACGTGTATTTTTAGAACCAGAAAATGTAGAACCTATGGAAGAAGCGGTTGAAGCGATAGAGGATGCAGACTTAATCGTTTTAGGACCAGGTTCGTTATATACAAGTGTAATCTCAAACTTATGCGTTAAAGGTATTGCGGATTCGTTATTAAATTGTGATGCGCCTAAGCTATATGTATCAAATGTTATGACACAACCTGGTGAGACCAATCATTACACTGCCTTAGATCATGTCGAAGCAATACATAATCACATGGGTCGTCAATGTATAAACTATGCTATATGTAGTACCCAAACTTTTAACACTGATGTCTTACAACGTTATAAAGAAGATGGGGCAGTTCCAGTTAAATGCAATATGAGTGATATGGAAGCACGAAACATCAAAGTTTTTACGCACGAAAACTTGGTGGAAGTATCACAAGAAAATTATGTTCGACACAATACAGAGGTCTTGTCTAAAATGATTTACGAGATCGCTATGAGAGAGACAGAAACGATTGAATTTAAACGAGATAAATAAAATCGTAAAAAAACTAAGTATTAAACTTAGATAAGAAGGGGCTGAAGATGTATGAGCTTTGCATCAGAAATGAAAAATGAACTGACTAGAATAGAAGTAGATGAAACAAATGCAAAAGCAGAGCTCAGTGCGCTTATACGGATGAATGGTGCACTCAGTCTTTCCAATCAACAATTTGTGATTAATGTTCAAACTGAAAATGCTACGACAGCAAGACGGATATATTCCTTAATAAAAAAAGTGTTTAATGTTGAAGTAGAGCTACTTGTAAGAAAAAAAATGAAATTAAAAAAGAACAATATTTATATTTGTAGAATTAAAGCACGTGCTAAAGAAATTTTAGATGAATTAGGTATATTGAAAAATGGTGTCTTTACGCATGAAATAGATGAAGCGATGATTCGTGAAGATGAAATGAAAAGAAGTTATCTACGAGGTGCTTTTCTTGCGGGTGGATCAGTGAATAATCCAGAAACATCTTCTTATCATTTAGAAATATTTTCATTGTATGAAGACCATTCCGAAGGTATTACGAATTTAATGAATGAATATGAACTCAATGCTAAACATCTAGAACGAAAAAAAGGAAGCATTGCTTATTTAAAAGAAGCTGAAAAAATTTCTGATTTCTTGAGTTTAATCGGTGGCTATCAGGCATTACTTAAATTTGAAGATGTGCGTATTGTTAGAGATATGAGAAATTCCGTAAATCGATTGGTCAATTGTGAAACGGCGAATTTAAATAAAACCGTTAGTGCAGCGATGAAGCAGGTCGAAAGCATTCAACTAATCGACCAAGAAATTGGTTTAGATAATCTTCCTGATCGATTACGGGAAATAGCGAAGTTACGCATAGAGCATCAAGAAATTTCTCTGAAAGAATTAGGCGAAATGATGTCTACGGGTACAATTTCTAAATCCGGTGTCAATCATCGTTTAAGAAAATTAAACCAAATGGCTGATAAAATTCGGAGTGGTGAAACAATTGAACTTTAATCATTTGTCTGTAAAAGAAAATGGTGCTTATTACCAATGTTAAAACTAATTTTAAAAATATATTAAAATGTTATTGAAAAAAACTGCGTTTTGATATTATAATATGCTAATTAGATTTATATATGACGCCTCATATGAGGTGTCTTTTTTAATATGATTCAAACGGAGTTGTATTTTCTGAAGCATCAACTTACTTTGTTGATACCAAATAGATTATGACGATTAAGCGTATGCTATTGCAGTCTAAGGTTAGGTACAGCTAAGTATCATATTTAGTACAGGTTATGGCAGATAGTCTGTGACATGATTAAAATTTAAATGAAATAGAATGGGAGTGAATCAATGACAGCATTAATAAAAAATCATTATAAAAGTATCATCTTATGTTTAATTGGAACGTTTATCAACGCTATAGGTGTAAATTGCTTTTTACTTGGATCAAATTTGGGTGATGGCGGTACGGTAGGTATTGCGCTAGCCTTAAAATACACTTTGGGATTTTCTCCAGCTTGGTCTTCTTTGATTATTAATACCATAGTCGTTTTTATCGGCTGGAAGTATTTAAGTAAAACAATCGCTGTTTATACCGTTATTTCAAACACGGCACTCTCATTCTTTTTACGAGTAACTGAAAATATTAATTTAGGGATAGATGATTTTGTTATAAATTCTGTATTTGGTGGTGCAATTATAGGAATAGGTGCTGGACTTGTAATTTCTACAGGGAGTACCCTTGGAGGCACATCTGTAATTGCTAAAATTATAAGTAAATACTCAGAAATGAAGACATCACAAGGTATTTTTATTTTAGATGGCATTGTCGTCTTATCATTCTTGATGGTGTTACCATTAAAGAATGTCTTGTTTACGATTATTATGCTATTCATTACTGAAAGAGCGACTTCATTTATAATTGAAGGCTTTAATCCTAAAAAAGGCGTTACAATCATATCTAATAAGAATGAAATCATCAGTGACAAAATTAATTCCTTTACTGGTCGGGGCTCAACTTTATTAAATGGAAAAGGTGGTTATGCAAAAACGGAAACAACGATGTTATATGTTGTTGTGCCGCAATCTCAGGTGACAAGAGTGAAAAAATTAGTCAATGAAGTAGATGAAAATGCTTTTTTAGTTATTCATGATGTGCGAGATGTCTTAGGCAGCACGTTTATCAATGTAAAGTAATAGTGTTATGCTTAAGTTATTAAATATTGATAAATAAATACAAAATCATTTTCACAAAATCTTAAACGCTTAAATGTTGAAATTTAAGCGTTTTGAATAACAGCGAGTTTCAAATCTTCTGGTTTGGTATTTTTCATGGTGTGAAAATAAAAAAAGACTTTCATCAACGGATAGTAAATGTCAATGAAAGCCCGAAAACTTCAATGTTCAGTTTGATGGTTTTAAGGAAGATTATCCAAAATATCCCCTCGAAGAGCATATTATAAAGTTATTAAATGTTGTTATATAGGCTTTTTTATTACTTTGTGGGGACTATTTGGGGACTGGAAAATAAATTATATAAAAAACCACCTAATATTTATAATTAAGTGGCTTAAATAGTTTCTAATAATTTCATCGCTTTTTCATCTTCACGTTCATAAGTTTCCTGAAGTAGGTGGGAGTAAATGGATTGTGTTGTGGCTGGGTTGGAATGTCCTAAATGTTTTGATATATATAGTATTGAAAAGCCATGATGTATGAGTATAGAACAAAAACTGTGTCTTAGCGAGTGAATAGTTATATCTTTTATATTTAGATTATCACATGCTTTTCTTAGTACTTTGTTTACGGCAGCATTAGTTATTGTTTTACCATCAACAGTAAAGATGTAACCACTGATATTAGTAGGTCGTGAATCAATAAATGATTGAATACGTTTCATAGTTACTGCATCAATACTTATTATTCTGTCTGATGTTTCGGTCTTGGTACCTCTTAAATGAATTTTATTATTTTTAATATCCAGATCTTCACGTTTCAATTTAGCGATTTCTGAAAATCTACCACCTGTTGCAAGTGCTACTAATAGCACAAGTGATGAGGTGGTATTTTTTGGTTCAAAATAATGTTTAAGTTTTTTGAATTCTGATTCATTAATAAACTTCATTTCTTCTGTTTTGGCTGGAATAGATGCGTGTAATTCTGCTTTGTATGTAGGGTTTTTAATAACATAACCTTCATGTATAGCATCATCGAATGCATTGCGTATATAACTATTTAACTTTCTAATCGTTTCATAACTGTGTGTTAAACCATACTCATTGAGAAACTTTTGGTATTCAGTACGCTTAATATCTTTTAATAACTTGTGTCTGAAATGGTCTTTAATATGCTTGTATGCAGATTCATAATGTCTTTTAGTTGATTCTGATACGTGTGGTAGTTTATTAACTTCATACCATTGATAAAAATAATCTGCAAACGTTATATCATTACTTACAGCATATCCATTTCTCATTTTATACTCTAAATCTTCTGCAATTCGTTTAGCTTCTTGTTTAGTACGATAACCACCTTTTTGAACTTTTTTACGGTTACCTTCATCATCTACATATGAGATAGAATATCTCCATGTTTTACCTCGCTTTTCAATGTATGCCACTTAATCACCTCAATTTTGTTCTGACAAGTATTGTTTCAATTCATTTATTGTAGTCATTCTCACTAGACGTTGTAATTTTAAAGCGTCTTGTTGTTCAACAGCTTTCTCTATTGCTTCGTGAAATTCCTTTGCATTAAATATTTCTCTGTCTTTATTGATCGAAGCTAAACGGCTGACGAAGTCATCTGAACCATCAAGTTGTTTGTTGAGTAAATCAAAAATTAAATCATATTCCTCAGTTTTTTTTCTATTGTCATTCTCTACATTTTGAAATTTTCTTTCTTCAATAAATGAAGCTTTGATTTTTTTAATTTCTTTTTCAAGAATATATTTTTCTTCGGGTTTTAAAACAAAAATTTCTTCACTTATATTTTTCCCGTTGTCACCCAAAATATAGTCGCCTGTTTTACCTAGAAAAACATGATAATTATTTTGTGTCAGTAACCATTCAATATCAAAACTCGGTACATCTAATTCTACGATTGATCTGTCTGTGGTACTTATTCTCATTTTGTTTGTCATTTTAGTTAAATCTTGATTATATGTTTTTTTGTTTACATATTCATTGAAAGTCTTTTTTGGATTATCTAAAGAAAGATCTAATGTTTTAGAAAGTTTTTGAAATACTTGGTCATAACCTTGAGAATCCAAAGCGTAACTTATTGCTAATAATTTTTCAGTACTAGGATTTTGTTTGTCGCCCTTTTCCATCTGTGATAAATATGCTTGCGATATATTTGTTTCTCTTGATAACTGTCTTAAACTGTATCCCTTTTTTTTACGTTCGATTTTTAATAAGTCATGTAATTCCATACGACACCTCCGACGTCATTTTACCATTTTTAGGTTCAGTTATCATTAAATAGTGCTGTAGATAACTGTGGTTAAGTTATTTTATAGGCTTATAGTTATCAAAATAAAAATTTATGAATAAAACGTTTGCTAACTTAGGTAAACTATGATAATATCTGTTTATAGTTATCAAAGTAAAGTATATTAAAATAAATGATAACTAAAAATGAACGGAATTGGGGTGATTTTATGATTGATTTAATCAAAACAAAAAAGCAAATGGTTTCAAGAGGATTAAACGCTAAAAAGCTAGCAAAGATTGTTCCTATGAATTATGTTTACTTAATTCAAATACTTAATGGTAAACGGAACCCTTCGGAATTAATGGCAATTAAAATTGCTAATGCTTTGGATGTTGAAGTATCAGAAATATTCAATATTAAGGAGGAAGTTCGATGATTAAACAATTTTTTGACGGTAAAGAAATTCGTTTTATTGAAAAAGACGGGGAGTATTGGGCAATAGCAGGTGATGTTGCAAATGTATTAGGATACAGTGTCACAACTAATATGAATCGTATGATTGATGAAGATGAAAAGGGGGTTCACATTGTGAGTACCCTTGGAGGACAACAAAAAACAACGATACTTTCAGAATTTGGTATTTACGAAGCTATTTGGAATAGCAGACGTGATGAAGCAAAAGAATTTAAAAAGTGGGTTAAGCAAGTTATTAGAGAGTTAAGACAATCAATCGGATTAAAGCAACATGAAGTATTCCACTTAATGGATAAGCAACATCAACGAAAAGCTATGGACGTTTTGCAACAAGGTTTATCTAATCCCCAAAAAATTAGCTATATAAAATGTGCGACTGTAGTTAATAAATGTGTTTCAACATTATTTGGTTATGATAAAGCTTTGAAAAAAGAACAAATGAGTGAGGATATGTTAATTATTCGTCAACAAATTTTAGATGACACAGTCGTTTTAATGACTTCTATTAACAAATTTGGTTTAGATATTTCAGTCAGTAAAACTATCTACAATAAATATTTGAATACACAAGCAACAGCTTAATAAGGAGGTGAAAATGATGCAAGAACAACTACAAGAAAATGAAGGTATTGTAATTATCAACGAACCTAAACTTGTGTGGTCATTTAAAGATTTACAGTCACACATTCAATTATCAAGGAATTCAGTTATGAAAAAGCTTTTGCTTAATCCGAGATTTAAAAAGGACATTGAAAAGTATGTACATGAACCTAAATCACAGGCAGATCATTACAAGTTTTTAGCAGAACCAATGAAAGAGTATATTAAGAAAAATTTTAACGAAATATATAATTCTTAGGGGGACATTAAATGAAAAGATACATGTTATACATGCTTATATTATCAATAGGCACAGTTTTTATAGGTGTACTAAGTGATATATACGTAGCCTTTGCACTATTTATTGTCGCAACAGCATACGGACTTAAATTAGAAAATTTGGAGGAATCAAAATGAATAAATTAACTGAACAAGATTATAAAAATATTGAAAAGGCAGTAAGTAAAGACCGTATTTTTAAAGATGAAAAACATACTAAAAAAATGAGGGAATTGTTGGAAAAACGTCACGACAGAGATGCATCAGTTATAAGCAAGGAATATCCTAACTTGAATGATAATGAGATTTCAGAAATCCTTAATGATTATAAAAATTATAGCGAGCTTTTGCAGGCAACAGAAATTTTTACAGACTTTCCTATAAATTGTGAGGATTCTAACGTACGTCATTTTATTACTAAAGATAATATTGAAGAATTAAAAACAGCTATTGAAGAAATGGAAAATTTTGTTAGTAATTTGGAGGTTAATTAAGATGACAAACTATGAAAATATTCCACAAATAGAAATAGTTAGAGAGTTTAAAAGTAAATATGGTAGAGAAATTGCACTCATGCTCATAAGTGAACGTATTAATAATAGAAATTTGAGTAAAGATGATAGACAAGTACATGAAATGGAACTTATTCAAGCATATATGAAATCTCAAGACATCAACGCTGAATACATTGGTGAATTAGATATTTTAGATATGATTCAAGACTTTGAAACAATGGCTCAAATGTCAGTATATGTAACAAATATCTTAAAGAAAATGCAAGTTAAAAATTATGATATGTCAAATGAAATTAGTTACTTCTCACGAGAAGATGATTTGAATAATTTGTACCTTGCTAAGCTAGAAATTGAAAAGTTAATCAAAGCGATCGAGAAAAACAGACCAAATTATATCAATTTTTATAAATAAAGGAGTTTTACGATGAATTGGAATCAGAAAGATTTAATATGCGAATTTGAATTATTGAAAGAAAAAATTGATGACGTGATTACTGCACATGTGTGGCATGGAGATGAAATGTTCACAAAAAGAGATTTAACAACTAAAGATGAAAAAATAAGCTATGCAATTGGTTATAACGAATCTCGTATACAACATGAACATACAACTGAGTTAATGCTAGTGTATCTAAAGCAATTTGATAAGTTAATCAAAGATTTTAAAGCATTAGATATAGAAAAAGCGTCATCAGATGAATGTTTGGCGACAGAATCTGACAACGCATAGAAATTTTAAAATTATACATGAGGTGATCATGCATAGACAATTTAACATGGTTGCCTCTTGTATTGAAAGGAGTACAAGAGATGAAAAATTTCAACAAAATAAAATTGGATAATGATTTCGATGTTTCTATTATACAATACGATAATCTTTATGCCAACTCTTTTAGACAATTTGATGAATGGAAATGGTCTGATTGGCTGAATAAATTACAAATACCAATGAATAATTCAGACAAATATAAACGTGGTTTAGTGCTTTATGGTGATGTTGAAGATGAAGTGAAAGACGATGAAACAATTCCTAAGTACCGTAAAGACGACAATATTATTAATCGATCAGTGATTACACTTGATTATGATGAAATACGTGTGCAGGACTTCAGATCGTTACACAAAGCGATTTCTAAGCAATTAGAAGGCCACTCATGGGCATTTCACACCACACACTCACATACCACCGAAAAACCTAGAATACGCTTGATGGCGCCTTTAAATGAGCCTGTGAGTGCAGATGACTATCGCAAATATAGTAGAGCATTAGCAAATCATATCGGTCATAAAGTAGACGAAGCAAGTTTCGTACCATCGCAAGCTATGGCACTACCAGTAAAAAACGATAAAGATGCAGTATACATTTTTAGATACAATGATGCGCCTGCAATAACGATTGAGGAATTAAATCAGTTTTCCACAAATCTGGAAAACACCCAACAAGACAAACCGATTACCGTTAATTACTCAAACCAATATAAAAAACGTGATTCGTCTTATTGGCGTGATCTTGCGTTTGGTGTAGGAGAAGGCGAACGTAATCAAGCGCTAGCATCAATTAGTGGATACCTACTGCGAAGATATGTAGATGCCAACCTAGTATATGGCCTTGTGATAGCGTGGGGCAAATCATGTAATCCACCTATGGACGATGGAGAGATAAACAAAACATTTAATTCAATACTCAAAAAACATATGAGCAACTAGAGGGGGACGGGATATGACAGTAGAGGAAATGGAAGTAACACAAGATGAAATTTTTGAAAATATGAAAAAATTTCAAGAAACGAACCAACAACAAAATTGGCAAAGTAGACTAATAGCTAATAATAGTGGTACAGGTTATGCTAAATACTTTTACAATGGTGAGTTGATTCTTGAAAATGATGAAAGTATTAAGGATTTAATCCAATATGATTTGATGGAATATAGAATAAAATTAAAGCGATTTCCTTATTGGCGTAAAAAAAGTGATAAGCGCTATTACTGGTTAGATTATGATTCTAATGAAATACAACGCCATTTTGAGACAAATTACGGTATTGATTTTTCAGATGATAAAATTCTAAAAATGGTTATGCACGAAGCATATGCTAACAGTTATCACCCTATCCATTCCATGATTGAATCTAAAGAATGGGACGGCGTAAAAAGAGTTGATGATTTACTAATAAAATATCTTGGTGCAGATGATACGAAATATGTGCGTTCGGTAACTCGTAAAACATTAGTTGGAGCCGTAGCACGTGTTTATAAGCCTGGATGCAAATTTGACACTGTATTAACAATAATGGGTGGTCAAGGGTTAGGAAAGTCAGAGTTATGTAAGAGATTAGGAGGAGATTATTACAACCCTTCTATAGGAAAATTGAAAGACGATGAAGATAAGAAAAAGTTACAGGGTAGTTGGATTTGTGAGCTTGAAGAATTAGAAGCATTAAAAAAATCCACCACAGGTGAAGCTAAGGCTTTTATTAGTACACCTATAGACTATTACCGTTCTTCGTATGGTCGATTAGTTGAACCCCACCCTAGGCAATGTATTTTTATAGGAACAACCAACGATGCTGAATTTTTAAAAGATAGTACAGGAAATAGAAGATTTTTGCCAGTAGTCGTGGGCCAAAATAATAAGACTGGCGATTTATTTGAGGATATGACTTCTGAATTTGTTCAGCAAGTTTGGGCTGAAGCTAAATACTATTATGATGAAGGCGAAAGTTTAATACTTGACGACAAAGATTCTGAAACAGCATTAATGTTACAAGAAGCTCATACAGAAGCAGACCCTTACCAAGGTATTGTTGAGGAAATGATTAAGAAACCTATACCATCAGATTATTGGTATAGATCATTAGATGAAAAGCGTTGGGTTATGAGTGAATATGTAGATACAGATTATATAAAAACTTATGACGATGGTAAAACAATAGAATTGCCAAATAGTAGACCTGGAGCTTATGAGTGGCGAGATAAAGTATCTGCACATGAAATTTGGCATATAGCTTTAAAAAACGACAGAATACCTAAACGCAGTGAATTGAGACAAATAAATGAAACTTTAAGAAATAGTATATATACCACACAAGAACATGACAAATTAAGGTTCGGTGACGGTATAGGTAGAGTTAAAGGATTTACGGTTGATTTAAAACCATATCACGAAGAATTACACGAGAATTGTTGTGGATCGTCTGGTCCATAACAATGGAAAGTGACTGTCACTCTGTCACTGTAGTAAAAAGTCTAGGGTGACACCTTGAGTGACAGGATAAATGTTGATATACCAACGTTTATAGGGTCGCTGTCACTCTGTCACTCTAATAATTAAGGTAAAAGTTGAAAATATAAAAGCATATATTTTAAAAGTGTGGGTTTTTTTTAGGGTGACACAGTGACACTTTGGCCTGAATGCATGCGGCTCTAAGGCTCAACCTGTCACTCTACGCTATTTTAATAAGGGACCGTCACTTTAATAGAGTGACAGCATATGATATTAGGAGGACAACAATGGATAAAAATAATATTAAACAAAAAGTATTTGAATATGTAGATGGCCATGAAGAAACATCATTTGTAGAAATTGAAAGGGTTTTTGAAGAACATGGTTTCAATTATGAAGGTGATCTAACTTTAACTGGTACAAATAATGAAACGCTTATATTATGGCTCAATTGGAATAAAGAAGCTATTGAGGTTGTTACGGAATTAATGGCTGAAGAAAAAATATATATGGATGCATGTCAGCCTTTATATTATCTAATTGATGGTAAAAGCATAAATTTACCAATTCCTAAAAGAGCAGGCACTAAAAAACCACATTGGCTACCAGTAGCTTTTTCCACTTTATAAAATATGTAAAAAAATGCTATAAAAAACATCGTAAAAATCGCTTTTAAGCCAGTCGTACCATGTGTTTAAGGCGTTTTTTATGGTATAATATAAGTATATTCAAAATACACAAAATGAGTATAAATTCATATAAGAGGTGATGAGCTGAATCACCAAAATATTGCTTATAAAATTATGATGACACTTCCTGCGAATGTGAATAAGGTATCGGATAGATATATTAGTTCATTGGTAAGAAAACATACTAGGAAAAAGAAAGATTTTATCGAAGTAAAACGCATAATAAATCAAAAACGAAAGAAGGCATTTAATTATGGTAAAAACAGTACAAGACAATACAATCAATATCTTTGATAATCAAATTTATGATAAGGGTGTTAAGGCAAAAGAGATTAAACAGAAATACCATCAGCTAACAAATCGTATTAAACAGCTTAATAGTAAAATTACACATTACCAAAATAATGATGAATTTGCAGAAGCTACCAAGTTAAAAGGGCTACAAGCTGATTTAGAACAAGAACTAATCGAAGTCGACGAACAACTTAACTCATCAGATTATAAAGTAACTGAAGAAGAATTTGACCAGTTCTATAAGGCATACAACAAAGAAATGACAGGATTTAAGGATGAACATCAAAAACTAGCGAAAGAGATGCAGGATAAACTGCAAGATGTTGTAAAAGTGTATCGTAAAATGATTGAGAATAAAAATGAGGCTGGTCGTCGTATATCTCGTGAACGTTATGTTAAGCAAGAGAAAAATAATCCTGGTAACATTCACAACCAGTATAAAGGCCAAATGTTAGCCCACGAAATTAATTTAGGTGATGGTGATAAATACAATGAACAAACAACGCCACGTGGTTATGCATGGCAACTGGAGAAAGTATTAGATACCGTTTCTCGTGATGAGTTCCAACAATATCATTATGGCAAGAAACAATGGTAAGGATGTGAGTATATGCTAACAACAATCAAACAATCAGATAATAACGTTAAATATAATAAGCAAAAGAATCGAATTACAGTACAAGCACTTACGACAGATAAACCTGTAGAAATGGGAACGACCCAAACAGTAGATCCTAACTATC
>NZ_JAESJS010000007.1:4642-4822 GCF_017891705.1 Staphylococcus sp. GDY8P196P | reverse complement strand
TATATTCTTTTCTAGTCTTTGCTCTAGCAAAAAATATTAATAAAAGTACTAATAAATCAACTGCTGTAGCAATATAAAGAACAGCAGCAGTAACAACCGTTTGAATCATAATACACCTCATTCAAAAATATTTTTGAATGTATTATAACTTATATTTTTAAATAATCATAGATGCTTTAT
>NZ_JAESJS010000007.1:4265-4543 GCF_017891705.1 Staphylococcus sp. GDY8P196P | reverse complement strand
AATTTTCTCGGCATAAATGCGTGTCTATGCGTAGACATGGAGACACTCCATTTAGAAACAAACGAAAAAGTGGTGTGATTACATGAGTTTAACTATTTTTCTTTATTCAGTTTTAGCAAGTTTATTAGCAAATTATATCTACGAAAAATCTTCAAAATAAATAACTTTTTCGGGTCTACTTTGTATACTTTATCTACCTGGTAGACCCGATTGTTATTGCTTTACAGGTCTAAAATTCGTCGTTATAATCTAGTTAAATCCCGTAAGGGCGCACTTAT
>NZ_JAESJS010000007.1:4069-4242 GCF_017891705.1 Staphylococcus sp. GDY8P196P | reverse complement strand
TAATCGACCTTCGTCGATTTTTTTATCTTAGTTTTAAGTAATCGGTATTGTAGCACAGATATAAAAATTAATACTGCATTAAAATTTAACTAAGATTTAAGCTACTAGTTTTTGCTAGTAGCTTTTTTATTTTTAAAATTTTAAATACCTTTATTTTGAATTTTAAGGGGGCA
>NZ_JAESJS010000007.1:3733-4050 GCF_017891705.1 Staphylococcus sp. GDY8P196P | reverse complement strand
AATCATATAGTTTTATACCTAAACACTTACATAAGCTCTTAAAACACAAATATGAGCCAAATAAATATATTCTAATTTCAAAAACACATTTTTGATCTAAACCAGTGATAAATTTTTTAAACACTGCCCATTTACATGCAAACTTAAAAGTTAACATGAAAACTGGGCAACCATGCCGGTTGAACGCTATAGTTCCCGCAGGGGCAAAAAGACATAAAAAAACGCTAGCTTTTAAGCTAACGTTTCAAATCTTTTAAGTAATAATTTTGTTTTTCAAAATTCCAAATTGCTGTAATTGAATGTGCTTTTTCTTCTTC
>NZ_JAESJS010000007.1:0-3640 GCF_017891705.1 Staphylococcus sp. GDY8P196P | reverse complement strand
TATAAACCTTTTTCTAAATCATTAACAATTTCCGAATCTTTTTCACTATCTCCAGTTAAATAATCTGATGACTTAACCGAATATTTCGAAGTCTCTTTAATTGCTATAAGATTATCTAAATTATTGGTTAAAGATATTATGTTGTTTCATGTTTTGACGACGCATATTAAGTGCGTGTATTTCTTCAAGTTCAGCTTTAATCGATTGCATTAAATATCCTTGCATAGCTTCAACGGTTTCATTCTTTTGTAGCAACATCGCTTTAAATCGTTTTAAGACACTGACGAGTTCGAACTCCACGTCTTCTAAACGGTAATATGTATCATGAGCATTATTAAATGATTTTTTTCCTTTAAGTAAAACACTTTTAATAATACGAATTTCTCTAATTTCAAAATTACTTAAGTAATTTTTGATTTGTTGTGGCAATTCTTCAAGCACTTGGAATTTTAAGGCATCATTATTAAATTCAGTTTTTTGATGATTTGTATGATTCGAATGAGCGTTTTCAGAAATATTGTTAGGTGTATCATTCAAATCATTCGTATCATTGTTCTCAGTCTCTATATAATCAGTATTACTAAATTCAGTATCATTAGACTGTGAATTCAACTGTTCAAGAACTTCCGAATTCACAGTTCCAGAACTTCCAAATTCATTGTTTTGGAACTGTGAATTTGGAAGTTCCTTGCTATGACTGATTTCATTATTATAATTTGGCTTTAATAGATATAATCTATTAGGCTTATTAAGTCCCACTCGCTCTTGAGTAAGTAAGTTAAATTTCACTAGTTCCTTTTTTAATTTTATGATTTTTTGCTCAGCGTAGCCTAAGTATTCACACAAATGCTTGTTACTAAAAATAAAATAAATATTATTATTTTTATCTACCCATTCATTTTGTATAGATAATTCAAAACGATCCTTTAATAATGCATACATAATTTTGGCCTCTGCTGACATTTTCTTGAAATATGCATCTTCAAATAAGTATTTAGGTAATTGATAGAATCTTTCAGTTTTCACTTGAGATAAATTATATTTCTCAAAATTTGGCATAATAAAAACCTCATTTCCATTTATTTAGAAGTTGAGGTAATAAAACAATTTTTACGTAAGTTACATGTTTTGTGCTTGCACTTAGATGATTAGATATATATAATACAAGTATCAAAAAAATATATAAACAAACGAATGCGAATCGTTTTATTACCAAGAGCCGATGCTACGCCAATAGCATTGGCTCTTTTAATTTTCATAAAGTAATATTAACACTTTTAAATACGCATATAAAGCGTTTTAAAAATCGTTAGGATAATATTAAGTACCTAAAAATCTTAGAACAGGTTTATTTAGTGCCTAATTAATTAGCAAAACGGTTTGTAGGTGCCTAATTAGGTGCTTAGGCACTAAATTAGGTAGTCAAATTATGTAGTAAAAGATGAAAAATTTATTGTTAGGTGGTAAAATTTAGGTACCTAATTTAGTACCTAAGGATGATTTGTATGAAAACTATTAAAATACTTGCTGATGAATTGAATGTAACTAAACAAACTATTGTTAATAATGCTAAAAATTTAAATATTACTTTTTCAAAAGAAAATGGTATTAATTACATTAGTGATAATGATTGTTTGAAAATTATAGAAAAAATAACAAAAAAAGAAAGTACCATAGAAAAGCAGGAAACAGTTAAAAAAGAAATACCTAATGAAAATACTTCCGAAGTTAAAAATGTGGAGTATAGTAATTTAGGTACTTCTGAGACATTAAAAACAAAAGTAAACGAGTTAGAAAAACAAATAGAAATCTTTAAAACCCGAGCTGAAAATGACGAAAAATATATTGAGAACCTAACAAAGCAATTAGATCAGCAAAATAGCAATGTTAATACATTAAACAAACTATTGGAAAATCAACAAATATTGGCTTTAGAAAGTAATAAAAAAATTCAAAAACTAGAAAATCAATTAGAGGAAGAAAGACAGCTTAATTATTCCTTTGATACATCTTCTAATGATAGACAAAATGTTAAGGCGCAAGAAGCAAAGTTTACCGAAGAAACTAAAGATTTTAATCAGCAACCAGAAAAGGAACAGCCCATAGAGGTACAGCATAGAGATATCTCTGAAGAAAAAGAGGATGAGAACATCAACGAAAAACCATCCACAAAAGACGATACACAATTTAAAGAAATAGATAGTGAAGATGAAGAGATGGAAGAAAAACAACCTAAAAAAGGCTTTTGGAGTCGTTTGTTTGGTAGCTAATATAATTAATTAGGCACTAAAAGATTATAATCTTTTAGTGCCTTTTTTATAGTGAGAACTTCTGATAATCATCGATTATGTTAATAAATGCAAAATCAAACAGAACTTTTTTAATGTTAGCAACAATTTTTATTACCATTTTCTTTTTTCTCATTATTTTCGTCTTTTTTGTCTGTTTTCTCTTCAATTTCAACTGAACAACATGACTGTTCTTGAGGTTTTAATTTTTTTAATGCGTCTTTGATACCCATTTACTTCACCTCCTTAAATGATTAAGTTAACAATTAGACCAGTAGCAATAGCTACGACTAAAATTGCTATAACAAAAGATATTACAAATTTCTTTTTAAATAATTTCGATAACAATACAACTTCAGGAATACTTGCTCCTGCGCCACCTATAATTAATGCTACGACTGTTCCCAGTGACATACCTTTAGATACTAAAGCTTCAGCTATAGGAAGCATTGTTTCTGGTCTAATATACATAGGAATACCGATAACTGAAGCAATCAAGACCGATATAAAACCATCGCCACTTGCATACTTAGTTATAAATGCTTCCGGTATGAATCCATATATAAAGGCACCAATAAACACACCAATAAATAGATAAGGTAACATTGGGTATAAAAACGCCCACGCATCGTTTAGTGCTTGTTTAAAACGAGATCCTGTTTTATTAGCAAAAAAACCGTCTCCTTTAACATTAACTCCTTTATAACTTTCAGATAAATTCATTTTTGAAAATACTAAACCTGTTAAAATACTAAAAATTGCTAGTACTACAAAATAAACAACAGCAACTTTCCAACCTAATAAAGCCCATAGCATAAACAGCATTAATGGATTCATTAATGGTGAAGCAATCAAGAAACTCATTGCTGGACCAAAAGGTACTTTAGAATTTAAAAGACCTGCGAGTATTGGGATCGTCGAACAAGAGCAAAAAGGTGTAACAGCACCAAATATCATACCTAATATATAATTGACTGCTTTATTAGGTTTGCTCAAAAGTCTCTTGATTTTTTCTTCTGAAACAACTTGTTGAATTAGACTTACAATAAAGCTCACGATTATAAATAGTACTAATAATTCAAAAAACAACATTAAAAATGTTTTTATGAATTCTATAATTGAATCTAACATCAGTATAACGCCTCCGAATTTATTTAATCAAAAAAAGTTGATTAATTTTATATTAAAAGAAGATACTTATAGTATCTTACAACAAGTATCTTCATTTAAAACTACCTGTATTTGTTGCTCATTAATTTTATAATAGTTCCATGTACCATGCTTTTCAGCAATAAGAATATTTGCATCTACTAATTTTTTCAGATGATAAGTGTCACTTTATTCGATATATG
>NZ_JAESJS010000006.1:0-2930 GCF_017891705.1 Staphylococcus sp. GDY8P196P | reverse complement strand
TATTACGCCTTTAACGTGGAATTTAAGTGACGTAGAAAAAGAATGAATAATTAAGAAAAACTTAATTGAAATTACGATGAGTTTTAAGGTTGTGGTTGGTGGTTTTAAAACGTGTTGAAAACGAGTTTCTTCTTGTCTTGATACTATATAGAAATAACAATCTTTTTTTATATTAGCTTTAAACGCTGATAAATCAATGTTTTCGTTATTTTTTAGTGTATAAAATAATATTTGACATAAAAAAGCCCCAGTTATAAGATTTAATTGTCGAGAAAAAATCTAACTGGGGGTCTTTTTATATGCAAGACAATCATACAAAATATATAGACGAAAATCAAGATAATAAAACACTTAAAGATTTAACGAAAAGTGGGAAACAACGCCCATGGAGAGAAAAGAAAATTGATAATGTAAGTTATGCAGATATATTGGAAATCTTAAAAATTAAAAAGGCTTTTAACGTAAAACAATGTGGTAACGTCTTAGAGTTCAAGCCTACTGATGAGGGTTATTTGAAGTTACATAAGACATGGTTTTGTAAATCAAAATTATGTCCAGTTTGTAATTGGAGGCGTGCTATGAAAAATAGTTATCAAGCTCAAAGAGTGATTGAAGAAGTGGTTAAAGAAAAGCCAAAGGCACGTTGGTTATTCCTTACGTTATCAACAAGAAATGCGATAGACGGAGATACTTTAGAACAAAGTTTAAGTCATTTAACTAAGTCATTTCATAGATTAACTAAGTATAAAAAAGTTAGTAAAAATTTAGTTGGTTTTATGCGTTCAACGGAAGTAACCGTTAATAAAAATGACGGTAGTTATAATCAACATATGCACGTTTTATTATGTGTCGAAAGTAAATATTTTAGAGGTTCTGAGAATTATATTTCCCAGAATGATTGGATTGATTTATGGCAAAAAGCATTGCAAGTTGATTATCGACCAGTCGCAAACATCAAAGCGATCAAACCAAATCAAAAAGGCGATAAAGATATTCAAGCAGCAATTAAAGAAACCTCAAAGTATTCGGTTAAATCGTCTGATTATTTAACTGGAAACGAAGAAAAGGACGCAGAGATTGTTGATGATTTAGAAAAAGGTTTATACCGAAAACGTATGTTGAGTTATGGTGGATTGCTTAAACAAAAACATAAAATTTTAAATTTAGATGATGCTGAAGATGGCAATTTAATTAATACAAGTGACGAAGATAAAACAACAGACGAAGAAGAAAAAGCACATTCAATTACGGCAATTTGGAATTTTGAAAAACAAAATTATTACTTAAAAGATTTGAAACGTTAGCTAAAAAGCTAGCGTTTTTTTATGCTTTTTTGCCCCTGCGGGAACTATAGCGTTCAACCAGCATGGTTGCCCAGTTTTTACGCAAAAAAATAATTTTGTGCGTAACTGGGCAGTGTCTGAATTTTTTTGCCATTACATGCTAAATTTTAATTTGCATGTAAATGGGCAGTGTCTAAAAAATTAGTCACTGGTTTTGCTCAAATTTTTGTTTTTGAAAATAGCATATATTTATTTGGCTCATATTTGCGTTTTAAGAGCTTATATACGTTTTTAGGTATAAAACTATATGATTTACCCCTAAATCTTTAAAATGACCCCTTAAAATTCAAAATAAAGCCATTTAAAATTCAACAAAACAAAAAAGCCACCATTTAAAATTTTGGCGACTTACAAAATGCATTAGCAATTCTCAATATAGTTGACCAACTATTTGATTTCTTAAATTAATTATAACAAGAACACGCATTTATGCCGAGAAAATTTATTGATGTTGAGAAGAACCCTTAACTAAACTTGCAGACGAATGTCGGCATAGCGTGAGCTATTAAGCCGACCATTCGACAAGTTTTGGGATTGTTAAGGGTTCCGAGGCTCAACGTCAATAAAGCAATTGGAATAAAGCAACTTTGTTATTTATAATTATTTGATTGGAGGTGTGAATATGTTTTTTAAGTGTTCTATATGTGATGAAAAATTAAAGAGAGGTTATAAAACTTTAGCATGTGAGAATAACCATACTTTTGATATTGCAAAAGAGGGGTATTCGAATTTAATTTTAGGGCATAAAAAAAGTAAATACGATAAAAAATTGTTTATTGCTAGAAGAGAATTGAATGATAGTAGCAATTTGTATTCGACATTAATTTTAAAAATCATAGAAATTATTAAAAAATATGAGATTAAAACTAAAAATAATGTAATAGATGTTGGTACTGGTGAGGGTTATATTTTAAATGAAATCAGTAAGTCATTTCTTGGTGGAAATGAATTCTTAGGTATAGACATTGCAAAAGAAGGTGTAAAAAAAGCAGCAAAATCATATAAAAATATAAATTGGTTGGTTGCTGATCTAGCTGATATACCAGTTATGAATGGGAATGTAGACTTTTTAATTAATGTGCTTAGCCCTTCTAATTATGATGAGTTTAAAAGAGTTCTAGATAAAGAGGGGAAATTGATAAAAATAATTCCTAATAGTGATTATTTAAAAGAAATAAGGAATATAGTCTTTAGTAATCATAAAAATAAGGATTATGATAATTCTGATGTTATAGATTTATTTGAAGCTAATTTTAATAAAATTGAAATGATAGACATTAGTTATAAGGTTAAATTAAATAAAGAAGAATTGAATAAATTACTTGATATGACGCCTTTAACGTGGAATTTAAGTGACGTAGAAAAAGAAGGAATAATTAAGAAAAACTTAAGTGAAATTACGATGAGTTTTAAGGTTTTGGTTGGTGGTTTTAAAACGAGTTGAAAACGAGTTTCTTCTTGTCTTGATACTATATAGAAATAACAATCTTTTTTTATATTAGCTTTAAACGCTGATAAATCAATGTTTTCGTTATTTTTTAGTGTATAAAATAATATTTGACATAAAAAAGCCCCAGTTATAAGATT
>NZ_JAESJS010000005.1:0-2536 GCF_017891705.1 Staphylococcus sp. GDY8P196P | reverse complement strand
TAACCCTCTTTAATTTGGTTTTAACGATTCATTATAACCACTTATTTTTTGTTTGGTTGATAATGAACTGTGCTGATTACAAAAATACTAAAAATGCCCATATTTTTTCCTCCTTATAAAATTAGTATAATTATAGCACGAGCTCTGATAAATATGAACATGATGAGTGATCGTTAAATTTATACTGCAATCTGATGCGATTATTGAATAAAAGATATGAGAGATTTATCTAGTTTCTTTTTTTACAAGAAAAAAGAAAGTTCTTAAAGGTTTTATACTTTTGGTCGTAGAGCACACGGTTTAACGACTTAATTACGAAGTAAATAAGTCTAGTGTGTTAGACTTTAATGTTTTTTTAAGGCATTAGTGTATTTAAGCGTCAGAGCATGGCTTTATGCCGAGAAAACTATTGGTTGGAATGGCGTGTGTGTTAGCCAAAGCTTTGGCGAGTTGGTTGGGGGTTTCATGGGATTAATCCCATGAAAGTACCAACTCAACAACACACTAACGCCTGTTGGTTCCAACCAATAGGAAATTGGAATAAGCAATTAGTATAATGAGAGTATAATGTTGGTATAACGTTAGTATAATGATGCTTTTTTTCATTATATTTTTTATGTACTTTAAACCTGCACGCTTATGTGAATTAGAAAAAGCTTAATCGCATTTCATAGATTGACCTCCCAATAACTACGTGGTGTTATTGGGAGGTCAATCTATTTCATTTGCGTTAAGCTTTTGATCTACATTAAGCGTGCAGGTTTTTTGTCTATTTGTAGACGATTTTATGTTATACTAGTCCTTGAAAGAATAATAATCAGATAATGCATTTTCTTGTTTTTCATTTGCCTCTTGCTCAAAGTTCCCAAATTCGAGTAAGAGGTATTTTTGTTTTTGGTCGTCGCCTCTCATTAGTAGTTCAGGGTTTAACATTAATACTCCAGTTTTTCTTTTTATAATATTTCCTTCTTCTAAGATTTTAAGTGTTGTTATTACTGTTTGTAGACTTGTTCCTGTAGCTTTTGCTATTTCTCTTGTTGTAGCTATCATTGTATTGTTACTTAAGTGGACATTATCTAGGATATAGTTAACGATTTTAAGTTTTTTTCCGCCAATCATATCTAACATACTTATTAATTGCACTATATATGCCTTTACGAAGTTACCAGACGTTTGTTTACGGTATAACTTGTCTACCTCTATGACTTCTCCACTTTCTTCGTCTATGAGCCTCTGAGAGCCTTTATAGACTGTTCCATATCTTTCTTTCATCTTTTTCTCACTCCTTATTTTAAACTATTCTAACTATATCATAACTGTTCTAAAAAAAAAAGAACATTTGTTAAAAGAAATTAGAACAAAATGAGTGAAAAATTAGAACAAACAAATTCCTTATAAACCTTATCATCTCAACCTATATTAAGATTTTACCTAGTTGAATCTTCTTTTCTATATAAAGCGTCGGAGCATATCAGGGGGTTATCTAACGTAAATGCTACCCTTCGGCTCGCTTTCGCTCGGCATTGACGTCAGATACTGCACCCCCTGAACCCCCATGCTCCAACAGCAAAAAGGAAACTTTTTGCTGCTTTTCCGACGCTTATTCGCTTCGCTCATATTTATATAGAAAAGAAGTGAATGCGCAAAAGACATAATCGATTCACAAAAAATAGGTACACGAAAAACAAGTTAAGGGATGCAGTTTATGCATCCCTTAACTTACTTATTAAATAATTTATAGCTATTGAAAAGAGATAAGAATTGTTCAAAGCTAATATTGTTTAAATCGTCAATTCCTGCATGTTTTAAGGAATTGTTAAATTGATTTTTTGTAAATATTTTCTTGTATTCTTTGTTAACCCATTTCATAACGAAATAATTATACTTCTGTTTATCTTTGTGTGATATTCTTGATTTTTTTCTATTTAATCTGATAAGTGAGCTATTCACTTTAGGTTTAGGATGAAAATATTCTCTTGGAACCATACTTAATATAGAAATATCAACTTCTGCCATTAAAAATAATGCCAATGAGCGTTTTGTATTTAATAATCTTTTAGCAAACCCGTATTCCACGATTAAATAAATCTCATCAGCTATACTATCAAAAACAATTTTGCGTATTATATCCGTACTTATGTTATAAGGTATATTACCAAATATTTTATAGGATTGGTTTTTAGGAAATTTAAACTGCAATATATCCTTGTTTAAAACTTGGAAATTATCGTGATCAACAAGTTTATTTTCTGTAGTTTTGCATAATTTATGGTCTATTTCAATGGCAGTTACGAAATTACACCTCTGTACTAATTCAAGGGTAAAATGCCCTTTTCCTGAGCCGATTTCAAAGATATTATCATGTTCATTTAATCTTATATTTGTCATTATTTTATCTATATTATGTTTTGAAGTAATAAAGTTTTGACTGTGTTTTATATTTTTCTCGTTCATTATAATCCTCTTTAATTTTGAAGTAATAAAGTTTTGACTGTGTTTTATATTTTTCTCGTTCATTATAACCCTCTTTAATTTG
>NZ_JAESJS010000049.1:0-905 GCF_017891705.1 Staphylococcus sp. GDY8P196P | reverse complement strand
TTTTGAATATTTAGACTGGTCGATATATTCACCGACTAAGGCATTCTTAGCTGTTCGAGCGAGTTCAATATCCGTAAACTTAAAGATCGCTTTTACTGCTTCTCTAAACGGTTTTGAATTCTTTTTTGGAATGGAACTGAAGATGTTTCTTAAAAAATGGACCTGGCATCTCTGCCAACTTGCGTTGGTAAATGACTTACGAATTGCAGACACTAGGCCTTTATGGGCATCAGAAATGATGAGTTCTGTCCCCTGTAGACCGCGTTCTTTTAAGTATTCAAAGAAGATGGACCATGTGTCATCACTTTCTTCATTTTGGATCATGAAGCCAATGATTTCACGATCACCACCTTCTGTTATCCCGATCGCAATATGGCAGCTTTTAGAAAGCACTCGATGGTCCTCACGGACTTTTATGTAGAGAACATCAGTCATCAGATAAGGATAACTCGTACCTGAGAGTGAACGGTTCTGCCATTCGTTGACCATCGGGTCTAACTGCTCAGTCAGGCTAGAAACAAAAGATTTCGATACCGATTTTCCACATAGCTCTTCAACAATCTTTGAAACTTTACGTGTCGAAACGCCTGAAACATACATCTCAAGCATTGAAGCGAGCAGTGCCTTTTCATTTCGCTGATAACGCTCAAACACCGTCGGTGAAAATTCACCATCACGTGTTCTGGGTACTTTTAATTCTAGCGTGCCTACACGTGTCGTAAAGCTGCGCTCATATTAGCCATTTCGTTGACTTTGTCGGTTTTCTGTTCGTTCATATTCTTTTGCTTGAATATATTCTGTTCGTTGATTTTCCATTAGTTGATTAAATACCGTTGTTAAAATATTTTTAGAAACGTCATCCTTTACAGAATATTCAATAATGCTTTGAATCTCTTCGCTTTTCA
>NZ_JAESJS010000048.1:0-706 GCF_017891705.1 Staphylococcus sp. GDY8P196P | reverse complement strand
TTAACACCTGAAGAGGCATTAAAAGCTGAAATTAAGATACTTAAAGAGAAAAATAAATTTCTTCAAATGGAAAATGACGTTTTAAAAAAGGAAGAAGAAATAGAAAGGAAGTTGATGAAACAGGCATCAGACAAAAAGCATCATACCAAACGGTAAAAGCATTTAAAAACCTTTATCCGATAGCTTGGTTATGTTCAGTATTAAAGATATCACGTTCAAGTTACTATAAATGGTTACATCGCAAACCATCAAATAAAGAAATTGAAAATCAAAAATTAATCAAAGATATCGTTGATATCTACAATAAATACAAAGGCATATATGGATATCGTCGTATATACATATATTTAAGACTTAAACTACATCAAAAAGTAAATCATAAACGTGTCTATAGATTGATGAATCAACTTAATCTAAAATCTACTATCCGCCCTAAAAGAAAACGATATATTAAAACAACACCTGAAATTACAGCACATAATATATTAAATAGAAAATTTGAAGAACAAATCCCAAATAAAAAATGGTTAACTGACGTTACAGAATTCAAACTCAGCAATGGTAAAAAACTTTACTTAAGTGCTATTTATGACTTAGGCAGCAAACAGATTATCAGTCATAAATTAAGTACCTCAAATAACAATAAATTTGTATTAGATACGCTCAAAAAAGCAGTCAAACTTGTGCCGAATACCGAAGGTATACT
>NZ_JAESJS010000047.1:0-589 GCF_017891705.1 Staphylococcus sp. GDY8P196P | reverse complement strand
AGCATTCTATGTTTTTCATCGTCAGTTATTATAAAAACATTTCCAAGAAATTCTGAACCAACTGTATTTTTGATTGGATCTTCACCATAATATATAGAATATTTATTTTGAGTTAATAACCATCTTATATCTAAATATGGCTCATCCAACTCTATTATTTCTTTTGCTTTTTGTCCTTTTTGCCCCTTAACTACTCTCATGTAATTATTGAAAGTTTTCATTCCATTAATTACTTCATTTGTTATTTCTTTATAATCACTGATTTTATCAAGTTGTTTTTGAGTGTACTCATTTAATTCATTTTCTGCATTTGAACAATCTAAACTTGCTGACTTCAACATTTTTAAATAGGTATCATCTTTAGTTGTTGGATCTAAAGTAAAAGCAATTGCTAATAATTTTTCTTTATCAGGATGCTTTACCTTTCCATCCTCTAATCTATATATATATGAATGTGAAACATTACTCGCTTCAGAAAGTTCTCTTAGAGAATAGTTTTTACTTTTTCTTAAATTTTTTAACATTTCGTTTAATGCCATATTATCACCTCTCATGCATTTTACCATTTTTGAAACATTAAAACAATTTG
>NZ_JAESJS010000046.1:1838-2041 GCF_017891705.1 Staphylococcus sp. GDY8P196P | reverse complement strand
ACGATTTGAGCGATTATTATGCGATGACTGATAAATCAGTTAAGAAAACTATTTTTTATGGTCGTAACGGTAAACCAGAAACAAAATATTTTGGTGTTCGTGACAGTGATAGATTTATTAGAATTTATAATAAAAAACAGGAACGTAAGGATAATGCAGACTTTGAAATTGTTTCAGAATATTTATGGCGTGTAGAAATTGAA
>NZ_JAESJS010000046.1:0-1788 GCF_017891705.1 Staphylococcus sp. GDY8P196P | reverse complement strand
TTGTTTTAATGATTTACATATTTTGAAACCAGATTGGTCTAGTTTAGAAAAAGTAAAAGACCAAGCAATGATTTATATGCTAATTCATGAAGAAAGTACTTGGGGTAAATTAGAAAGACGTACAAAAAATAAATACAGAGAAATGTTAAAAAGTATTTCAGAAATTGATTTAACGGACTTAATGAAATTGACTTTAAAAGAGAATGAAAAACAATTGCAAAAGCAGATTGAATTTTGGCAGCGTGAATTTAGATTTTGGGAGTGAAAAAACAATGAGGACTGAAAAAGAAATTTTAAATTTAGTTTCTGAATTTGCTTATCAACGAAGCAATGTAAAAATTATTGCTCTCGAGGGTTCAAGAACTAATGAAAATATAAAAAAAGATAAGTTTCAAGATTATGATTTTGCTTTTTTCGTATCAGATATTGAGTATTTCACACATGAAGAAAGTTGGTTAAGTTTATTTGGAGAATTATTGTTTATACAGAAACCAGAAGATATGGAATTATTCCCACCTGATTTAGATTATGGTTACAGTTATATAATGTATTTTAAAGATGGTATAAAAATGGATATTACATTAATTAATTTAAAAGATTTAAATCGTTATTTTAGTGATTCTGATGGTCTTGTAAAAATTTTAGTTGATAAAGATAATTTAGTAACTCAAGAAATTGTTCCAGATGACTCAAATTATTGGTTAAAAAAACCAACAGAACGAGAATTTTATGATTGCTGTAATGAGTTTTGGAGTGTCTCAACGTATGTAGCAAAGGGTGTTTTTAGAAGAGAAATATTATTTGCTTTAGATCATTTCAATAATATTTTACGTCCTGAATTATTAAGAATGATTTCTTGGTATATTGGCTTTAATAGGGGTTTTGATTTTAGTTTAGGAAAGAATTATAAGTTTATAAACAAATATTTAACTGATAAAGAATTCAATATGCTTTTAGCTACTTTTGAGATGAATGGATATAGAAAGACATACCAATCTTTTAAGCTTTGTTGTGAATTATTTAAATATTATTCAAATAAAGTAAGTTGTTTAGGAAATTATAACTATCCAAATTACGAAAAAAATATTGAGAATTTTATTCGTAATAATTATGAGAATTAATTTTATTAGCAACCACATTTTTTGGTTGCTTGTGGTTTTGATTTTGAATTTGGTTTTGAACTATGAGTGGCTAACATTTTGCCACTCATTTTTTGCGTAAGCAAAAACATAAAGGGTATGGGATATAATCCCATCAAGTACGGCGTGCTAGAACGAAGTGGATAGCAAAGCCAGTGCTTGCCAAACCACATTATTACTTGATATTTTGTTGATTATCCTATAATCTACAAACATAGAGAGTAATAAATTTCGAAGAAACGTGGTGGGATTGAATGAGTGAACATGATAATAATTTGGCTAGCGATTTGTCTGTTGGGGGAAACCGTAAACCCAACCGCAAAGAGCCAAAACAAATTAGTTTCAGAGTGAACGAAGGCGAATATGAAAAGTTAAGGTCATCTGCCGAAACTTTGAATATGAGTGTGCCGACTTTCGTTAAGAAAAAGGCACAAGGCAGTCGATTGGTAGCGCCCAAATTAGATAAAGAGACGCGACAATCGATTGTTAAAGATTTAGGCAGTATGGGGGCAAACGTAAATCAGATTGCGAAATGGTTTAATCAACATAAAGAACAAGCAGTGAATTTACCTGAACAAAAATACGATGATTTAATTAAGCAATTTGATGACTTTAAAAAGGAGTTGCATGAGATATGGCAACAACTAAA
>NZ_JAESJS010000045.1:0-617 GCF_017891705.1 Staphylococcus sp. GDY8P196P | reverse complement strand
TCAACTCAATACATAGGGGGTTTTTTATTATCATGTGTAATAATAATAGCATTCAATCAATCGAAAAATCAAGTGTATTAATCGACAAAACGAAAAGTGGTAAAGTTCGCCCTTGGCGAGAGAAAAAAATTTCGAACGTTGGTTATTGGGAATTATTGCATATACTAGAATTTAAAAAAGCTGAACGTGTGAAAGATTGTGCAGAGATTTTGGAATACAAAGTGGACGTAGAAACGAGTGAAATTAATTTATATCGTGTTTGGTTTTGTAAATCTCGTTTATGTCCAATGTGCAATTGGAGAAGAGCAATGAAACATGGAATTCAATCGAAAAAAGTTGTTACTGAAGTGATTCGACAAAAGCCAACAGTTCGGTGGTTATTTTTGACACTTTCAGTTAAAAATGTTTATGACGGTGAAGAATTAAATCAAAGTTTATCAGATATGGCGAAAGGTTTTAATCGCATGATGAAATATAAAAAAATCACTAAAAATTTAGTTGGTTTTATGCGTGCGACAGAAGTAACTGTAAACGAAATTGATAATTCATATAATCAACATATGCATGTGTTGCTGGCAGTAGAGCCGACTTATTTTAAGAATACTGAAAACTATGTA
>NZ_JAESJS010000044.1:0-657 GCF_017891705.1 Staphylococcus sp. GDY8P196P | reverse complement strand
ATAAAATTTATTATTCTTGCATTTTTATGATTTTACTAATTCTGCTAATTTCTCTGCTATATCTTTCATTGAATCGTCATTGGTATTTAAACCACTTCTGGAACCTAACAGTGGACTTACATCACGTAAAGCCTCGAAAGTTGTTTCATGAACTATTGGTACTAATAAGTCGTTGGCTAACAAAGCAGATAGTTCTTTGCTAGCTATACCTTTATCTCCTTTAATACGATTGATAAAAGCTGGAGTAACCAATACAATGCCAATACGAGATTTGGCTAAACCTTTGTCTATTTCTGTTAATAATGAACTTCCTAAAAGTACATCTGTTTCACTAAACCATACATTAACGTTATTTAACTTTAGTAAGTCATATATTTCTTTAGCTGATTTCTTGCGATCATCCCATGCATGGCATAGGAAAATATCTCTTAAATCATTTTTTTTAGAGCGTTCTTCAACTCTTTTTCTTACAGGTGTAAGTGTTTTTATTTCTGAAGGTGTGTATAAAACGTTAGAATTTTTTGGAGACCAATTAGCTTTTTGTTTGTTTGTATTACTTCTATTTGTGCTTGTGTTTGTTGGTCTTGGAGTGGATGATGTAAATCTTTGATAATTATAATTACTTCTACCTCCACATGCTGGACAATTTCTTCTAGC
>NZ_JAESJS010000043.1:0-873 GCF_017891705.1 Staphylococcus sp. GDY8P196P | reverse complement strand
CCCGATTGCTGAACAGATTAATAATAGATTTTAGCTTTTTATTTGTTGAAAAAAGCTAATCAAATTGTTGTCGGGATCAATTACTGCAAAGTCTCGTTCATCCCACCACTGATCTTTTAATGATGTATTGGGGTGCAAAATGCCCAAAGGCTTAATATGTTGATATAATTCATCAATTCCCTCTACTTCAATGCGGCAACTAGCAGTACCAGCAATAAACGACTCCGCACCTGTACAAACCGGTGAATCATTACTACGAGAGCGCCAGCCTTCATCACTTGCCTCCCATAGATGAATCCGAACCTCATTACACATTAGAACTGCGAATCCATCTTCATGGTGAACCAAAGTGAAACCTAGTTTATCGCAATAAAAACCTATACTCTTTTTAATATCCCCGACTGGCAATGCCGGGATAGACTGTAACATTCTCACGCATAAAATCCCCTTTCATTTTCTAATGTAAATCTATTACCTTATTATTAATTCAATTCGCTCATAATTAATCCTTTTTCTTATTACGCAAAATGGCCCGATTTAAGCACACCCTTTATTCCGTTAATGCGCCATGACAGCCATGATAATTACTAATACTAGGAGAAGTTAATAAATACGTAACCAACATGATTAACAATTATTAGAGGTCATCGTTCAAAATGGTATGCGTTTTGACACATCCACTATATATCCGTGTCGTTCTGTCCACTCCTGAATCCCATTCCAGAAATTCTCTAGCGATTCCAGAAGTTTCTCAGAGTCGGAAAGTTGACCAGACATTACGAACTGGCACAGATGGTCATAACCTGAAGGAAGATCTGATTGCTTAACTGCTTCAGTTAAGACCGAAGCGCTCGTCGTATAACAGATGCGATG
>NZ_JAESJS010000042.1:0-1080 GCF_017891705.1 Staphylococcus sp. GDY8P196P | reverse complement strand
CAAGTCGTTTAATATAGTGCTTTGCAGTTGTTTCAAAGTTTAATCTTGCATGCTTAGTCTTTTCTTCAAAAACATCTAACTTATTATTAAAGTTCGAGGTCGAAGCCTCTAGTCTTTTCATGAGTATGTTTGTTCTCTCGTTCCTGTCTTGCTCGCTCTTCTCTAGCTCTTCTATTCTGTTCTTCAAGTTCTCTAGCTTTTCGCTCTCGTTCTCGTTCTTCTCGTTCGCTACGCTCTCTATTCTGTCTAATTGCTTGCGTACTTCTATTAAATCGAGCCCACTCTTTCTCTCGCTCTTTATCTCGCTTGATTTTCTCTCGTCTTGCCTGTTCAAGTTCTCTCTGTCTTGCTTGTTCTTCTCGTTGTTCATTTTGTCTGTTAAAGCCAATTTCTAAGCCCCCTTTGTCGTAATCTTCGCCTAATTTCTTCCCACGCACTTTTTTATCTTCTTCCAAATGTCGATAAGTAATTGTTTTGTCTGTAATACGTTCAATTTTTATGCCATTTTGTTGTAAATCATTACCCAGTTCTTCATAAGACGCTGCTTGCGATTGATCTATGGCATGCCTTATCTCATCTTTCCAAGATGTTTTCCCTTTGTTCAATACGCTATATTCTGCTTGTGTATAACGTAATTTCGCTTTTTCTTCGGGTATTGATAGATTATGCGATTGGCAAACTTCGTCATTCGCTTGTCGAATATCATGCAGTGCTTTTTTATTATTATTAAATTTCTTCCCCGTTTCTAAATCAATTGAATTAATCACAATATGATTATGAACATGGTCTGTGTCGTTATGCGTATATACGGCAACTTGATGATTAGGTGCTATCTTTTCGGCTAATTCTAAGCCTAATTGATTACATTGTTCTGGCGTTACTTCGTTAGGTTTAAAAGACTGAATAACCACATGTCCTTCGTTGCCATCTGTTTTGCCATACATTTCACGTGTTGCTTTAAAACTGCTTTTTGCATAATCTATATCGCAATTCAAAGCGCTTTTTTCTTCTGCCCGTTTCTCTGCGTAATTAATAGCCCTTGATGTTGATTTTGTTGAGCTTATTTTAGTTGTTGCCATA
>NZ_JAESJS010000041.1:0-759 GCF_017891705.1 Staphylococcus sp. GDY8P196P | reverse complement strand
AGTCAAGTCCAGACTCCTGTGTAAAATGCTATACAATGTTTTTACCATTTCTACTTATCAAAATTGATGTATTTTCTTGAAGAATAAATCCATTCATCATGTAGGTCCATAAGAACGGCTCCAATTAAGCGATTGGCTGATGTTTGATTGGGGAAGATGCGAATAATCTTTTCTCTTCTGCGTACTTCTTGATTCAGTCGTTCAATTAGATTGGTACTCTTTAGTCGATTGTGGGAATTTCCTTGTACGGTATATTGAAAGGCGTCTTCGAATCCATCATCCAATGATGCGCAAGCTTTTGAATATTTTGGTTGATCGATATAATCATGAATCAATCGATTTTTAGCCTCACGCGCTAAGTTAATATCTGTGAACTTAAAAATTCCTTTAACAGCTTCTCTGAAAGATTTTGAATTTTTTTTAGGGGTTCTGTTGCAAAGTTAGAAAAATATAGCTAACTACCATTTTATCATGTCGTTGTTCCCTTAACTGGCTAACATATCCCTAATTTCGTGGCATGGCGAAAATCCGTAGATCTGAAGAGATCTGCGGTTCTTTTTATATAGAGCGTAAATACATTCAATGCCTTTGAGTGTATTTTTTGCCGTATTGATACTTTGATATCTTGTCTTTCTTACTTTAATATGACGGTGATCTTGCTCAATGAGGTTATTCAGATATTTCGATGTACAATGGCAGTCAGGTTTAAGTTTAAAAGCTTTAATTACTTTAACCATGGCTACCTTCGTTGAAGGTGCC
>NZ_JAESJS010000040.1:0-2045 GCF_017891705.1 Staphylococcus sp. GDY8P196P | reverse complement strand
CACAGGAGTCTGGACTTGACTGAGTTTATGGAAGAAGTTTTAATTGATGATAATATGGTTTTTGATATTGATAATTTAAAAGGATTTCTTAATGATACCAGTTCATTTGGGTTTATAGCTAAAGAAAATAATAAAATTATAGGATTTGCATATTGCTATACACTTTTAAGACCTGATGGAAAAACAATGTTTTATTTACACTCAATAGGAATGTTACCTAACTATCAAGACAAAGGTTATGGTTCAAAATTATTATCTTTTATTAAGGAATATTCTAAAGAGATTGGTTGTTCTGAAATGTTTTTAATAACTGATAAAGGTAATCCTAGAGCTTGCCATGTATATGAAAAATTAGGTGGTAAAAATGATTATAAAGATGAAATAGTATATGTATATGATTATGAAAAAGGTGATAAATAAATGAATATAGTTGAAAATGAAATATGTATAAGAACTTTAATAGATGATGATTTTCCTTTGATGTTAAAATGGTTAACTGATGAAAGAGTATTAGAATTTTATGGTGGTAGAGATAAAAAATATACATTAGAATCATTAAAAAAACATTATACAGAGCCTTGGGAAGATGAAGTTTTTAGAGTAATTATTGAATATAACAATGTTCCTATTGGATATGGACAAATATATAAAATGTATGATGAGTTATATACTGATTATCATTATCCAAAAACTGATGAGATAGTCTATGGTATGGATCAATTTATAGGAGAGCCAAATTATTGGAGTAAAGGAATTGGTACAAGATATATTAAATTGATTTTTGAATTTTTGAAAAAAGAAAGAAATGCTAATGCAGTTATTTTAGACCCTCATAAAAATAATCCAAGAGCAATAAGGGCATACCAAAAATCTGGTTTTAGAATTATTGAAGATTTGCCAGAACATGAATTACACGAGGGCAAAAAAGAAGATTGTTATTTAATGGAATATAGATATGATGATAATGCCACAAATGTTAAGGCAATGAAATATTTAATTGAGCATTACTTTGATAATTTCAAAGTAGATAGTATTGAAATAATCGGTAGTGGTTATGATAGTGTGGCATATTTAGTTAATAATGAATACATTTTTAAAACAAAATTTAGTACTAATAAGAAAAAAGGTTATGCAAAAGAAAAAGCAATATATAATTTTTTAAATACAAATTTAGAAACTAATGTAAAAATTCCTAATATTGAATATTCGTATATTAGTGATGAATTATCTATACTAGGTTATAAAGAAATTAAAGGAACTTTTTTAACACCAGAAATTTATTCTACTATGTCAGAAGAAGAACAAAATTTGTTAAAACGAGATATTGCCAGTTTTTTAAGACAAATGCACGGTTTAGATTATACAGATATTAGTGAATGTACTATTGATAATAAACAAAATGTATTAGAAGAGTATATATTGTTGCGTGAAACTATTTATAATGATTTAACTGATATAGAAAAAGATTATATAGAAAGTTTTATGGAAAGACTAAATGCAACAACAGTTTTTGAGGGTAAAAAGTGTTTATGCCATAATGATTTTAGTTGTAATCATCTATTGTTAGATGGCAATAATAGATTAACTGGAATAATTGATTTTGGAGATTCTGGAATTATAGATGAATATTGTGATTTTATATACTTACTTGAAGATAGTGAAGAAGAAATAGGAACAAATTTTGGAGAAGATATATTAAGAATGTATGGAAATATAGATATTGAGAAAGCAAAAGAATATCAAGATATAGTTGAAGAATATTATCCTATTGAAACTATTGTTTATGGAATTAAAAATATTAAACAGGAATTTATCGAAAATGGTAGAAAAGAAATTTATAAAAGGACTTATAAAGATTGATTATATAATATATGAAAAGCTATTATAAAAGACATTAGTATTAAATAGTTTAAAAAAATGAAAAATAATAAAGGAAGTGAGTCAATTCCAGACTCCTGTGTAAAAAGCTATACAATGTTTTTACCATTACTACTTATCAAAATTGATGTATTTTATTGAAGAATAAATCCATACATAATTTAGGT
>NZ_JAESJS010000004.1:42581-42816 GCF_017891705.1 Staphylococcus sp. GDY8P196P | reverse complement strand
ATCTTCGCTTGTTACTCCGTTCACCGTTGGTGATGTTGGCGCTGTTTTGTCTTTAACTGTTTTCGTCACTTCTTCTGATTTGTTGCCATCTTTATCTGTAGCTACAACTTTGATTGGTTCTCCACCTTCTAAATCTACATCTGATGGAATTTCAATCGTATAGTTGCCTTCACTGTCTGCAGTACCTGTTGCCGTTGTTCCGTCTGGGAACGTTACTGTAACCGTTGAGCCTGGT
>NZ_JAESJS010000004.1:42304-42496 GCF_017891705.1 Staphylococcus sp. GDY8P196P | reverse complement strand
TTCTGATTTGTTGCCATCTTTATCTGCCGCTGTTACGACAATATTTTCTCCGCCTTTTAGGTCAATATTTGTTGGAATTTCGATTGTGTAGTTGCCTTCACTGTCTGCAGTACCTGTTGCTGTTTTACCATCTGGGAATGTCACTGTAACCGTTGAGCCTGGTTCTGCTGTACCACCAATTGTTGTATCTTC
>NZ_JAESJS010000004.1:0-42279 GCF_017891705.1 Staphylococcus sp. GDY8P196P | reverse complement strand
GTTGTTGTCGCTTCTTCTGATGTATTACCATCTTTATCTTTAGAAGTAACTATAATGTTTTCTCCACCATCTAATTTGACATCTGATGGAATTTCAATCGTATAGTTGCCTTGATCATCAGCTGTGCCTGTTGCCGTTTTACCGCCTGGGAATGTCACTGTGACCGTTGAGCCTGGTTCGGCAGTGCCACCGATTGTTGTATCTTCGCTTGTTACTTCTTTCACCGTCGGTGCATCTGGTGCTGTTGTATCTTTAACCGTTGTTTTAACTGGTTCTGTTTCATTACCAGCATCGTCTGTAGATGTAACTTGTATTTCTTCGCCGCCTTCTAAACTAACTTCATTCGGAATTGCTATTGTATAATTTCCTGTTTCATCTGTTGCACCAGTAGCTGTTTCACCATTTGGAAATTTGATTGTTATTGTAGAATTTGGTTCTGCTGTCCCACTAATATTTTTATCTTGGCTAGTTACACCATTAACCGTTGGTGGTGCAGGTGCTGTTGCATCTGTTACTGTTGTTGATCCAGCATGAGAAACATTACCAGCACTATCTTTTGATGTAGCACTGATCGTTTCTTTACCTTGTAACCCTTCATTTTCTGGGATAGTTACATTGAAATTCCCATCTTGATCAGCATTAGTTTCCACAACTTTGCCACTTGGGAATGTCACACTAACTGTCGAATTTGCTTCTGCTGTGCCTTTAACCTCTGTACTTACACTTGTCACATGGCTTATTTGTGGTGCATCTGGCGCTGTTGCATCTATGACTTGAGTGCTACCTTTTTGAGAAACGTTACCTGCTTTGTCCTTCGACGTAGCTACTATCGTTTCCCCACCTTGTAATCCTTCGTTTGCTGGTATATCTACTGTGAAGTTTCCATCTTGATCTGTTACTGCATCTACAACTTCGCCACTCGGGAATGTCACACTAACTGTTGAATTTGCTTCTGCTTGCCCATTCAATTGCTTACTATTACTATTGACGTCATTTAATGTAGGAGCATCTGGAGCTGTTATGTCTGTTACTATACGCGTCGCAACAGGTGATTCATTACCTGCTTTATCTGTTGCTATAGCTTTAAATACTTCGCCACCTTGAAGAGTGACACCACTTGGTATATCTACTGTATATTTACCCTGACTGTCAGCAGTTATTGAAACTTTACCACCACCTGGGAAAGCAACAGTTACTGTTGAATTAGGTTCTGCTGTACCAGTTACTTGTGTGGCTTTACTTGTTATTGGATTTATCACTGGTGCGTCTGGTGCTGTCGCATCTGTTACTGTAATTTGATCTGAAACTTCACTTGTTTTTCCACCTTTACTAGCTGTTGCAGTTAAAATAGTTCCAGCTTTCAATGGTTGATTCAATGTTAAAGAGGCAGCTGAACCATCATTAGGAATTTGAACTTTTCCAATTTCAACATTGTTATTATCTTTAACCGTAACAGTTGCACCCGCTGCACCATTAACTTTAATTACTGTATCATTGTCATCAACTGGATTAATTGATGGTGTTGGTACCTTGGAAATATCAATAACTTCGAATGTATTCACTTCATCATTTTCATAATTAGGTGAATCGATTGCGATAGTGTAGGTGCCCTCAGGTGATTGTGGTATAGATACTGAGAAAGTGCCATCAGGATTGACTGTTGATGTACCAATGACTTTTCCAGTTGCATCTAACACTTTTGCAGTTTGAGTTGCTGCACCTTCTTTTAATGGAACTGACCCAGTTACAACTCTAGCCTCATTTGTAATATCAGCCGCATCAGGTTTACCAACTAATGGTGACGTTTTATAATTGATAACTTCATCACCATCATTTTTACCATCTCCATCTGTATCTTCGTTTTCAGGATCTGAAAGTGATACTTGTCGTTCATATCGATCTAGTAAACCATCTTTATCATAATCTTGTAGTGCTAAAGTTGAAGTCCCTAACGTATTATTTATTAAAAGATTATTACTATCAGTTAAATAACCTGCGAAAGTAAAATCTTCTTTTTGTTTTGTTGTTTCTCGAATAAGATTACCTTCAGAATCATATTCCGCATCTTTAGTTAATATATTATTTACACTTTGATTTAATTTAATTACAATACGAACGCCTACTGTTTCAGGTAAAGAATTGTTAAACTCGATTAATTTATTTAAGTCATTACTAGTAATTGTGCCATTACCGATACTATCAAGCTGTAAATCAGCTACTTTGTCTCCAGCATGATAGGTCTTGTCAAAGCCTGAAAGACCTTTGTAGTCATATGTGTGTAGTTCTACTCCTTCAATATAAGGTAATAAATCTTTATCTATTTGATAGTTATATGACCATTGTTTTCCTTTAGCTTTAGAATATGCGAAAATACCATTTTTCATTATTTGTTGATCAATCAGTATTCCTCCGTGTTCTCCCACAGAACCATCATATGTAGCAGAGCCGCTACTTGCTTTAAATGCATTACTATTTTCTTGAGAAAGGTTATTTTCTAATTGACTTAAATCTTTGTCAGCTGTAGTTAAGAAATAACCGCTACTTTCAGAAGTCTTAACAATTTTATTAGATAGTGAATCTCTAACAAACATTTGATAATTCAACTTATTATTACTTAATTCTCCAGATGCATTCAAAATGTTACCCACTGTATCATCTAATTCTATTTTACCGTTAGTCGCTGTATACTGTGATAATATTTCAGCGCCTCCGAACAAACCATCATTTGCTCTGATAAAATTAATTTCCCAAGTATTAGTGAAATCACCGTTTTCATCTTTTAATCTTATAAATTCAACAGGGGTATTTCTACCACTAGGATTAGCAGATATTTTTGTGACATGACTTGCTATTTTCGGATCCAATTTCAGATCAATTTTATAGCGATCTCCTGAATTTGAGCCTGACATGTAACTATGAATGTCAAAAGGAATGACATTGCTGTCTAGAGTCTTTTGTGAATCTAACTTACTTGGATCAAAAATCAATGATGCAAATGTATAGTTGTCCATATAGCCCAGTGATTTTTCAACTTTTTCATTTTGTTCTACTGCTGCTCGTAATGCAGTTGGCGTAGCCATTGAACGCAACAAAGTACGTTTTGGAGTGGCTAACGTTTTCGCTTTATCTTGTTCATTCGAAAGTTGAATAATTGAAGCCTTTAAAATTTCAATATTTATTGCTTCATCAGTTGTATTTTTATAATCAATATCAGTGTTTTCTAAAATTGCTTTAGTATCTTCTGTTGAAAGTTGACTATTTAAATAATCTTCAACTGCCTTTTGTTTATTCTCTGTTTCTGACAGTTGTTTTGTTAATTTTGATTGTGTGTGATTACTCGTTTCAGGATTTTTCGTCATTTCTGTAGTTTTTTCATCATCAGAAGATGGTTCAGTTGATGGTTGTTTATCATTTTGCCCATCTAAATTTTCTGTTCTAGTGCCTTCTTTTGTATTATTAGAAGTGTCAGGATTTTTTTCTAGTGATTTTTCAGTTGGCGCTTCATTGCTAGATACATCTGTATCTTTTGTTGTTTCTGTTGACGTCTCATTTGTTGAATCTTTTACTTTATTGTTATCCGTTGTTGTTTCATTACTTTCAGTTGCTCTTTCTTGATCAGATTCTTCTTTGTTCGTACTATCTTCATCTAAATGTGAAGTATCACTGTTTTCATCTTGTTTTGTTTCAGATGTATCTGCTTTTTCTGTTGTTTGTTTATTCAAAACCTCATTTGTAGATTCATTCTCGTTTGTAGACTCATTAGTGTTATTATATTCTTCTTGTTGACCTAAGGTTGCGTCGTTATTATCTGGCTCTTTTTGATCCTTACTTAGATCATTATCAGTTTCTTCTTTTTGTAATTCATTTTTAGAATTTTCTGTCTTTTCTTTAGTAACATTGTTTTCACTGCGACTTAACGTTGTGTCATTTTCTTCTACACTTTTTATGTCTTGCACATCAAGTGCTTCACCTTTATCTGAATCATTAGCCTTATTATCATTCGTAATTGAGTCTAATTCAGCAGCTTTTGCTTCACTACTTACTCCAAATACAAGTGTCGCCCCAATCAATAATGATGCTGTTCCAACTGTAAACTTTCTAATAGAGTATTTATTTAACCTATTAGGTAAAAATCCTTGTTTGTTTTTCATCTTTTCCCACCTCAAAATAAACTTTATCACAATTTAATTCTACTCAATTAATTCGAAAAATCAAGATATTTCTTAAAGGTAAGTTATTAATATGAAAAAATGTCGCAAATTACAGTTGTTCGCCATTTTAAATTTATATGTTTTAGCATGCCACAATCAAGATATTTTCAATATTGTCAATTTCTATATAGTTTCAGAAATTCTGTTTTACGAACAATTTTCTCCATTAAGCATGATAAAAAAATTGTTTTAAATTGTAAAATTAATTAAACAATGAAATGCCATACAAAAATAAAGAAGTTTTCAATCGTTCATATAGAGTTCACAATCTTACCTTATATTTAAATTAAACATTCATTACAGGAGGTCGTTAAAATGAAAAAATTAATGTTCAGTTCAGCATTTTATACATTATTAGGCATGCTAAGTGGTTTATTTTATAGAGAGATGTCAAAAGCAGAAAACTTTAGTGGTTATTCGCAATTAAATGTAACACATACACATTTACTTGTTTTAGGTACAATTATGTTTTTAATATTTATGGTGATAGAACATCAATTAAAACTTACTCAACACCACACTTTATTTAACTATTTCTTTTATGTCTATCATATCGGTGTATTATTAACGGTTGCTATGCAATTTGTTAATGGTATAGCAACTATGAAAGGTTTTGAAGTGAGCCCTGCTATTGCTGGTATTTCAGGATTAGGTCACATTGCTATTTCTATCGCTTTCATTTTATTCTTTGTATTATTAAATAAAAGTATTAATGTCAATTCTAAATAAACGTAGATATAATTAAAGGTCGAATCACATTTCTAAACATAGAAATCGATTCGACCTTTTGACTTTCATATTAACAATAGTAAAAAACCTAAAATTATAATAAACAAGTAAATCCATTTTTCAAAATTATGATAAGTCGTATGGTTTATAAGATACTTTCCAACAACAACTGAAATAATCAAACAAGGTATGCTCAATAAAAATAATGATACCGTTTGACTGGTCCATATTCCTCCAGATGCTTGACCGATCACTACGAATATCGCTGTAATTAAAAAATGGGCTTGTATTGTACTTCTAAAATCTTTAATATGCCAAGGCGCCATTGTGCCATAAATGACAACTGGTACACCATGTGAATTATACAAACTTCCTAATACACCTGAAATCATACCTGTTAGGCTTGGCCATATGTTAGATTTTAATATGATATTATATCTATTTTTAAAAAAGGTAATTTTTCCAAACGCATATATACCATATAATATTAAAAATAACCCAAGCATAATTTGTATAAATGAAGTTGCAATATGTTGTAAAATCAAAATACCAAGTGGAACACCTAATAAACTCCCCAACAACATTAATAATAGTACTTTAATTTTTATATTTCTATAATCTAAAAATATATTTAAACTCGCTACTGTTAGTCCAGCCAACCCCACCAGTGAAATAGATGTATGTAGGTTTAATCCTATCAATGCTAAAAGTGGCATACTCACGAGTGCTTCCCCAAAACCAAAATATGTTCTGACTAATCCACCTAAAAATATAGAAATCAAAATGTAAACTAAAAATAAATCCATGCTTTAACTCCTGATTCAATGCGTCATCCATAACAGCCATATCTCTTCTATTAATATTATGTTACTTATTAATTTATTTTGTTAACACTTACTAACGCTTATAATAATAACATTTCATAAACTATCAAATTGATTATATCAAACTTTCATTATAATATTTTAAAAATCAGAGCACGCTTTATTCTACTATCATTCATAAACGCTCAAACTTGCTTTTTTTCTATAAAGGAAATATATTATACAAAACTAGTATATTTTTTATACCGTTAGTGTTTAATCTACACGATAGTGGTTATGAGTATTGAGAAGTTTTATTACTATCATACTTAAAACACAAGCAACTAGAAAGTTTATTACGAGGAGGTATTATATGAATATCGTTGGTCACCATCACATTTCAATGTATACAAAAAACGCTCAAAAAAACAAAGATTTTTATACTCAAATTTTAGGACTAAGACTGGTTGAAAAGTCAGTTAACCAAGACAATCCTAAAATGTACCATTTGTTTTTTGGAGATGAAATTGGTTCGGCTGGGACACTATTAAGTTTTTTTGAAATACCACTTTTAGGAAAAAACCGTCCAGGAACTGATTCTATATATCGCTTATCATTACTTATACCTGACGAAAGTGCTTTGAATTTTTTTAAAGAAAGATTAAGTCAATTCAATATTACATGGACACCGTTAGTTTATTTAAATCAGCCTGCCATTACCTTTAAAGATATAGATGGTTTGGAGATCATTTTATTAGTTAATGACAATTATTATACACCGAATGCTTGGAGAAAAAATCCATATACTGAGATACCTGAGCAATACCAAATTTTAGGAATGGGTCCTGTAGAACTAAGAGTTAAAAATGCTCAAGCTACACTCGATTTTTTAAAAAATAGCTTATCATATACACTTAGAAGTGATTTAAACGAAACCGTGATGACTTTAGATCATAACGGATTATATACTGATTTTGTTATTGTAGAACAACAAGGTGAACGTGCTCGACCTGGCCAAGGTTATGTGCACCATATTGCTGTTAATACACCAAAAGATAGTGATTTAAATTCAATTCATAAAATAATAGAGCAACAACCTGAAAATAACTCAGGAATTATAGACCGATATTTTTTCAAATCTTTATATTTTAGACAAAACCGTATTTTATACGAATTTGCCACGGATGAACCCGGGTTTACAGTAGATACAAAAATAGAAGATTTGGGTAAACATTTAAATTTACCAGACTTTATGGAACCACAACGTACAGAAATTGAAAATAATCTACATGAATTATAGAAAGGTGATTATATGGCACAGTTAAAAATGAATGAAAATACTCCATTAGAATTTGGACTCTACTCATTGGGTGACCATTTATTAAATCCACATAATGGAGAAAAAGTGAGTTATGAACAAAGAATTAATGAACTTATTGAAGCTAGTCAATTAGCTGAACAGGCTGGTATTGATGTATTTGGTATCGGTGAAAGCCATCAAGAACATTTTACAACACAAGCACATACAGTAGTTTTAGGTGCCGTAGCACAAGCCACTAAAACAATAAAAATTTCCAGTTCTTCTAGTATTATAAGTGCTGCAGATCCTGTAAGGGTATTTGAAGATTTTGCTACTTTAGACTTAATTTCACATGGCCGAGCTGAAATTGTAGCAGGTCGTGCTTCACGAACAGGTATATTTGATTTATTTGGATTAGATTTGAATAATTATGATGAACTTTATGAAGAAAAACTTAATTTATTAATGGAATTAAATAAAACAGATAAAATTACTTGGTCAGGTAAATTCAGACCTGATTTAAATAATATGAAGATTTTCCCACGTCCAATTGATGACACATTACCTATTTGGCGTGCAGTCGGAGGACCTCCAGCAAGTGCTATCAAAGCAGGTAGGCAAGGAATACCAATGATGATTACAACACTCGGTGGTCCAGCAATGACTTTTCAAGATTCTATAGAACAGTACAGATTAGCTGCAAAAGAAAATGGTTATGATAATTCACCTGAATCTTTACCAGTATCAACAGCAAGTTTATTTTATACTGCTGACACTACTCAAGATGCTTTAAAAGAATTCTACCCGCATCTAAATGTTGGAATGTCATTTATCAGAGGTGCAGGTTATCCAAAACAACAATTTGCAAAGGCCCCTGACTATAGAGATGCCTTAATGGTTGGTAGCCCACAACAAATCATTGAAAAAATTCTATATCAACATGAGTTATATAATCACCAACGATTTATGGCACAAATTGATTTTGGCGGTGTTCCATTTAATAAAATTATGAAAAATATAGACCTTATAGGCAATGAAATTATTCCAACAGTAAAAAAACATTTAAGAAAGTAGGTCAATGATACTATGAATATTGTATTACTATCTGGCTCTAGCGTTGGTTCAAAAACGCGTACTGCTATGACATATTTGAATCAAGCACTTATGAATCAAGATGATACACACCATATTAATTTTATTGATTTAAAAGAATTAGAACTAGTGTTTAGTGATGGCAGAAATTATTTAGATTACAATGGCGATACATTATATCTTACGCAAACTTTGATGAATGCTGATGTCATTTTTATCGGATTCCCAATTTTCCAAGCTTCTATTCCCGGTACATTAAAAAATGTATTTGATTTACTACCAGTTAATGCATTTAAAGATAAAATAGTAAGTATACTTGCAACTGCAGGATCGCCAAAACATTATCTCATCCCAGAAACACAACTAAAACCAATATTAGGTTATATGAAGGCACATATTATGCAAACTTATGTATTTATAGAAGAACGCGATTTTTCAAATAATGAGATTGTAAACGATGATATTTTATTTAGGATAGATGATTTAGTTTCATCTACATTACGTACTTCAAAAGCATATGCACAAGTTTTGAAAGAAGAAGAAGATCAATATGATTTCTAATTAATGATCATCAATATATTAAAATTCACGGTTACTAAGTTTTAAGACTTATTTTGTTTACATTATTAGGAACAAAATAAGTCTTTTTTAATTACTATATACCATTAATTTTATTAAAAAAGCACTTTGGAGACTAGACTTTTAATCTAATCATTCCAAAGTGCTTATAAATCCAATGAAACTTTTTAAATTTTAAACTTAATGTTCTGTGTTTTTATCACTTTTTAAGTATCTTCTATAAACAATCATTAATCCTAAAATTCCAAATAGAATTTCGAATGCATAAGGGTTATTTTTGTCTAATCCACTATACGGTAAATTCATATTGAAATTATTTTCTTTGTTTGGATTTACAAATAAGTTTTTGTTTAATCCTTCAAGATTGTGATGATTATTTTGAACATTAAATTGACGTGAATGCATGTCTAGCAACTTATTATTTTTAGTCGCTTTTTCGTCATTTTCAAAATGACTTGAATTATATTTGTCATTTATTTTATCCATACCTAATGACTGTTTCTTATCTAATATACCATTACTATCTATATCTTTTACTTTTGATATTATTTCAGATGTGACTTTATCTAAGTTAGTCTGTAATTCAGCAATATTTGATGTACCGTTTGGCAAGTTACTTATTTTTTCTTTTGCAATACTTCTTAATGAATCTAATTTTTCAATTAGTTTGTCTAAGTCAGCTTGTTCACTTGGCGTAATCAAACCATCTTTTCTAATTTCTTTTATTTTATTAATCACTTTTGTTTGTGCTGCTTTGGCATCAGCAATTGCTTTTTTAGCTTCCGATACTTGTTTTGTATCTTGAACACCATTACTATCTGCATCATTTACTTCTGGTGACGTTACGGATGGAATTTCATTTAATTTTCTTTGTAACTCTGCTTTTCCTACTGTGCCGTTTGGTACTTTGGCTAACTTGTCTTTCACTGCTTGTTTTTCTTTATCTAATTTTTGAATCAACTTATCAATTTCTGCTTTCTCTTTTGGATTTACTAGTCCATCAGATTGAATCTCTGCTAGTTTCTTATCTACTGCTGCTTTTGTTGATTCTGTTGCTTTAATCGCTTTACTTACCCCTGACACTTGTTTTGTATCTAGGACACTATTACTATCTGCATCATTCACTTCTGGTGATGTTACGGATGGTATTTGATTTAGTTTTCTTTGTAACTCTGCTTTTCCTGCTGTGCCGTTTGGTACTTTGGCTAACTTGTCTTTCACTGCTTGTTTTTCTTTATCTAATTTTTGAATCAACTGATCTATTGCTGCTTTTTCTTTTGGATTTACTAGTCCATCGGATTGAATCTCTGCTAGTTTCTTATCTACTGCTGCTTTTGTTGATTCTGTTGCTTTAATCGCTTTACTTACCTCTGATACTTGTTTTGTATCTTGAACACCATTACTATCTGCATCATTCACTTCTGGTGATGTTATCGATACGATATTATCCAATCTTCTTTGTAACGTATCTTTACCCGCAGTTCCGTTTGGTACATTCTCTAATTTCTCTTTCGCTACTTGTTTCGCAGTTTCTAATGTTTGAATCAACTGGTCTATTGCTGCTTTTTCCTCTGGAGCCACTAAGCCGTCGGATGTGATTTCAGTTAATTTTTTATCCACTGCTGTTTTTGCTATTTCAGCTGCTTCTATCGCTTTTTCCGCCTCTGATAATTGTTCTATATCCAAGATACCGTTACTATCTGCATCATTTACTTCTGGTAATGTTACTGATGTGATATTGTCTAATCTTCTTTGTAACACATCTTTACCTGGTATGCCATCCGGTATAGTATTCAATTTATTTTTCGCTGATTGTTTGATTACTTTCAATCCAAAGATTAGTCTATCAATTTCGGCTGCTTCACTTGGAGTTACTAAACCATCGGATGTTATCTCAGACAATTTTTTATCCACTGATGCTTTTGCTTTTTCCACATCTTCTATGATATGAGACATTTCTAACAATTGGTCTGTATCTAAAACGCCATTACTATCTACATCGTTCATTTCTGGTGACGTTACTGATGTGATGTTATCCAATCTTGTTTGTAAATCATCTTTACCCGCAGTGTCGCTTGGTACGCTATTTAGCTTTTCTTTTGCCGTTTGTTTTGCGCTTTCTAATGTTTGAATTAACGTATCTACTTCAGATTTTTCATCTGGCGTTACTAGACCATCTGATGTTATTTCTGTTAACTTGTTGTCCACTGTCGTTTTTGCTTGTTCTGCATTCACTACGGCTTGAGACGCTTCGGATAATTGATCAGTATCTAGCACACCATTGTTATCTGCATCGTTCACTTCTGGTGGTGTTACTGATGTGATATTGTCCAATCTTGTTTGTAACTCGGCTTTCCCTGCGGTACCATTTGGCACACTACCTAATCTCTCTTTCGCTGCTTGTTTCGCGCTTTCTAATGCTTGGATCAACGCATCTACGCTCGCTTTTTCATCTGGAGTCACTAATCCATCTGCTGTTACCTCAGACAATTTTGTATCTATTGCTGCTTTTGCCTGTTCCACATTCACTACTGCTTTTCCTGCTTCAGAAATGTGTTGATTATCTCCATTACCATCACTATCTACATCATTTACTTCTGGTGATGTTACCGATGTAATGTTGTCCAATCTTGTTTGGAGCTCATCTTTCCCTATGGTACCGCTCGGTACGCTATTTAGTTTTTCTTTTGCAGTTTGTTTCGCGTTTTCTAATGCTTGAATTAACGCATCTACTTCTGCCTTTTCGTTTGGAGTCACCAATCCATCTGCTGTGATTTCAGTCAATTTCGTATCCACTGTCACTTTCGCTTTTTCCGCACTTACTACTGCTTGCGTTGCTTCAAACAATTGGTCTGTATCTAATTTACCATTACTATCCGCATCGTTTACTTCTGGTGATGTTACTGAAGCGATGCTGTCTAATCTTGTTTGGAGGTCACCTTTACCTGCAGTACCATTCGGCACACTTTCTAGTTTCTCTTTTGCAGTTTGTTTCGCGCTTTCTAATGCTTGGATTAACGCATCTACTTCTGCCTTTTCATCTGGTGTTAATAGTCCATCTGAAGTTATATCTGACAACTTAGTATCTACTACGGTTTTCGCTTGTTCTGCATTCACTACTGCTTGAGACGCTTCGGATAATTGTTCAGTATCCAAGACTCCATTACTATCTGCATCATTTACTTCTGGTGACGTTACTGATGTGATATTATCCAATCTTGTTTGTAAATCATCTTTACCTTCTGTACTGTCCGGTATATTATCTAATTTCTCTTTCGCTACTTGTTTCTCAGTTTCTAATGCTTGAATTAATACATCTACTTCTGATTTCTCATCTGGTGTTACTAAGCCATCGGATGTTACATCTGTTAACTTCGTATCCACTGCGGTTTTCGCTTTCTCGGCATTCGTTATTGCTTGCGTTGCTTCAGACAATTTCTCTGAATCTAACTTACCATTACTATTCGCATCATTTACTTCTGGTGACGTTACTGATGTGATATTATCCAATCTTGCTTGTAAATCATCTTTACCCGCAGTACCATTCGGTACATTGTTTATCTTCTCTTTCGCCGTTTGTTTCACTGTTTCTAATGTTTGAATTAACGCGTCTACTGAAGTTTTTTCGTCTAGAGTCACTAAACCATCTGCTGTGATTTCGGCCAATTTCATATCCACTGCGATTTTTGCTTGTTCGGCTTTCGTCACTGCTTGCGATGCTTCTGATAATTGCTCTGTATCCAACACGCCATTACTATCTGCATCATTTATTTCTGGTGATGTTACGGATGTGATATTGTCTAATCTTCTTTGTAATACATCTTTACCTGGTGTGCCATCCGGTACAGTATTCAATTTATTTTTCGCTGATTGTTTGATTACTTTCAATCCAAAGATTAGTCTATCAATTTCGGCTGCTTCATTCGGAGTCACTAATCCATCTGCTGTTATCTCAGACAATTTTGTATCCACTGCTACTTTTGCCTTTTCCACATCTGCTATGATATGAGAAATTTCTAACAATTGGTCTGTATCTAAAACGCCATTACTATCTGCATCGTTTATCTCTGGTGACGTTACTGATGTGATATTGTCCAATCTTGTTTGTAAATCATCTTTACCCGCAGTGCCGCTTGGTACGCTATTTAGCTTTTCTTTTGCCGTTTGTTTTGCGCTTTCTAATGTTTGGATTAACGCATCTACTTCGGCTTTCTCATCTGGAGTCACTAATCCATCTGCTGTAATCTCAGATAACTTCGTATCCACTGCGGTTTTCGCTTGTTCTGCACTTACTACTGCTTTTCCTGCTTCAGAAATGTGTTGATTATCTACAATACCATCACTATCTACATCATTCACTTCTGGTGATGTTACCGATGTAATGTTGTCCAATCTTGTTTGTAGCTCGTCTTTACCTACGGTTCCGCTCGGTACAGTGTTTAGTTTTTCTGTTGCCGTTTGTTTTGCGCTTTCTAATGTTTGGATCAATGCATCTACTTCAGATTTTTCATCTGGCGTCACTAAGCCGTCTGATGTTACTTCTGCTAGCTTATTGTCCACTGCTGTTTTCGCTTGTTCTGCATTCACTACGGCTTGACTTGCTTCTGATAATTGATCTGTATCTAGCACACCATTGCTATCCGCATCGTTTACTTCTGGTGACGTTACAGATGCAATGTTATCCAATCTTGTTTGTAAATCTGTCTTACCTGCGGTACTAGATGGTACGCTATTTACCTTCTCTTTCGCTGTTTGTTTTGCGCTTTCTAATGTTTGAATTAATGCATCTACTCCAAATTTTTCATCTGGTGTTACTAGACCATCGGATGTTACTTCTGCTAATTTATTATCTACTGCTGTTTTCGCTTGTTCCGCATTCGCTACTGCTTGCGTTGCTTCAAACAATTGATCTGTATCCAAGACTCCGTTACCATCTGCATCGTTTACTTCTGGTGATGTTACAGATGTTATGTTATCCAGTCTTGTTTGGAGAACTCCTTTTCCTGCAGTACCGTTCGGTACACTATTTACCTTTTCTTTTGCCGTTTGTTTCACGGCTTCTAATGTTTCAATTAACTGCTCTACTTCAGCTTTTTCATCTGGCGTCACTAAGCCGTCTGATGTTACTTCTTTTAGCTTATTGTCCACTACTGTTTTTGCTTGTTCCGCATTCACTACTGCTTGAGACGCTTCAGACAATTGATCTGTATCTAGCACGCCATTATTATCCACATCATTTACTTCTGGTGACGTTACTGAAGTGATATTATCCAGTCTTGTTTGTAAATCTGTCTTACCTGCGGTACTTGCTGGTACATTATTTATCTTCTCTTGTGCTGTTTGTTTCGCACTTTCTAATGTTTGAATTAATGCATCTACTTCGGCTTTTTCGTCCGGAGTCACTAAGCCATCTGCTGTAATATCAGATAACTTCGTATCCACTGCTGTTTTTGCTTGTTCTGCATTCGCTACGGCTTGTGATGCTTCTGATAATTGATCACTATCTAGCACGCCATTGCTATCTACGTCATTTATTTCTGGTGATGCTACAGAGGCGATGTTACCTAGTCTTGTTTGTAGGTCATCTTTTCCTGTAGTACCGTTCGGTACATTGTTTAGCTTCTCCTGTGCTGTTTGTTTCGATGCTTCCAATGTTTGAATTAGCGCATCTACTTCAGATTTTTCATCAGGTGTCACTAATCCATCTACTGTTACTTCTGCTAGCTTATTGTCCACTGCTGTTTTTGCTTGTTCTGCATTCACTACTGCTTGCGTTGCTTCAGACAATTGATCTGTATCTAACACGCCATTATTATCCGCATCATTTACTTCTGGTGACGTTACTGAAGTGATATTATCCAGTCTTGTTTGTAAATCATCTTTACCTGCAGTACCGTTCGGTACGCTATTTACCTTCTCTTTCGCTGTTTGCTTCGCTGTTTCTAATGCTTGGATTAACGCATCTACTTCGGATTTTTCGTCCGGAGTCACTAAGCCATCTGCTGTAATCTCAGATAACTTCGTATCCACTGCGGTTTTCGCTTGTTCTCCATTCACTACTGCTTGAGATGCCTCAAACAATTGGTCAGTATCCAAGACTCCGTTACCATCTGCATCATTTACTTCTGGCGATGTTACTGACGCGATGTTGTCTAATCTTGTTTGTAAATCATCTTTACCTGCAGTACCGTTCGGTACACTATTCACCTTCTCTTTCGCCGTTTCCTTCGCTGTTTCTAATGTTTGAACCAATGCATCTACTACTGATTTCTCATCTGGAGTCACTAAATCATCTGATGTTACTTCTGCCAATTTCGTATCCACTGCGGTTTTCGCTTGTTCTGCACTTACTACTGCTTGAGACGCTTCGGACAATTGATCTGTATCTAACATGCCATTACTATCCGCATCATTCACTTCTGGCGATGTTACTGATGCAATGTTATCCAATCTTGTTTGAAGATCAGCCTTACCTTCGGTACTAGACGGTACACTATTTACCTTCTCTTTCGCCGTTTGTTTTGCATTTTCTAATGTTTGAATTAATGTATCTACTGCGGCTTTTTCGTCTGGTGTTACTAGACCATCTGTTGTGATTTCAGTCAATTTCGTATCCACTACGGTTTTCGCTTGTTCGGCATTCGCTACTGCTTGAGATGCTTCGGACAATTGATCAGTATCCAAGACTCCGTTACTGTCTACATCGTTTACTTCTGGTGACGTTACAGATGAAATGTTATCTAATCTTGTTTGGAGTTCACCTTTGCCTGCGGTACCGTTCGGTACGCTATTTACCTTCTCTTTCGCCGTTTCCTTCGCTGTTTCTAATGTTTGAACCAATGCATCTACTGCTGATTTCTCATCTGGAGTCACTAAACCATCTGCTGTAATCTCAGATAACTTCGTATCTACTGCGGTTTTCGCTTGTTCTGCATTCGCTACAGCTTGAGACGCTTCGGATAATTGATCTGCATCTAGCACACCATTACTGTCTACATCATTTACTTCTGGCGATGTTACGGATGTGATGTTATCCAATCTTGTTTGTAGCTCACCTTTGCCTGTAGTACCGTTCGGTACGCTATTTACTTTCTCTTGGGCTGTTTGTTTTGCGCTTTCTAATGTTTGGATTAACGCATCTACTGCTGATTTTTCATCTGGTGTTACTAATCCATCTGATGTTGCTTCTGCTAGCTTATTGTCCACTGCTGTTTTTGCTTGTTCCGCATTAGTCACTGCTTGAGACGCTTCGGATAATTGGTCAGTATCTAGCACACCATTGCTATCTACGTCATTTATTTCTGGTGATGTTACTGACGCGATGTTATATAGTCTTGTTTGTAAATCTTCTTTACCCGCAGTACCGTTCGGTACATTGTTTATCTTCTCTTGAGCTGTTTCCTTCGCTGCTTTTAATGCTTGGATTAACGCATCTACTTCAGCTTTTTCATCTGGTGTTACTAAACCGTCTGATGTTACTTCTGTTAGCTTATTGTCCACTACTGTTTTCGCTTGTTCTGCACTTACCACTGCTTGAGATGCCTCAGACAATTGATCTGTATCTAACACGCCATTATTATCCGCATCATTTACTTCTGGTGATGTTACTGAAGTGATATTATCCAGTCTTGTTTGGAGTTCACCTTTGCCTGCAGTACCGTTCGGTACGCTATTTATCTTCTCTTTCGCCGTTTCCTTCGCTGTTTCTAATGTTTGAACCAATGCATCTACTGCTGATTTCTCATCTAGAGTTACTAAACCATCTGATGTAATCTCAGATAACTTCGTATCCACTGCTGTTTTTGCTTGTTCTGCATTAGTCACTGCTTGGTCTGCTTCGGACAATTGATCACTATCTAGCACGCCATTGCTATCTACATCGTTTACTTCTGGTGATGTTACTGACACGATGTTATCTAATCTTGTTTGTAAATCATCTTTACCTGCAGTACCATTCGGTACATTGTTTATCTTCTCTTGTGCCGCTTGTTTTGTACTTTCTAATCCTTGGATCAATGTATCTATTTCGGATTTCTCATCTGGCGTTACTAGACCATCGGATGTTACTTCTGCCAACTTCGTATCTACTGCTGCTTTTGCTTGTTCTGCATTAGTCACTGCTTGGTCTGCTTCGGACAATTGATCTGTATCCAAGACTCCGTTACCATCCACATCATTTACTTCTGGTGAAGTTACAGATGAAATGTTATCTAATCTTGTTTGGAGTTCACCTTTGCCTGCGGTACCGTTCGGTACGCTATTTACCTTCTCTTTCGCCGTTTCCTTCGCTGTTTCTAATGTTTGAACCAATGCATCTACTGCTGATTTCTCATCTGGAGTTACTAAACCATCTGATGTAATCTCAGATAACTTCGTATCCACTGCTGCTTTTGTCTGTTCCGCATTCACTACTGCTTGTGTTGCTTCAGACAATTGTTCAGTATCCAAAACTCCATTACTGTCTACATCATTTACTTCTGGTGACGTTACTGAAGTGATATTATCCAGTCTTGTTTGTAAATCTGTCTTACCTGCGGTACTAGATGGCACACTATTTACCTTTTCTTGGGCTGTTTGCTTCGATGCTTCTAATGCTTGGATTAACGCATCTACTTCAGCTTTTTCATCTGGTGTTACTAAACCGTCTGATGTTACTTCTGTTAGCTTATTGTCCACTACTGTTTTCGCTTGTTCTGCATTCGCTACTGCTTGTGATGCTTCGGATAATTGATCTGTGTCCAAGACTCCATTACCATCCGCATCGTTTACTTCTGGTGATGTTACTGATGTAATGTTATCCAGTCTTGTTTGTAGCTCTGTCTTACCTTCGGTACTTGCTGGTACATTATTTATCTTCTCTTGTGCTGTTTGTTTCGATGCTTCCAATGTTTGAATCAACGCATCTACTTCAGCTTTTTCATCTGTCGTCACTAATCCGTCTGCTATTACATCTGACAATTTAGTATCCACTGCGGTTTTCGCTTGTTCTGTATTCACTACTGCTTGCGTTGCTTCGGACAATTGATCTGTATCCAAGACTCCGTTACCATCTGCATCGTTTACTTCTGGTGATGTTACTGATGCAATGTTATCCAATCTTCTTTGTAAATCATCTTTACCTGCAGTACCACTCGGTACATTGTTTATCTTCTCTTGGGCTGTTTGTTTCGATGCTTCTAATATTTGAATTAACGCATTTACCGCTGCTTTTTCATCTGGTGTTACTAATCCGTCTGATGTTACTTCTGCCAACTTCGTATCCACTACTGTTTTTGCTTGTTCTGCATTAGTCACTGCTTGCGTTGCTTTAGACAATTGATCTGTATCTACCATGCCATTACTATCCGCATCATTCACTTCTGGTGATGTTACTGATGCAATGTTATCCAATCTTGTTTGTAAATCTGTCTTACCTGCGGTACTTGCTGGTACATTATTTATCTTCTCTTGAGCTGTTTGTTTCACACTTTCTAATGCTTGATTTAACTGGTCTACTGCGGCTTTTTCATCTGGCGTTACTAGACCATCAGATATTACCTCTGTTAGCTTATTGTCCACTGCTGTTTTTGCTTGTTCTGCATTCGCTACTGCTTGTGATGCTTCGGATAATTGCTCAGTATCCAAGACCCCGTTACCATCCACATCATTTACTTCTGGTGATGTTACTGACACGATGTTATCTAATCTTGTTTGTAAATCTGTCTTACCTGCGGTACTAGATGGTACACTATTCACCTTTTCTTTTGCCGTTTGTTTCTCTGCTTCTAATGTTTGAATTAACGCATCTACTTCGGCTTTTTCATCTGGTGTCACTAATCCATCTGATGTTACTTCTGCCAACTTCGTATCCACTACTGTTTTTGCTTGTTCTGCATTAGTCACTGCTTGCGTTGCTTCAGACAATTGTTCAGTATCTAGCACACCATTACTATCTACGTCATTTATTTCTGGTGATGTTACAGATGTGATGTTATCCAGTCTTGTTTGTAGCTCACCTTTGCCTGCAGTACCGTTCGGTACACTATTCACCTTTTCTTTTGCCGTTTGTTTCTCTGCTTCTAATGTTTGGATTAACGCATCTACTTCGGCTTTTTCATCTGGTGTTACTAGACCATCTGATGTTACTTCTGCTAGCTTATTGTCCACTGCGGTTTTCGCTTGTTCTGCATTCACTACTGCTTGAGACGCTTCGGATAATTGATCTGCATCTAGCACACCATTACTGTCTACATCATTTACTTCTGGTGATGTTACTGACACGATGTTATCTAGTCTTGTTTGTAAATCATCTTTACCTGCAGTGCCATTCGGTACACTATTCACTTTCTCTTGGGCTGTTTGTTTCGATGCTTCTAATGCTTGGATTAACGCATCTACTGCTGATTTTTCATCTGGCGTTACTAGACCATCAGATGTTACTTCTGCCAACTTCGTATCAACTGCTTTTTTCGCTTGTTCTGCATTCACTACGGCTTGAGACGCTTCGGATAATTGGTCAGTATCTAGCACACCATTGCTATCTACGTCATTTATTTCTGGTGATGTTACTGACGCGATGTTATCTAGTCTTGTTTGTAAATCTTCTTTACCCGCAGTACCGTTCGGTACGCTATTTACTTTCTCTTGGGCTGTTTGTTTCGCACTTTCTAATGTTTGGATTAACGCATCTACTGCTGATTTCTCATCTGGAGTCACTAAACCATCTGCTGTAATCTCAGATAACTTCGTATCCACTGCTGTTTTTGCCTGTTCCGCTTTTGTCACTGCTTGAGATGCCTCAAACAATTGTTCAGTATCCAAGACTCCGTTACCATCTACATCGTTTACTTCTGGTGACGTTACAGATGAAATGTTATCTAGTCTTGTTTGGAGTTCACCTTTGCCTGCAGTACCGTTCGGTACGCTATTTACCTTCTCTTTCGCTGTTTGTTTCGCTGTTTCTAATGCTTGGATTAACGCATCTACTGCTGATTTTTCATCTGGCGTTACTAGACCATCAGATGTTACTTCTGCTAGCTTATTGTCCACTGCGGTTTTCGCTTGTTCTGCATTCACTACTGCTTGAGACGCTTCGGATAATTGGTCAGTATCCAAGACTCCGTTACCATCTGCATCGTTTACTTCTGGTGACGTTACAGATGCAATGTTATCCAATCTTGTTTGTAAATCTGTCTTACCTGCGATACTAGATGGTACGCTATTTACCTTCTCTTTCGCTGTTTGTTTCGCACTTTCTAATGTTTGGATTAACGCATCTACTGCGGCTTTTTCATCTGGTGTTACTAATCCATCTGCTGTAATATCAGATAACTTCGTATCCACTGCGGTTTTCGCTTGTTCTGCATTCGCTACGGCTTGAGACGCTTCGGATAATTGTTCAGTATCCAAGACTCCATTACCATCTAAATCGTTTACTTCTGGTGATGTTACGGATGCAATGTTATCTAGCCTTGTTTGGAGATCATCTTTTCCTACTATGATATTCGATACATTATTTAATTTTTCTTTCGCTGTTTGTTTTGCGCTTTCTAATGTTTGTATTAACGCATCTACTGCGGCTTTTTCGTCCGGAGTCACTAATCCATCTGCTGTTACTTCTGCCAACTTCGTATCTACTGCTGCTTTTGTCTGTTCCGCATTCACTACTGCTTGTGTTGCTTCAGACAATTGTTCAGTATCTAGCACACCATTACTATCTGCATCGTTTACTTCTGGTGATGTTACGGATGTAATATCATTTATTCTTTTTCGTAATAAATCTTTATTAGTGAGGCCATTCGGTAGAGCGTCTAATACTTGTATTGCTGATGATTTAGCCTTTTCAATTTCTACATTCATTTTATCTATTTCGGCTTTTTCATCTGGTGTTACTAATTGGTCTTGCGTCACTTCACCTAGCTTTATTTTGGCTTGTTTTTGCACTTGTGTTGCTGCTTCTATAGCATCTTCTACTTTTTTGATTTTTGCTTTTTTCAAAGCTTCATTGATTGTTTCTGCCACTTCTTGGATATTAACAGCTTTATTAGTAATATTTACGCCTCTTAATACATTAGTGTCTGTAGTATCACTCAAGATATAACCAAATAATTTATCTTTATTCACATCAATATATTGATTAGCGTCAAAAGAAATGTAAAATTTTACTGATCCGCCTGATCCACCACCTCTATCAGGGTCACCATTTCCGCCACTGTTTGGACGTGTATATGAATAATAACCTAAATGATCTTGTCGTAGTACAACTCTTTGTCTACCTTCATAAACTGCTACGACCTGTTTAATTTTTTTATTGAGGCTATCATTTGGTCTTATCGCATAGTTTTCAAATCTATACGTTCCTCTACCTTTTTCTTTTGACAATTCCATTGTTGCTATTAAAGCTTCACCATCATGTAACACTTCATCTTTTACTATACCAAAATCATTTTTAGTTACATCATTTTGATTTGTAAATGTATATATACCTTGATAATTCGGACTGTCACGATTAGCTGTTAAATCTTTCATTTTTGACAGTAGTGTGTTTATATTATTCGCTTGACTCCCTGTGATTTTTCTATTTCTTGCTACAGAATAATCCCTATTAAAAATTCTGTCATAAGCCGCTTTATTATTTTTTAATGAAGTTTGTCTAAGAATATTTCTTAAAAACAGCTTTCTTTCTTCTTCCGTTAGTTCTCCTCTATTTCTTTCTACTTCATTAAGTGCCGTCGCAATATAATCTCCGGCTCTTAATGAATTATAAGATAATCTAGGTCCAAAGTAATGGTGATTATAGCTTATTCCATTATAGTATCGATTTCGGTCGATACTTCTAGCTACTCGAGTTTTTGGAATATATTGCTTTTCTGGTTGTTTTTCATTTTTGACGTCTTTTTCGTTCGTGCTCAAACCTTTTTCTGATTCATTTTTCTCTATATTATTATTAGACACTTCAACTTTCGTTTCAGTAACTCTATTTTCCATCGAAATCAAATTTTGAGTGACTGGTTGCTCTTTTTCGTTCAATTTCGAATTACTATTTATTTTAGTATCCGTATTTTCGGCAGTTGATGATTGTTTTTTATCTATATCTGGCTTTTTAGTATCTAACTCCTTTATTTCCTCATCGTTTTTTATTGTTTCAGGTGTTTTTTCTTGTTTATCATTTTGTATATCTTGTTCGTTTACATCTGAATGGTCTGGTTGTTCTTTATTTTCAATAATAGTATCGGCATTTGACTCGAATTGTTGCGACGTTATCTCAGTACCTTCCTCAACTGATTTTGTATCTTTTGAAGCACTTTTGTTTTCTGTTTTATTATCAATTTCAGCTTGGATGGGTTGTTGTACTGTGTCATTGTTACTCTCTTTTTCTAATATATTATTAAAATTTGAATCATTGTTAGTGTTCTCTTTATCTACTTTAGGAGGTATTTCTTTCACTTCTTGTTGTTCTTTTTGTAAAGTATCAGCTTGGGCTTCTTCACTATGTTGAAAAATTAATAAACTTCCTAAAAGTACTGAAGCTGTTCCAATCGTAAATTTACGTATGGAATATCTATTATTTCTCCTAGCCATATACTCTCTAAATATTCTCATTGTTATCTAACTCTCCTTTTCGATAGTAAAATCATTTTAGATGTTATTAAATTTAATACAATTTATCTTTCTTTAATCATTATAATTTTAAATTTAATGACCAACAGTACTTATAATGCGTCAGTAAAAAAGTTGAATTTTTAAGTAAAATAGTGAGATAAAAACTTTTTTCCATCAAAAATGATTGTTATTAAACATAAAAAGACACATAAAAAACGATCGTTTTTTATGTGTCTCATATTAGTTATTGATTGTTTAAAATTCATTCTAATTAAGTGCTCGCTTTAAATCTTAATTCAAGCGATTTATCGCTAATCCATCAGTTGGCTCAAAAATAGTCATTTCTTTTTTATTCAGTAAATCTTCTGATAAATGTAGTTCAGTAATTTTATTAGAGTTATACCATTTAATATAAAATGTACGTGTCGTTAAATTTAAGACCGTCTGATATAACGTATAATGTAAATCATTTTGTTCATCTCTAACTGCGCCTTTAGGTATACTCATAATTTCCAATAATTTAAAAGCGTTAAGTATGTCTTGTTCAGGACTGTTTGCTGCTTCTTCTAAATAATTTTTCAAGTAAGCAATACGAACAAATCTTTCTGATGATGTGTATCCACCTGGTAAGCCATAGGTGCCACCTTCATTGCCTAATGATTTTAAATTAATATTAGCAAAATTTCTTTCATTTGGTTTATGTGGTGAAATGTTTATATAATTTCTTAAATTTTCATAATGCCAATTCAAATCAGGATTGTTAGTCAAAACGGCAACTGGATTGTCATTAACGACTATTTGACCTTTATCAAAAGTGAGTTCTACCGTTCTACCCGTATCATCAGAAATATGATAATGTAACGGTGGAACTTCAGAGAGATCGTTCAAAGTATGTGCCACGACATTAACATTTTGTGCGTTTTTAATTAAATCAGCTATGTTTTTGTTATAACCTAGTATCCAATTTATCACTTCATTTTGAGCAATATTCATATAGCCTGCTTTAGTTTCATTTGCATAAGAAGCATAGCCTCTGAAATATTGTACTGAAACACCAACGCCATGCTCGTTAACACCATCTCCAAATAAAAATCCTTCCATATCGCTGCCAGAACCTACGAAGCCATACAATGTTTCACCTTTATACTCTACACGCGATTCCCAGTAATAGTGGCGTGGTTGAACCGCTGGATTACCTTTTAATTGATAAACAAAATCCATTGTTCGACCTAATATAGCTTGATGATTTTCAGACATAAATGAAAAACCTGTACACATTGCTCATACGCTCCTTTATTAGCAATTTGCTAAATCTATTTTTGTCTTAATTATGATTGTAATTAACTTTATATCATATTAATAGCAATTCGCCTCAATTTCAGGACACAGATATAACCACAATGTTAAATTATATACTCATGGATTCTACCATCGACTAATGATTTTTGCACATCGATCACACGTTGATTTAATGAACCTTTATAAGGTAAATTGGGTTTATATAAGTGATGCATGAAAGGACCGTCGACGAGTACATCTATAATTTTCAATAATTCACTTCTCTGAGATTGATCATTCCTTAAGTATTCAAATAAAAATCCAGTCCATACCCATAAGGTTTTGCTATGACCAAAACGTTGTCTAAATGCATGAGCACAATTGAGTGTTATATCTAAGTTACAAAATGGTTCCCCACCTAAAATACTTAAACCTTCTATATAATCAGGTTCGCAATTTTCTAATATTTCATTTAAAGTTTCAATATTAAATTTCTCACCATACTTAAAATTTTGAGCTGCTTTGTTATAACAATTTAAACATGCAAATGGACACCCTGAAACATATAAACTACATCTCACGCCTTCGCCATCTACGAAACTTTGTGACTCTATTTTGGCAATGTAACCTTGTCCATTAATGATATTTAGTATTGTCATATCGACTGGTCTTTCATGTGTTTTACTCTTGCACAAATTTCTTTATGTCTACCTTCGATTGTAGGACGTTGCACTGGATTACCTAAATAGCCACATGTTCGTTTTACTACATCTACGGTTTTAGGGTCGCTATTTCCACATTCTGGACATTGATATCCTGATGCAGTTGTTTTAAAATCACCTTTAAAATCACATAAACGACAATGATCTATAGGAATATTTGTTCCTAGATAACTAACTTTGTCATATGAATAATCCCAAACCGCTTCTAATGCTTTAATGTTATGGTCTAATTTTGGATATTCACAATAATGTATGTAACCACCACTAGCATAAAATGGATAATCTTTCTCAAAATCTATCTTTTCAAATGGTGTAATATCTTTTCGCACATCGTAGTGGAACGAATTTTGATAATACCCCTTGCTTGTAATATCTAATATATCGCCGAATTTTTCTCTATCTAATCTGCAAAAACGATCTGTTAATGATTCACTTGGTGTACTATATATACTAAACCAAATGTCGTAGCGTTCAGTCCATTCCAATTGATAAACTTTCATAGCTTTTAAAATTTGTAAGGTGAAGGCTTTACCTCTTGCAGTTTTTTCCCACTCAGGGCCATAAAAAACAGTAGCTGCCTCATACAGACCAATATAACCTATCGATAACGTAGCACGTTTGTTTTTAAATAATGACATAACACTCTCTTCATCACTTAAACGATGTTTAAACGCACCATTTTTATATAAAATTGGAGCGTTATCAGGTGTAGCTTGTTCCATACGTTTAATGCGATAAACTAATGCGTCGTGCATAATTTGCATTCGTTCATGAAAGATTTCCCAAAACTTTTCCATATCACCATCTGATTCTATAGCTATTCTCGGCACATTAAGCGTTACTACACCTAAATTACATCTTCCATTATTTTCTGCTTCACCTTGCTCATTTTTCCATACTGGTAAAAAAGAACGACAACCCATTGGCGCTTTAAAATCACCTAAAATTTCTACAGTTTTATCATAATTTAATATGTCTGGATACATTCTTTTTGTAGAACACTCTAATGCTAATTTTTTAATATCATAATTAGGGTCATCTTCACTAAAATTCACACCTTTTTTAATAGAAAAAACTAATTTAGGAAATATAGCTGTTATACGGTCTTTTCCAAGTCCTTTTATTCGTGTTTTCAATATCGCTTGTTGAATTTTTCTACTATATTCATCTATACCTAGACCAAAACCAAGAGTGACAAATGGCGTTTGTCCATTTGAAGTATAAAGTGTATTTATTTCGTATTCTAGACTTTCAATTGCGTCATTAATATCTTGGGTGATTTGATAATCAACATATGCATCAATATGTGTATCATCAACAAATTGTTGTGCCAATTTTCTATGTTTTGCTTCGTTATATTTTACGTAATCACTTAATAATTCGTCTACTCGATCAATGGTACAACCCCCGTATTGACTACTAGAGACGTTGGCAATAATTTGTACAAGCTGAGCAGAAGCTGTTTGAATTGATTTTGGCGATGTCACAGATGCATTGCCAATTCGAAATCCATGTTTCAACATATTTTTAGCATCAATTAAACAACAGTTAGTGAGTGGTTGAAATGGGTGATAATCTAAGTCATGGAAATGTATATCTCCACTTTTATGTGCTTCAGCTATATGTTTAGGTAATAAGTAATCCAAAGCATATGATTTAGATACAACACCTGCTGTTAAATCTCTCATTGTAGAAAAAGTGGCACTATCTTTATTAGCATTTTCGTTAATAACTGTTGGATCTTTTGTAATAAGTTTCGTTAAATTTTGTTCTAATTTATTCATTTTACCCCTTCTTTTCTATATATTGTATATAAACATAATTTATACCACAATATATAGTGTTTCAATGTTGAGAAGAGCTGTTAACAAATATGTCACAAATTTGTTACGATTTAAGAAACTTTAATTTTTATTCTAAAATTTTTGCTTTTGAGAAATGTAAATGTCCTATTTTATGCTTTTAGCAAAATGTGTATATAATGCTTGCGCCTGTCCTTCATCTTCCAAGCCATAAACATTCATACGACCATCTTTAAATAAAGTAATATCGATTTCGTTATAAGAAAGTAATTTAGCAAAGCTATTGGCCTTTTTAATTTTGGCAGGTAGGTAATGTGCATATTCAAAAATATTTTCATCGAAACGAAGCAAAAATGTATTGCCACATTGAGATTCTACGTTTGTATGTTGAGGTTGGTTCAGTAAATCATATCTCTGATGTACACAAATGCTACAATCGTCATTTTTAAGTTGGTTGATATTCACTGTATGGTACTGGATTGAAAAAGTATCTAGCGTTATTAATTTTTGAGAGAATCCAGATGCTGTTATCCAACGTAATAATTCTGAAACTTCCATGCTAGCTACTTGGTATATAACTGTAGGTAACACACCATTAATAGAACAACTTTCTGCAGATTCTGGCATCTTATCGAGCACACATTTTAAACATGGGCCTTTATAATCAATACCATAAACGGTACCTTGACTTCCGATTGCTGCCCCATAAATCCAAGGTATCGAAAATTTATGGCATACTTCGTTAATCAAGTATCTAATTTTAAAATGATCCATGCCATCCATGACGATATCAGGATTTGATTTTCTTAAAATGTGTTCAATGTTGGTGCAAGTTATTTCTTTGTATAATGTGTTGATTTTAATATTAGAATTTATATCTAACAAATGCTTTTTTAGTGCTTCCACTTTAGGCATCATCGTTTGTGCATCGTTTTCAGTATAAGTGGCTTGTCTATGCAAATTTGATAATTCTACAATATCCATATCAATAATCGTAAGCTCGCCAATCCCCATACGTGTTAATATTTCTGCACAATGACTTCCTAACGCTCCTGCTCCTACAATCATCACATGTGTTTGCGCTAGTTTACGCTGGCCTTGTTCACCAAAATTTTTATAGCGTATTTGACGAGAATATCTTTCCATCATAAAAATCCGATGCCTTCTGTTGGACTTGAAGCTTGAGCTGTGTACTTAACTGGTATTCTCCCTGCTTGATAACTCATTCTTCCTGCTTGAATACCCAATTTCATGGCTTCTGCCATTTTCCCTGGATCTTTCGCACTAGAAATTGCTGTGTTTAATAAAATGGCGTCGGCCCCTAATTCCATAGCATGACATGCATCTTTTGGTGATCCAACCCCTGCATCCACAATTACGGGTACATTGGCGCGTTCAATAATATAACGTAGATTTAAAGGGTTGTTTATTCCTCTTCCTGTACCAATAGGTGAAGCTAGTGGCATAATCGCGTGTACTCCTAATTCTTCTAAACGCTTAGCAAGTACAACATCATTTGAAATGTAAGGACACACTGTATAACCTTTTTCTAGTAAAACCTTGCACGCCTCATATGTTTCTAGCGGATCAGGTAGTAAGGTTTCCTGATCACCTATCACTTCTACTTTAATCATGTCACAAAGATTGGCATGATTAGCAATTTCTGCAATTCTTATCGCTTCCTCAGCTGAAGTTGCTCCAGCAGTATTAGGAAAAGTAACAAAATTTGATAAGTCAACTTTTGCTAAAGGATTAGGAAATTTCTCATCATATAAGTTCATTCGACGTACTGCAAAAGTTAAAACCTCTGTTTCAGATGCATTTATTGCCTCTTTTTGAATGGCTTCTGTTTCAAATTTACCAGTACCTAATAACAATCTTGAATTAAATTCAAATTTTCCTATTTTAAACATCTTATCCGCCTCCTACAAATTCTAATAATTCTAAACAATCTTTATCATTAACGATATGATTCTGAAATTGGTTTTGCTTAATTAATTTTTTATTATGTTCGACAATCACTCTTTTTTCGTCTAAACCAAGTGTTTGCAATACCTCTTGTATATTTAAAGGATTTTCAAATGTGAAATTATCACCATTAATAATGCAATGCATCATGATTCATTCCTTTCTCGCTTATTGATTAGTAAATCATTAATTTTGTGTTGTTTCATAATGTAACCATGCTCTGTGTAACGCTTGTACTGTTTTTATTGAGTGATTAAAAATAGAAATACCTGCGATACCTTGAAATCCCTTAGGCAAATGAGGCATAGTTGTTAAATTAATGCCACCTAATGCGATTACGGGAATATCACTTTTCAATGCTTCATTGACCTCACTAAATGATCTAGGGGTTAACCCCTTTTTAGACTTTGTTTCAAATACGTGCCCATAAAGTACAAAATCTAAATTTAAATCTTCTGCATATTGAATTGCATGGCTACTGTGTGTAGACATACTTATTTTTATGTCTGAACAATGTTGTTTTAAAGCACGGATTTGCTCATCATTTTCTCTAAAATGTATGCGTGATAAGCCGCAAGATTGGAGTACACGATAATCACTGTGAATAATAATTTTATCTTTTGGAAAATGTTGTTGCTTTAGTTGGTTAATCCATTCAATCTTCTCAGAAGTACACATCGGTGACCTGACGATGAGATAATCAATATAAGGTTCAATTTCACAATAATTCGCGCTATCTTTCTTGGTTAATTTATGATAATTGGTAATCGCAATAATCACTATAATCACTCCTAAAAATAAAAAAAACGTTACTTTTCCAAATAGGAAAAATAACGTTAATATGAACGGACTAATACGGTTTATAACGCCACTTTTCCTACGCCAGTACAAACTGGATCAGGTTCAAGGAATTCTAGCGTATCACGCTCGTCTCAGCCTTTTGTCATAAAGGCACTTCCAGTGGTCTAAACTTATCTCTATTTAATTGATATGCATTTTATGTTTATTTCATGTTTAATTTAACGTAAAAACTGTATTTTTTCAACCGTCTATATTTTTTAAGCTTTTTATTTTCCAGGAAATATCATAAGAAATAGTGACATAATTGCACCGATATTATAATTTTATTGCGATAACTTTAATAATTCTTTTGTTATTTTTTTGGTATCACCATAGATTTTTTTATATATTGCAAAATACTGCTTATATTGCATATGGTTTTCTATACATGGTTCAAATACTTTATCATATTGTATAAATTGTCTTACCATCTCAGCGGTATCATGAAACCACCCTACACCTTTTGCTGCTATCATCGCTGCACCCATACTTGGTCCCTCTTCATGCTTTAATTTATATACTTTAGCGTTGAAGATATCAGCTTGTAATTGAAGCCAAAAATCACTTTTAGCTCCACCACCAATAGAAGTCATTTCTTTAATTTTTTTATCATTTTCACGTAAATAATAGATAGATTCATATAATGCAAAAGTAATACCTTCAATAACCGCGCGAGCCATATCTTTAATCGAATGCATACGGCTTAAGCCAATAAAACTTCCTCTAATTTGACTATCCCCATGAGGTGTACGTTCTCCTGATAGATATGGTGCATATATTAAACCATTACTCCCTATAGAAGACTGTTTTGCTTCATCCAAAATTTGACTATAAGTTAAATTTGGAGCGATGTTTTTTTGAAACCATTTCAAACTATCTCCTGCAGCTAATATTACTCCCATCGCATAAGATTTTTCAGGGAGTACATGATTAAAATGATGTATATTGTGATAATAAGTACCCGTATGCTCAGAATCACACGCTAGTATCACACCAGAAGTGCCGATACTACATAATGTATCGCCATCGTTAATAACACCTGCACCTAATGCACCACAGGCATTATCTCCACCCCCAGCAAATACTGCCACATCATCACCTATACCTAATTCATCTGCAGTTGAAGTATTGATGTACCCTACAAAATTTTGTGATTCAATTAAATTGGGACATAATTGGTATACACCATAATACTCACAAATTTTTTTATTCCAACACTTATATGCTATATCCATTAACAACGTGCTTGAGCCATCAGAATATTCCATATTTATCGTATCTGTGAATTTAAATCTCACATAATCTTTAGGCAATAAGAACACATTTGCTTTGGACCAAATCAATGGTTCGTTTTCTTTTACCCATAACAACTTAGTTAATGTAAATCCTTCTAACACAGGATTATCCATTACATATTCACCAAATTGCTGTTTTATTTGTTCGCATTGAAAAGTGGATCTTGTATCATTCCATAAAATGGCATTTCTAAGTGGTTGAAATTGATGATCAAGCAGTACTAAACTGTGCATTTGGCCAGAAAATGAAATACCTTTGACCTTCATATTTGCTAACTTTACAGAATTTAATAAGTACTTAATGCAATCTTTAGATGCTTTAAACCAATCATCTGGATTTTGTTCACTAAAACCTGTTTGTTGATTAATAACATCGATGGGTTCGCTGACGCTATCTAAAACGTCACCTCTTTTATTAATAACAATGGCTTTAACAGAACTTGTACCGATATCTATGCCTAATACAATCTCTTTCACATATACCATCCTTCAATTTATAGTTATTTTCAAACTATTTATTTTAAATGTCGTTCACGCTATATTTATAGCACAATAAATTTGAAAATAAAAATTATTTTTACAAATAAAATATTTTCGATTCAATTTTTATACAATAGACAAACAAGGATATTACATGGTTTAAGTTTGATATAGCAAGAAAAGTGGCATTAAAATTTTCAGCACTTTAAATACATCAGTGATTTTTTAATTCATAAAAATTTGCTAAAAACTGAAATAAAAAACGCCAAGATTTAATTTTTATATCTCAGCGCTTAAACGTATTGGTAATGATAATTCATATAACTTTTTATTTATCTAAAATAATAATTTAGAAGCATAAATAACAATTACCACAGTAATTGAACTTAATAAAGTTGATAAAAAGACAAGTTCTGCTGCAAGTTCAGGATGATTGTCATACTCTTGCGCTATCACAGAACTATTTACTGATGTTGGCATTGCTGAAGCGATAAAAAGTGTTTGTGCAATCACTCCTTCAATACCCATGATTTTTATAATGATTAATGCGATAGCTGGTCCAATGACTAAACGTACAAATATAAAAATATATGATAGTGACCACTTGAAAGTAAAGTTTATATTCGCAATTTGTGCTCCTAGCATGATTAAAGCAATTGCAATAATCGCATCTGCCACATAATTAGCTGGCGTCCAAATAAATTCCGGTATGGGGATATCCGCATAATTTAAAATAATTGCAAGTAACAAAGCGTATAGCACTGGCATTTTAAAATACCCTAACATCGCTTTTAACTTTCCAATTTGTGCAGACTGTATTGCAAAAATGCCATACGAAAAAGTGAAAATATTTTGTAATGATAAAACGATGACTTGAACAGACATCGCGAGTGGATCTCCCTTAAACACTAAGTCATTAACTGGTACACCATAATTTCCAGAATTAAAAAATAATACACTATTGGTTAACGTCGTAGCTTCCCCTTTATCCCTCTTGTTTATTAAAGTTAAAGCTTTGCCCACGATATATAAACAAATTATGTATATTATAAAGAAAACTACAATATATAATAATAAATGTAATTCAAAATTTGTCTTATAAAACTTTACAAAAATAAATCCTGGTACAAACACATATATATTTAATTTCGCTAAAGTTTTTAAATCTAGTGTGAACTTTTTCTGTAAGATAAATCCCAATACAATCATTATGAAAATAGGTAATAATACACTTTGTAATATATATATCATTTCACTCATTATATAACACTTCCTTGTAAGAAAATTTAACACTAGACATATTTCATTTGTGTTTAAGTTAAATTTAGATATCTGACCATTAAAATTATGTCGTTGATATACTTTGAAAATATAAAAATTAGGAGTGAAATAAAAATTGATAAATTAGAAATCAATTTTATATTTCAACTCCTATATCGTATCAATAGAATGCTAAACTTTGCTTTGTTCATACTATTTTAATATGTGCATGATTTAATGGAGCACTTTACTATTTAAAGAGGTTTATAACAATAAAATAATGAATTATTCATCTTTACGGTTATCCTCATTGCTATTAGTCGTATTATTTATGTGCTTTTGATCATCGTTATTATTTTCTTGCTCTCTTTTGTTTCGTTTTTTTTCTTCCAAAATTGACATAACTATAAAGCCAATAACCAATAGCGGTGTAAGTATACCAATCATCATCATCATTTAGCTCACCTCATTCGTTAATTTCAATTTAATGTCTATATTAACCTTTACTATCAATTTACATGTTTTTATTATCTTCCTCAATAGAACAACTTATTTTATTGCATTTTAATTTAGTTTAATAACAATCCAATTTATGCTACTTGATTTGATATTACCCCAATTTGTATACAGCATTTTATTTTTTGGACGCTAAACTCACTAAAATGCTACTTTTATGATTCTCATTTTATGGAAATCAATACCCTATGACATCTTGCTAATTAGCTGGAATACTGACTTAATACAACGCTAAAAATATTTTCAATTATTCAGTACTTCAAAATTATTCACGAATTGTTCGAATTTATCACTATTTTTACGCTCAATAATAGAATATATTATAAACAGATGTAAAAATTATCCATTTTTTTAGTTTTAGAATTTTATTTTATTATAATTACGCAACATTAATTGACGTATTAATTTTAAAAAGAGTACTATTTAAATAAATGAAATTAAATTTAAGTATATCTACATTTCCAAAACAAATTTATTGCTCTCACTCCCAATACCTTAATACTTAATCTGATTCTCATTTTACATAAATTGATGCTAACTTTTCTAGCAACATTTAAGGAATGGAGGGTTTCAATGGATTATAATCACATCATTTATGATGAAGGTGATCAATTAGAACATTTAAATACACCTAACTTTTCCAATATATATTTGGTTATTTCAGGTATGATTCATTTCCAAAAAGTAAAATCAAATTTTATATTTCATCGAGGCGATGTATTTGTGGTATACGATTTCGAAGAAAATCTCATTGTACATCGAGAAGGTATGCTTGCTTGTATTTCAGTAAATAATTTAAGTTATCATCGTTTCACCTTAATCAATCGAGAAAATCTTCTAGAAAAATATAAATTAAGTAAGTTGATTACCGAAACTTATATTACAACTTTAAAAAATATTTTAGAAAATAATTTATTTAATGGAGACATCGGAGTTATTAAATTAATTAATTACCTCAATTCATCTCAAGCAAATATATATGGTCAGTTGACTTACTCGAATAAATTAATTAAAAACGTTGTAGAATATATTAACCAACATTACAAGCAACCATTAACGCTTAATTTACTAGCTAAAACATTTTACGTAAATAGTAGTTATTTATCTAGAGAATTTTCAAAAAAAATGAATATTTCATTAATCAAATACATTAAAAAAGTTAAAATCTATAGTTTATCTAGGGATTTATTAACAAATGGCAATAGCGAATCAATTTGGGTAGATTATGGGTTCCGTTCATACAATACTTATTTGAGAGATTTCAAAAATGTGATGCATATGACACCAAAAGATTTTATAAAACAACATAATTCTAAAAATACAAATACGAAGATAGAGCCACATCAATTATATAACCAACTCCAATTAATTTTAGATACAATCAAATCTGAATAATATATAAAAAATCCAAGTTTACCTATCAAAGGCAAACTTGGATTAAAAATTAATATTTATATTTATTATCCTCGTCAGTATCGGAATAATTTTCTTTGATTTTTTCTTGTTCGTTCTCTTTTTGATTTTCAGATAATACATATGAGTTATTATGTTCATTTACTTGTGACCCATCTTTGATAAAGGGATTAGCATCATCTTCTTCATCTCTGCTATAAATAGGTTTTTGAGGTTTTCTTACTAGCAACATGATACCGGCTACTAACCATAAAATGGCAGTAATCCAGTTACCGATTAATGAAATAACACCCACAATGATTAATAAAATGCCAGCAGCTTTGGCTTTTTTACCAATTAACACTGCACCAATAATCGCCACTATAAGTAGCACAATAGATAATACTAGTCCTGCAGTTACCAAGGCACTTAACATATTAATAACCGCTTCTCCATTTTCATATGTGATTGAACTATCATCTTCCATCATTGCTTGTATCATTGCATTTTTATTGTCACCATTTCCAATTAATGGTAAGAATATTGCCAGAACAATTACACCTAATAGCTGTAAACCAATACCAATCCAGGCAAGTATACGTTCAGCTGTTCTTTTCATTATGTTTCACCCCTAATCAAAAATTTATATTTTTCAGTTAGTATACGCTTGAAATTATATCATTTAGTATACTAATCCTGTAGCTACAAGTCCATGTATAACTCATTTAATTGCTTAGTAATTATTTACTTTTTCTAAACGCTTCATCGATTCGTTCCAATTGATTTACAAAATCTTCTATTTCTTCAAGTGAAAATTGGTTACCTAAGCGATTTTTCACTGATTCACTCATTGCTGAAGTCGCTTGTTTTAAGAAACTTTCACCTTCTAAACTTAATTGGACTAATTTAATTCTTTTATTGTTTGAGTGTGCCCTTTGCACATAACCCATTTCTTCAAGTTTACCGATTCTTTTTGAAGCAGCTGTTTTAAATATATTTTGTAGCCCAGCTAACTCATTAATCGTAACTTGACCTTTTGTTTGAATAATTCTCATCGCTTCAATTTGTTCTCTTGAAAGTAGGTTTGTGAGAGATGATTCATTCACCATTTCAATAATTTCTTTGTTTAAATACAGCATCACGATTTGAAATTTGGTTATCGCTTTCTCAATCGATGCATCTACATCATTCATCACTTTATCCCCCTTTATAAGTTACTTGAATTCGATAGAAAGTGGTAATTTTTCACGTTTATTAAACCATAATAAAACTAAATATTGTAAAATCATCATTACGATAATGATTCCGATAAGTAGAGCTACAACAAATCCAAAGTCGAAGTGACCTGCATTAGTGAATATTGCTTCTCTATATCCTTGAATAGCATAGGACATTGGTGAAAATGGATGTATCCATCTATAGAACGTTGCAGAAAGCTCTATTGGGAACATACCTTCACTTGCACTCAATTGTAAGATTAAAAGAATCATTGATATAAAGAGTCCTATTCTATCTAAGAATAATGTTAGGAATGATGTGATTGTAATTGCTGCAATAGCCCATAATAACCCTACTAATATAAATTTCCAGACATTACCAACTGACATATTAAATACAAATAATACCCAACTACTCATGAACAATGCAGATAACGCACCTTGAACAATATATAATGCAAATTTTCCTAAAGTTTGTCTTATTGAAGTTGTAGATTTATCAATCGTTTTTCTCAATGGATAAATCGCACTAAACGATAGCGCACCAACAAATAAACTTACACTTGCCATATAAGGAACAATTGTTGCACCATATTCATCAGCATTCGTCGGATTATTTTCTTTTACTTTAGTAACATCATTAAGCGCTTTTTCATTTTCGGATTCAAATGAAACATTGTTTTGCTGACTCACTGCGTCGTCTATTTTTGATTTTAATTCGTCATTATTAGCCTGAAGCTCTTTCAACCCATCTGTTACTTGCTGATTTCCTGATAATAACTTTTGAGCTGGTTGACCTACCATCGGCGCCATTTGTTGAATACCATTTGTCACTTCTTGATTACCATCAATAAGTTGTGTTTCTGCATCAGACATTTGCCCTAATGCATCAGATGTATCTTGATAACCTGATTGTGATTTTTTAGCACTAGCGAATAATTCATTCAAATAATTTGATCTAATATTATCTTTTATAGATTCAGTCACTGTATTGATAGCTGAATTTGCAGATTGACTGCCCGTATAGCTAGAGCCTGGGTTCACCTTAGTTTCCAGATTTATTTTTTTAGGATTTTCATCTAAAATTGTCGTTGCATTGGATGAAGCATTCTTGGGAACGATAATTGTTCCTACACTTTCACCTCTATTCAATTGCTTATCTGCTTCTTTTTCAGAAACAACTTGAAAATCAAACTTATCATTATCTTTTAATTTGTCTACTAAATCATCACCGATAGTAATATCTTTATTATTAAGCGTTGCTTTTTCATCATGGTTGACAACAGATATTTTTAGATTTTCTGTCTTGTCGTATGGATCCCACATTGAACCAACAAACAAAGCTACATATAGCAATGAAATAAGCGATATAGCAATTAAAGAGACCACTAACATTTTATTTTTTAAAATAAATTTAAATTCATTCAACATTTTCCAACTACCTTCCTTTAATCGTACATCCCGTGTACTATAAGATAAAAAAAGACTAAAACAAAAATATTTGTCTTAGTATAATGCGTATGACTAAGTATTTAAAGGGATGAAAATACATTAGTACACCCCATGTACTTTTAGTATATTACGCGCCTTAAATTTAAATGTCAAACCCTTTTTTCAAAAATTTTATGGTTATTTTTTATGAAAATGTTTTCAAAATATACAAAGAAGTTTTACTTTAAAATCTATATTGTTTCATCACTTTTTATACTTATTAATAAGTCCTTTAGGTATATGACAGTAGTCATTTGGAAATTTTGATAATCTGTCTTGATGTGCTTCTGCACTTTTAACATAATTCGTCAGTGGCAATACCTCTGTGGCTATAAGATGATGATCTTCAATTGCATCTATGTATGCCTGTGCTTCTTTTAAATGTTTTGCGTCTTCACTATATAAGCCAGTTCTATATTTTAATCCTATATCTTGACCTTGTTGATTTACACTATAAGGGTCAATAATTTCAAAAAGATACCCCATTAAATCAGAAACAGATACTTTTTCCGGTTCAAAACTCGTTTTAATTACTTCTACATAACCATCATATTCTCCATCAAGTGTATGCGTAATACCATTTGCCCTACCAGCTTCTGTTTGAATGACACCTGGTAATGTCTTAACGAATGCCTGAACACCCCAAAGGCATCCACCTGCTAAATATACAGTTTCCATACTATCCTCTCCTGCTTTATTTCATTGATTAATAAAAGTATAGCCACCTCAAGCATATGATGCAAACGCCTATATATTGATGGTTTATTTTTTGTTAATAGGGAAAAATATAATAGAGAATAAGGAGGTATAACATGCCTAAAGTTAAAGAAAGATTATTAGAAGATATTGAAGAAAAGCCTTCAAGAGCTGACAGTGATTTTAATTCAGAGAAAGAAATGCAACAAAATGCTTTTGAACGATTAGGCAAAGATGTAGTGATTATAGAAACACTTTCTATTATGAATATTATCTTTGCTATCAGTACAATTAGTTTAGTAGTTGCACTTATCTTTACAAATAAAAATAAGTAAATTTATAAACATGTTCTTTTCATTGATAATAAATTTGAAAAGAACATGTTTTTTATCATAATTCAAATGCTCTTCAAAAATTTTTTGACAATATTTAGTTTTACAAAATTTTTAAATTGAATATTGTTCCTTTTTTGTTACAATATAGTGAGGAGAATTTCGTCCTTTTATAAAAGCATATAGCAAACATTCATAATATCATTATGAATGTTTGCCGCACGACATCACTAAACTATTAATTTTATATAAAACTATTATAAACAGAAATAAATTAGAGGAGAATAGAATTATGGATTACAGAGTATTATTGTATTATAAATATACAACGATTGAAGACCCAGAAACATTTGCTACAGAGCATTTAGATTTTTGTAAAGATTTGGAGCTTAAAGGACGTATCTTAGTATCAACTGAAGGTATTAATGGTACTGTATCAGGAACAGTTGAAGCAACAGAAAAATATATGAACGCATTACAATCAGATGAAAGATTCAAAGGAATTACTTTCAAAATTGATGAAGCAGATGGTCACGCGTTTAAAAAAATGCACGTGCGTCCTAGAAAAGAAATTGTAGCATTAGATTTAGAGCAAGATATTAACCCTAAAGAACTTACTGGTAATTATTTATCACCTAAAGAATTTAAAGAAGCATTATTTGATGATGACACAATTGTTATCGATGCGCGTAATGATTATGAATATGATTTAGGACATTTCCGTGGTGCGATTCGACCTAATATTACTCGTTTTAGAGATTTACCAGACTGGATTAAAGAAAATAAAGATCAATTTATGGATAAAAAAATCGTCACTTATTGTACTGGCGGTATTCGCTGTGAGAAATTCTCCGGTTATCTATTAAGAGAAGGTTTTGAAGACGTCAGCCAACTTGAAGGTGGTATCGCCACTTATGGAAAAGATCCAGAAACAAAAGGTGAGTATTGGGACGGCAAAATGTACGTATTTGACGAACGTATCAGTGTAGATGTCAATCAAGTTGAAAAAACTGTTGTAGGTAAAGAATGGTTTGATGGGACACCTTGTGAACGTTACATCAATTGTTCTAATCCTGAATGTAACCGTCAAATTTTAGTATCTGAAGAAAATGAAGCACGTTATTTAGGCGCTTGTTGCCATGAATGTGCTGAACACGAAAATAATCGCTATGTTAAAAAACATGGTATTAGTGATGAAGAAAAAGCAAAACGCCTAGAAAACTTTAAACAACTTGTCTAGTAAATGATGCTTTGAAACACTGTATGAACATACGATAATGTCATACAAAATATTAGACATATCTATCAAGTTAACAAAAAAATAGTCTGGGACATAAAGTTCTTGGACAAGTGAAAAGGCAATTTCTATATTATTTCAATAGAAATTGCCTTTTTTCAATACTGTTTTAATTATAGTTAGCTCATTGAGTTACTACTTGGATTGATATAGTGTTTTATTTTTTAAAGTATTTAACGTAAAAGTACATATGAATACATTGTATTTTGGCGAGACGTTTGCTGGAACAAGACAATCTGAAGACGAGACAGACTGAATCTGTCCCTAAGAAATCGAGCCAACAATATGCTGCAGTATTGAATAATCAAAGAAACACTCAGATGGATTGAATTAAATCATATGAGTGTTATTTTTCTAGGGTTTATGTTTCAGTACCTTGTTTTTTTAAAATTACTTTTTTTACATAATTAGCTACCGCACGCTTTATATTTATTGAGATTTTTACATTTCACTTACTATTTGAGCAACATAATGATAACCTTTACTTATCAATTCTAATTATTAAGATTTATTTTACTTATAATAAATATGTGCTAACGTAAAAGTAAATGAATATTGCATTATTTTTCATCACATAAAATTTTTAGAGATAGAAGGTTGCTTATGTTTATTTTTATTCTTTCAGAAGTTATTTTGCCTATTTTACTTCTGATATTGTTGGGTTTAATACTTCAAATAAAATTTTCTTTTAATCTTAAACACTTTTCCACTTTAATAACATACTGTTTAATGCCGGCATCAGTATTTGTAAACATTTACCAAATTAACATTGATATACCTTTATTACTAAACATAATATATTATATTATCATTTTCAGCGTTATTTTAATTTTACTTGGCAATTTAATTTCTAAATGTCTACATTTGGAAAAAGGAGAAAGTGCTGCTCTAAAAAATAGTATTTCGTTAATGAATTCAGGAAATTACGGGTTACCAGTCAGTCAACTCGTATTTAGTCATAATCCAATCGGTGTCTCAGTCCAAATTTTCATTTTAGTATTTCAAAATTTACTCACATATTCTTATGGTATGTATAATCTACTATCAGCTAGTAAATCAATGGCAGATATCACACGCGGATTTTTACGTCTACCAGTTTTTCATGCACTTCTGCTAGGAATTATCTGCCAAGTTTTTACTGTTAAGCTTCCCAAAACGATTTTAATTCCCCTCGATCAACTCTCTGATGGATTTGTAGCTATAGCACTGATTTTGTTAGGAGCACAACTTGCCAGAATTAAAATCAACTTTTTCCATCGCGTTATTTCATGGTCACTTATCGGTCGTTTAATAATAAGTCCAATACTTTCTTTAGCAGTTATCTATTTATTAGGCTTAGACGGTGTTGTAGCACAATCACTTTTTATTGCTAGTTCTTTTCCTACTTCAAGAAATACTTCTACGATTGCCATGGAATATCAAATTGAACCGGAATTACATGCACAAATTGTATTGTTTTCTACATTATTTAGTATTTTTACAGTTACCACTGTTATCTTTTTATCTCGTATCTTATTTTAAAAATTGGTAATGATAACATATTTATCCCATAACAAATGCGCATATAAAAATACCAGCCATCCAATATATAAATGAAAGACTGGTATTTTCAAATTTTTGTAGTTAATTTGAAGATATTTGCTTTTCTATGCTTATTGTAATTTCATAAATCCATTTCCTAGGACATCTCGTACATCATGGATTACTAAAAAGGCATTTTCATCATGACGATTTACAATTTTTTTAATTCTAGCTAACTGATTTTGAGGAACGACTACGTAAAGCACATTCGTTTCTTTTTGTTGATATCCTCCTACACCATTTAACAGTGTTGAGCCACGACCTGTTTCTTCATTAATTTGTTTACTAATGTCTGCATTAAAATCTGAAATAATAGTAATTGCTTTTTTAGGATTAAATCCTTCTATTACAAAAGACATGCTTTTTTCAACGATAAACAACATGACAATAGTATAAAGTACATTTTGTATAGGTAAGACAAGTAAGAATGATAAAACTATCAATGAATCAAGTATAAATAATGCTTGTGACGTTTTAATTTCGCTGTATTTGTTTATAATTTTTGCAATAACTGAAGTACCGCCCAATGTACTACGGGCAGATATCACAAATCCTGTACCGATACCAATGAGCACGCCTGAAAAAATAGTATTGATAAAATCAGACTCTAAATTTAAATTAAAAGATTCAGTAATACCCAAGAAGAATGAACTTGCAACCACAGTAATCAAAGTATAAAGTGCAGTTGTTTTACTTAGATATTTCCAACCAACACCAATTAATATGATGTTAATGATAAGTGTCGTCAACGCTGGAGAAAGACCTAAAGTATATTTTAGATTCAAAGAAATACCGACTGTGCCACCTTCTCCTAAATTTGAAGCTAAAACAAAAGAATTGACGCCTATTGCAATTAAAAAAGTACCTAAAAGACAAAAACAAATATTTTTCAGATGAATTTTATATACCATTGAACCAACACCTCTTTCTATAAATTAATCTATTTTTTGAACAACCATTTTCTTAACTATACTTCGTCCATTTTGCTTTCAACACAAAAAGAAACTTTTCAGCAATAGCTAAAAAGTTTCAGAATTACAATTTCAAATTATAATTTTTTTAATACAGAAAACATAATAATAAAAATACGTATGTTTTTCAATGTATGCGGGTTATGTTGAATTATAAGTATATAATGTTTACTTCAATTTATTATAAGCTGTTTAATATTATGCTCTAATTTAATCATTTTCATGTTCCACTAAAAAATGAAAAATCCCTAGATTCTATAAAAGAACCTAGGGACTGATGATACAATATTTCAAAATTAAATATTATTTTATTATGCAGTAACCCACTGTGAAGCACCTTCAGATTCATATAAATCCATTGCTGCTTGGTCTTGTACTGATTCTGGTGCTTCCGTTGGTGATACACCTTTATATTCATCTGGTGCTACTGAATCCCATGTACTTTGTAGGAATTGATATTTACCTGCTGCACCTGAAGATGGATTAACTGCTTTTAAGTCGCCACCTGATTCACGTTGCGCGATTTGTTTCAAGTGATCGTTCACGTCTACAGATGAACCACTTGATGCTTCACTTGAACTACCTGTTGATTGTTGTGATGAAGCTGCTTCTTGTTGTGGTTGTTGCGTTTGCTCAGTTTGAGGTGCTTGCTCTTGTGCTGGTTGTTCTGATGAAGCTTGTTGTGGTTGTGTTTGGTCTTGAGTTTGCGGTGCTTGTTCTTGTTGTCCTGCATTAGTTGTTGATTGTGTTGATGCATCGCTTAATCCGTTTGAACCTTCACCATAGCTCCATGACCAATTTGTACCATCAGATTCAAAGTTATAATTTAAATTATCTTGATTAAAG
>NZ_JAESJS010000039.1:1003-1203 GCF_017891705.1 Staphylococcus sp. GDY8P196P | reverse complement strand
CAAGACGATAATAAAAAATAGAACACGCATTTATGCCGAGAAAATTTATTGATGTAGAGAAGAACCCTTAACTAAACTTGAAGACGAATGTCGGCATAGCGTGAGCTATTAAGCCGACCATTCGACAAGTTTTGGGATTGTTAAGGGTTCCGAGGCTCAACGTCAATAAAGCAATTGGAATAAAGCATCTATGATTATTT
>NZ_JAESJS010000039.1:737-946 GCF_017891705.1 Staphylococcus sp. GDY8P196P | reverse complement strand
ACAGCAGTTGATTTATTAGTAATTTTATTAATATTTTTTGCTAGAGCAAAGACTAGAAAAGAATATAGAGATATTTATGTTGGTCAATATTTAGGGTCTATTATTTTAATATTAGTTAGTTTGTTTTTAGCTTTTGTATTAAATTATGTTCCAGAGAAGTGGATATTAGGTTTATTGGGTTTAATACCAATTTATCTTGGAATTAAAGT
>NZ_JAESJS010000039.1:0-653 GCF_017891705.1 Staphylococcus sp. GDY8P196P | reverse complement strand
GGTGCTGATAATATTGGTTTATTTGTTCCGTATTTTGTGACATTAAGTGTTACTAATTTATTAATTACTCTGTTTGTCTTTTTAATTTTAATTTTCTTCTTGGTATTTACTGCACAAAAATTAGCTAATATTCCAGGAGTTGGAGAAATTGTTGAGAAATTTAGTCGTTGGATTATGGCTGTTATTTATATAGCTTTAGGTTTATTTATTATTATTGAAAATGACACTATTCAAACAATTTTAGGATTTATATTTTAATTTAGGGTGTGATTTTATATGAGTTATGAAAATGCTTGTGATGTGATCTGTGTACATGAGGATAAAGTTAACAATGCTTTAAGTTTTTTAGAAGATGATAAATCTAAGAAATTACTTAACATTTTAGAAAAAATTTGTGATGAGAAGAAATTGAAAATCATATTATCTTTGATTAAAGAAGATGAGTTGTGTGTTTGTGATATTTCTTTGATATTGAAAATGAGTGTTGCTTCAACTTCACATCATTTAAGGCTTTTATATAAAAATGAGGTACTTGATTTTTATAAAGATGGAAAGATGGCATATTATTTTATTAAAGACGATGAAATAAGAGAGTTTTTCTCTAAAAATCAGGAGGGTTTTTGAAACGAGTGAAACGAGTTTCTTCTTGTCTT
>NZ_JAESJS010000038.1:0-854 GCF_017891705.1 Staphylococcus sp. GDY8P196P | reverse complement strand
CTGTACCTGGGTTTTCTCCTGAATCACTTACTATAACAATACTTGATTTAGATACATTACCATTTTTATCTGTAGCTGTTACTTGTAATTCTTCTCCACCTTTTAAATCTATATTAGATGGAATTTCAACTGTGTAGTTACCTTCTTCATCTGCTGTTCCTGTTGCCGTTGTTCCATCTGGGAACGTCACGGTAACTGTTGAGCCTGGTTCTGCCGTTCCACTTACCGTTGTAGCTTCGCTTGTTACGCCATTCACCGTTGGTGCGTCTGGTGCTGTCGTGTCTACTACTGTTGTCGTTGCTTCTGTTGACGTGTTGTCATCTTTGTCTGTCGCTACAACTTTGATTGGCTCTCCACCTTCTAAATCTATATCAGATGGAATTTCAACTGTGTAGTTACCTTGATCATCAGTTGTACCTGTTGCCGTTGTTCCATCTGGGAACGTTACGGTTACCGTTGAGCCTGGCTCTGCTGTGCCACTTACTGTTGTAGCTTCACTTGTTACTTCTTTCACCGTCGGTGCTGATGGTGCTGTTGTGTCTACTACTGTTGTCATTGTCTCTTCAGATGTATTGCCAACTTTATCTTTAGAAGTAACTTTGATATCTTCTCCACCTTCTAAATCTACATTTGATGGAATTTCAACTGTGTAGTTACCTTGATCATCGGCTATTCCTGTTGCCGTTTTACCGTCTGGGAACGTCACGGTTACTGTTGAGCCTGGCTCTGCTGTGCCACTTACCATTGTAGCTTCACTTGTCACTTCTTTCACCGTCGGTGCTGATGGTGCTGTTGTGTCTACTACTGTTGTCGTTGCTTCTGTTGACGTGTTATCATCTTTGTCTGTCGCTACA
>NZ_JAESJS010000037.1:316-1331 GCF_017891705.1 Staphylococcus sp. GDY8P196P | reverse complement strand
CACCGTTGGTGCTGATGGCGCCGTTGTGTCTTTAACTGTTGTTGTCGCTTCTTCTGATGTATTACCATCTTTATCTTTAGAAGTAACTATAATGTTTTCTCCACCTTCTAATTTGACATCTGATGGAATTTCAATCGTATAGTTGCCTTGATCATCAGCTGTGCCTGTTGCCGTTTTACCGCCTGGGAATGTCACTGTGACCGTTGATCCTGGCTCTGCCGTGCCACCAATTGTTGTATCTTCGCTTGTTACTTCTTTCACCGTTGGTGCGTCTGGTGCTGTTGTGTCTTTAACTGTTGTTGTTGCTTCTGTTGACGTGTTGCCATCTTTATCTGCCGCTACAACTTTAATTGGCTCTCCACCATCTAATTTAACATCTGATGGGATTTCGATTGTATAGTTACCTTGATCATCGGCTGTTCCTGTTGCCGTTTTACCATCTGGGAACGTCACGGTAACTGTTGATCCTGGCTCTGCTGTGCCACTTACTGTTGTAGCTTCACTTGTCACTTCTTTCACCGTTGGTGCATCTGGTGCCGTCGTATCTACTACTGTTGTCATTGTCTCTTCAGATGTATTGCCAACTTTATCTTTAGAAGTAACTTTGATATCTTCTCCACCTTCTAAATCTACATTTGATGGAATTTCAACTGTATAGTTACCTTCACTGTCTGCTGTTCCTGTTGACGTTGTTCCATCTGGGAACGTTACTGTGACTGTTGAGCCTGGTTCTGCCGTGCCACTTACTGTTGTAGCTTCGCTTGTCACTTCTTTCACCGTCGGTGCTGATGGCGCCGTTGTGTCTACTACCGTTGTCGTAGCTTCTTCTGATTTGTTGCCATCTTTATCTGCCGCTACAACTTTGATTGGCTCTCCACCATCTAATTTGACATCTGATGGAATTTCAACTGTATAGTTGCCTTGATCATCGGCTGTGCCTGTTGCCGTTGTTCCGCCTGGGAATGTCACTGTAACCGTTGAGCCTGGCTCTGCTGTGCCACCAATTGTTGTATCT
>NZ_JAESJS010000037.1:0-284 GCF_017891705.1 Staphylococcus sp. GDY8P196P | reverse complement strand
TGGCGCCGTTGTGTCTTTAACCGTTGTTGTCGCTTCTTCTGATTTGTTGCCATCTTTATCTGTAGCTACAACTTTGATTGGTTCTCCACCTTCTAAATCTACATTTGATGGGATTTCGATTGTATAGTTACCTTGATCATCGGCTGTGCCTGTTGCCGTTGTTCCGTCTGGGAATGTCACTGTAACCGTTGAGCCTGGTTCTGCTGTGCCACCAATTGTTGTAGCTTCGCATGTAACTGCTTTCAACGTGGGTGCTGATGGCGCCGTTGTGTGTTTAGCCGTTG
>NZ_JAESJS010000036.1:0-1470 GCF_017891705.1 Staphylococcus sp. GDY8P196P | reverse complement strand
TGGTGACGTTACTGACGCGGTTTGTAAATCTGTCTTACCTGCGGTACCATTTGGCACACTACCTAATTTCTCTTTCGCTGCTTGTTTCGCGCTTTCTAATGTTTGAATTAATGTATCTACTTCGGCTTTTTCATCTGGTGTTACTAGACCATCTACTGTAATATCAGATAACTTCGTATCCACTGCGGTTTTCGCTTGTTCTGCATTCGCTACGGCTTGCGTTGCTTCAGACAATTGTTCAGTATCCAAAACTCCGTTACTATCTGCATCATTTACTTCTGGCGATGTTACTGACACGATGTTGTCTAATCTTGTTTGTAAATCATCTTTACCTGCAGTACCATTCGGTACGCTATTTACCTTTTCTTGAGCCATTTGCTTCGCTGTTTCTAATGCTTGGATTAACGCATCTACTTCGGCTTTTTCATCTGGCGTCACTAATCCATCTGATGTAATCTCAGATAACTTCGTATCCACTGCGGTTTTTGCTTGTTCTGCATTCGCTACGGCTTGAGATGCTTCGGATAATTGATCTGTGTCCAAGACTCCATTACTATCTGCATCGTTCACTTCTGGTGATGTTACTGACGCGATGTTATCTAATCTTGTTTGAAGATCAGACTTACCTTCGGTACTAGACGGTACGCTATTTACTTTCTCTTGGGCTGTTTGTTTTGCGCTTTCTAATGTTTGGATTAACGCATCTACTTCAGCTTTTTCATCTGGTGTTACTAGGCCATCGGATGTTACTTCTGCTAGCTTATTGTCCACTGCTGTTTTTGCTTGTTCCGCATTAGTCACTGCTTGAGACGCTTCGGATAATTGATCCGTATCCAAAACACCATTACTATCCGCATCGTTTACTTCTGGTGACGTTACTGACGCGATGTTACCTAGTCTTGTTTGTAAATCTTCTTTACCCGCAGTACCGTTCGGTACACTATTTACTTTCTCTTGGGCTGTTTGTTTTGCACTTTCTAATGTTTGAATTAATGTATCTACTTCGGCTTTTTCGTCCGGAGTCACTAAGCCATCTGCTGTAATCTCAGATAACTTCGTATCTACTGCTGTTTTCGCTTGTTCCGCATTCACTACGGCTTGGTCTGCTTCTGATAATTGATCCGTATCCAAGACTCCATTACTGTCTACATCATTCACTTCTGGCGATGTTACGGATGCAATGTTATCCAATCTTGTTTGAAGATCAGCCTTACCTTCGGTACTAGACGGTACACTATTTACCTTCTCTTTCGCCGTTTGTTTTGCATTTTCTAATGTTTGAATTAATGTATCTACTGCGGCTTTTTCGTCTGGTGTTACTAGACCATTAGATGTTACTTCTGCCAACTTCGTGTCTACTGCCGTTTTCGCTTGTTCTGCATTCGCTACGGCTTGCGTTGCTTCAGACAATTGTTCAGTATCCAAAACTCCGTTACTGTCTACATCGTTTACTTCTGGTGACGTTACTGA
>NZ_JAESJS010000035.1:1554-2547 GCF_017891705.1 Staphylococcus sp. GDY8P196P | reverse complement strand
TTGTTAAAATTATACTATAAAATTAACTTTGCAACAGAACCCAGTTGTTTTAATATGTTACCCTTATTACTACATGGGACGTTCTGAAATGAACATGCCCGAAATGAATATGGAGCAAATGCAGCAGATGCAACAAATGATGATGGAACATATGGAAACAACAAAACAAATTAAACAAAAACTAGGCTACTTATCCCCTGTAAAATACAGAGAATTAGCAGCCTAGAACATAGTGTTTTTATTAAGTTCCCATTTTAAGGGTTCAGTGCCTTGTAGTTATTGTGTTTTTATATACTTTACTACTTATTTTCTTTGTTATCATCAAAGGACTGCATGAAGTTCGTGCATGCATTTATCATATTATCCATTCTCTGGTCATAATCAGAACCTTGGGTAAAACCAGTTTGTCCAATGACGATTAAACCAGCTAGTACAAACGACAGCACTAAAGGTAACTTCTTTTTCATCGCTTATTTCCCCTTTCATTCAAAGTATCCCTAATCTTTTTTTAACACTTTCTTTAATTTTTCATATTCATCTTCATTAATTTCCCCTTTGGCCAGCCTTTCCTTTAAAATTTGTAAAGAATCATCTGATCTTACACCTTTTGGTTTTTCTGAAGCTTTTGCAATTAATATATATACACCATAAAATAACAAGCCAAGAATGATAATCCAAAAAATCATGCCAATGAACCCCATTCCGCCCATCATATTTCCTATACCCATACAATTTGTCAGTCCTTTCCTTCTTTCTTGTTTTACAATTATACCATATGGGGTATTAGTATCCCAAAAAAGTGTTTTTAATATTAGTAGCAGAAGGCAATTCATTGTACCGCAAAATGGCCCGATTATTGAACTATTTTTTAATAAAATAATTCCTACGTTCCCAATTCCAGAAAGCAATAATACTAAAAGCTTCCTCATCTGCTTTTTCCTCATCATCTGTCATATAATCTGTATCTTTTATTGGATATTTTGCCGTTTCATC
>NZ_JAESJS010000035.1:0-1470 GCF_017891705.1 Staphylococcus sp. GDY8P196P | reverse complement strand
ATTTGCGTTTTAAGAGCTTATGTATGTTTTTAGGTTAAAAACTATATGATTTATACCTAATTCTTTAAAATACCCCCTTAAAATTCAAAATAAGAACATTTGAATTTAAACAAACCTCCTGCCATCTCAGCAAGGGGCACTTGAAAACCGTTTGGAAATCATCAAGGGACGGGTAGTATTTTTTGAAAAAGCCACTCAAAAAATCTCCACTCAAGGCACGCATAAAATATCAGCGAATATACCAAAGGAGTGAACATATTGATTCCATATTATCTTTGGTTTAAAGAAAACATTTAAAATTCATGATTATATGCCAACCATTCGACTATTTTTTGAGTTTGTTAAAAGTTCCGAGGCTCAACGTCAATNNAATAAAGCAATTGGAATAAAGCACCTATGATTATTAAAAAAAATAAGTTATAATATATTCAAAAATATTTTTGAATGAGGTGTAATTATGATTCAGACTATTGTAACTGCTGCTATTCTTTATATTGTGACAGCATTAGACTTATTAGTGATTTTATTAATGTTCTTTGCTAGAGCAAAGACTAGGAAAGAATATCGAGATATTTATATTGGTCAATATGTAGGATCTGTGGCATTGATTGTCATAAGTTTATTCTTTGCCTTTGTCTTAAATTATGTTCCTGAAAAATGGATATTAGGATTATTAGGGTTAATACCGATTTATTTAGGAATTAAAGTGGCTATTTATGGTGATAGTGACGGAGAAGAGAGAGCTAAAAAAGAATTGAATGAAAAAGGATTGTCTAAACTAGTTGGTACGATTGCAATTATTACGATAGCAAGTTGTGGCGCTGATAATATTGGTGTATTTGTTCCCTATTTTGTGACATTAAGTGTTACTAATTTATTAATTACTTTGTTTGTCTTTTTAATTTTAATTTTCTTCTTGGTATTTACTGCACAAAAATTAGCTAATATTCCAGGAGTTGGAGAAATTGTTGAGAAATTTGGTCGTTGGATTATGGCTGTTATTTATATAGCTTTAGGTTTATTTATCATTATAGAAAATGACACTATTCAAACAATTTTAGGATTTATATTTTAATTTAGGGTGTGATTTTATATGAGCTATAAAAATGCTTGTGATGTGATCTGTGTACATGAGGATAAAGTTAACAATGCCTTAAGTTTTTTAGAAGATGATAAATCTAAGAAATTACTTAACATTTTAGAAAAGATTTGTGATGAGAAGAAATTGAAAATTATATTATCTTTGATTAAAGAAGATGAGTTGTGTGTTTGTGATATTTCTTTGATATTGAAAATGAGTGTTGCTTCAACTTCACATCATTTAAGACTTTTATATAAAAATGATGTGCTTGATTTTTATAAAAAGGGAAAGATGGCATATTATTTTATTAAAGACGATGAAATAAGAGAGTTTTTCTCTAAAAATCAGGAGGGTTTTTGAAACGAGTGAAACGAGTTTCTTCTTGTCTT
>NZ_JAESJS010000034.1:0-8198 GCF_017891705.1 Staphylococcus sp. GDY8P196P | reverse complement strand
ACAGAAAATGGTTATTTTCTGCACACTCTTGTTATTTACATGAGACCTTTTAACATACCGTACCAATATATTTTAGGTAACAAATCTTTTTTGAAAATATACATACTTCTTCGTTCTTTAGCCTGGTTAAAAGGAAATGTTTCTTTTGATTTTTTATTATAATCAAACTCGGCAAGTATTAATTTATTATAACCAGTAACGATAGGGCACGAAGTATAACCATCATAATGATGCGTCAACATTTCATTATCCATTACTTGCAATAGATTATTAACAACTATAGGCGCCTGTTTACGAATTGCTGCTCCTGTTTTGGAAGTAGGTACATTTGAAGCATCACCGAGCGCAAATATATTAGAGTAGCTTTTATGCTGTAATGTGGTTGGGTTAACATCTACCCAACCATCACTATCTGAAAGTGTACTTTCTTTAAGTACACGTAAGGGACCCATAGGTGGTGTTACATGTAACATTTCATAATCTATTGTCTTTCTATCATTTGTTTTAATGTGTTCAAATGTAGCCTCTTTTTTATCTCCGTCAATTTCAACAAGATTATAATTGTAATCGACAATTATATCCCTTTCTTCAACAATTTTCTCTAATTCTTTATTATATTTGCCTACGTCAAATAAAGCATCTTTTGGTGTTTTGTATATCACATTAGCATTAGAACGGATATTATGTTTTCTAAAATAATCTTCAGCTAAATACATAATTTTCATAGGTGCGCCTCCGCATTTGATAGGCGTATTAGGATGCGTGAAAATCGCGTTCCCTTGTTTAAATTTAGAAATTTGTCTCCAAGTTTCGCGAACATAGTCAGGTGAATAGTTAGAACAAACACCATTTTTACCTATATTCTCTTTTAATCCTTTAATAGAAGACCAATTAATCTGTAATCCAGGGGCTACCACTAAAAATTCGTAACTAACGACTGAATTATCTCCTAAAATAATGCTATTGTTTTCAGGTTGAAAGCTTGAAACAGCATTTTTTATCCATTGAACACCTTCAGGCATAACGCTTTTCATATCTTTACGAGAACTTTTTAAACTCGATACCCCAGCACCAACTAAAGTCCATAACGGTTGATAATAATGATATTCAGCTGGGTCTATAATTGCTATTTTTCCTTTTAAGCTTTGATTTTTTCTTAATAGTCTTGATGCCACGGTAATACCTGCTGTACCGCCACCTACAATAACAATTTGATAATATTTACTCATTTTTTCACACCCTTAAATTATTTTAATGATTCTGGAAAATCTTTATATCCTTCTCTAATATTCACGACATTTTCAAATCCTTTATTTTCTAAGATACCCACGGCGATTGAACTTCTAACTCCTGACTGACAATGTACGTATATTTTATCTTCTTTATTAAATGGAATATTTTCATTTAATAATTTACCATGTGGAATATTGACTGCTTGATCTAAGTGTCCATTATTCCATTCTTCATCATTACGTACGTCGAGTACATTTGCTTCTTCACCAGTCATATCAGCGCTGTGGATGGATTGTGTTAGAACTTCTGATTTTGGTAAACGATAGCCTGCTACATTGTCAAAACCAATTAATTGTAAAGTATGCGTTGCTTGCTCAACTGTAGATTTATCTCCAATTAAATCTACATCTTTTTCAAAATCTAAGTACCAACCGATCTGGTTAATAAAGTTTTTGTTGTAAGGAATATTGATTGTCCCTTTAGTATGACCACCATGAAAGGCTTCTTTGCTACGAAGATCAAATGATATTCTTTCATTGTTTAAACTAGGATAAACATTGTATGGTTGATATAACTCCATACCAAATTGGTTAATTTTTTTCATTTGTGTAAAATGATGTGGTGGTGCTGGTTGATTTGATGTTAATGTTTCAATGAATTTGGTTTCATCAGTTTCACTAAATGCCCAGTTATTTATTTTTTCATAACCTAGCGTAGACATTGGTACGGCGCCTAATGCTTTACCACAAGGACTTCCAGCACCGTGACCTGGCCAAATTTGAATATAATCTGGTAAATCTTTAACACTTTCTATAGATTGATACATTTGTTTCGCACTAACTTCTGTAGAACCTTCCATTTGAACTGATTTTTCTAGTAAATCAGGTCTACCGATATCACCAACAAAGACAAAATCGCCACTAAATAAGCCCATTGGAACGCTTGAGCCGCCACCTTCATCAGTGAGTAAGAAACTGATACTCTCAGGGGTATGACCAGGTGTATGCAATACTTCTAATTTAATGTTACCTACATGAATAATATCTTGATGTTTAACAAAATGTGTTTGTTCTGGCATATTACGATAACTTAATTCATCGTCACCTTCGCCAGATACATATACGTTTGCATTTAATTGTTCTGCCACATCTCTAATGCCTGAAGCAAAATCAGCGTGGATATGAGTTTCTGCAGCTTGTGTAATTGTAAAACCTTCGCTATCTGCAACTTCCATATATTTTGTTAAGTCACGTACAGGGTCAATTATTATTGCCTCTCCTGTGCGTTGACAGCCAACTAAATAAGATGCTTGAGATAAATTGTTATCGTAAAATTGTTTAAAAAACATATAAAGAACTCCTTATTTTAATAGATTTAATTAAATAAATAAATTATGACTCGCGTTTTCAGTATCACCTATATAAGTGCCTACACCGCCGTACTCAACTTCGTCTCTTAATTCTTCTTTCTTAATGCCCATGACATCCATGCTCATCGTACATGCGATTAATTTGATATCTTGGTCGATTGCTTGGTCGATAAGTGATGGTAATGAATCAACATTTTTCTTTTTCATTACGTAGCGCATCATGATATTACCTAAACCGAACATATTCATTTTAGAGAGTGGCATTTTCAAGGGTGTTTTTGGCAACATAAAATCAAACATTTTTGCGATACCTTTCTTTTTAACGTTAGCTGTTTGCGCTTTTTTCAACGCGTTAAGTCCCCAGAAAGTGAAAAAGATGGTTACATCTCTTCCTGCAGCTTTAGCACCATTCGCAATAATCATTGCTGCCACTGCTTTATCTAATTCTCCACTAAATAGTACAATTGTAGTGCCTTTAGACGTATGACTCACTTCTAAATCTTTGGGTTGTTCTTTTTGAATAATCGCTTTAATTTCATTGTCACCCCCATCAAGTTTTACTAATGTGTGTCCCGTTTGTTTCGCCCAGCTTTTAATATCACTTGCGAATCCTGGATCTGTGACTGTAACCTCAATTTGGTCACCTTCTTGAATATTTTTTACTTCTTTACTGATATTTACAATAGGGCCTGGACATTGAAGACCACTATAGTTTAATTGTTTACGCTCTGCTTTAATTTCTACATTTGTGTTTTCTTCTTTTGTATCATCGCTGACGTTTTTTTCTTCATAAGCTTTATAGCCGCCGTCTAAATTTACAACGTCATAACCTTGTTCAGCTAAATATTTACTAGCTTTAGCACTTCTGTTACCACTTTTACAGTGTACATAATAGGTTTTATTTTTGTCTTTATTGAACGACTCAATCTCATCTACAGGATGCAGTGTGGAACCATTGATGTGCCCCAATTCATATTCTTCTTGTGTTCTTACATCAATCAATTGACCTTGAGAAGTTAATTTTTCTAATTCTGATTTACTTAAATCATTAATATGTTTTTCATTATATTGTTTCATAATAACCTCCTGTTAAATACCTATAAGGGTATGTTAAAAGATATAACTCTTTTTGTCAAATACCCCCGCACGTATTTGACAAACTTGTTTTAATTTATTATTATGACTGTATTCAATTAAAAGTGGAGGAAATTACTATGAATTATGATAAAAACATGATCAATCGTATTAATAGAGTACAAGGGCAATTAAATGGCGTTGTAAAAATGATGGAAGAAGAAAAGCATTGTAAAGATGTGATTACGCAACTTAGTGCTTCAAAAAGTTCATTACAAAGATTAATGGGGATTATTATTAGCGAAAATTTAATTGAATGCGTCAATTCAGCTGATGACAACAATGAAGATTCACAAGAAATCATTAATGAAGCTGTTAACTTATTGGTAAAAAGTAAATAATGGATATTATAAATATTATCATTATGTTGCTCATCGGAGTGTTCGGAGGATTTATATCTGGTCTAGTAGGTATAGGTGGCGCTATTATTATTTACCCAGCCATTTTATTGTTACCGCCACTATTTGGGGCTCCTGCATATAGCGCGTATATCGCATCAGGACTTACTTCTAGCCAAGTCTTTTTCAGTACCTTAAGTGGCTCTTTGAAAGCAAGAAAAAAACCAGAATTCTCACCCCAGTTGGTCCTTTATATGGGAGGAGGTATGATTATAGGGAGCATGTTAGGGGCTTTGCTAGCAAATTTATTTGATGCTACATTTGTAAATATGGTGTATATTATCATTGCTTTACTTGCATTAATATTAATGTTTATTAACGTAAAACCTAGTTCAGACCAATCTTCCTTTAATAAGCCTTTATTGGTTATTGTGGGTCTTTTCGTTGGCATCATTTCGGGTATAGTTGGAGCAGGCGGCGCCTTTATTATTATTCCTATATTATTAGTTTTATTCAAATTACCAATGAATACGGTGGTTGCTAATAGTATAGTAATTGCCTTTATATCTTCAATTGGCGCCTTTATCATTAAACTTATACAAGGTTACATTCCTTTAGAAGACGCGTTATTTTTAATAATAGGGAGTATTATTTTCGCTCCGTTAGGCTTAAAATTAGGTAAAAAAGTCCCTAGTTTTGTACAAAAATGGATCATCAGTATTTTAATTATTATTGCAATTATTCAAATTGTTTTATAAATAAGAAAGAGAGGTACAACTAATATTTGCACTTCTTTTTCTTATTTATAAAGTTAAAACATTCTCAAATAGCAATGGCAAGTTGCTATAAATTCAACAGCTATATACGTATGATTAGGGTGTACCTTAAAAACTCAGTCGTTTTCTTCTAAAACATTTCATATATACAGATTTAATGTTGAATTTTTGGAAATATAAAGCTATATAATTTATTAGTATTTTTCTCTTTGAAATTATACAAGACGTCTCATCATTTTTAGTGATGAGACGTCTTGTATAATCGAACTATTTATATTTCTTAATTATCTTCTGATACCACAGTAAAACGTTCATTTTTATGTTGTGGATTTTCTATCTCATCCACTAGTGCAAATGCAAAATCTGCATAACTAACATAACTATTGCCTTTAGAGTTAAATAATAAATTGTCTTTGCCTGTTTGATAATTTTTAGTTTTAGGACCTTCAGCATCAAAATCTGCAGATGGGCTAAGGAATGTCCAATTAATACCTTTAGAAGCTTTTAAATCTTCTAAATTTCTACTTTGTCCTTTTGAAGTTCCTTTTGCAGTTGGCCCAAATAGTTCAGAAAATTCTGGTGTATCCATTAACTTAGTTGTTTGCGCTTCATCAACGTATAAACTACCTGCACCACCAACGATAATTGCTCTTGTATCAGTTTCTTTCAATGCTTCAATAAGTGCACGTCCAGCTTTCACATGTGGTTCTTCTTCACCAAGAGGCGCACCAAATGCATTAACAACTACATCTAAATCTTTCAAGTCTTCAGAAGTAATATCATATATTTCTTTTTCTAAAATATTTATATTACTACTTGATAATTTTGAAGCATTTCTAACAATTGCTGTTACTTCATGTCCTCTTTCGATTGATTCTTCTAATACTAGTTTTCCAACTTTTCCACTTGCTCCAATAATTCCAATTTTCATAATAAATTCCTCCTAATTATAGTATATTTAATAAAAAGACTAATAGCGCTAAAAAGCCTATCATTAGTGGTAAATAAACATCTTTAATACGTTCACCTGATTTCATTCTTACTGTTACGGCCCCAGCCATTAACATAGCAATCCAAAAGCCACTAAAAGCTCCCACAAGAACGTGCCATATACTAACATCTTTAGCAAGTTCAGTAAGTACTTCAATTTCTCTAATATTTTTATCTTCTTGGAAAAATGCTTCATAAACACGATTGTTATATTCATTTGCTTTTCCATGTTCTTTCGCAAAATAGAAGCCCTCGTGCGCTAAATCTGTATAAGGATGGGGAGACACATTTGGTAATTTCATATCTACTCCCCATTCAGTTATTCTTGGATATATCACTTGCTGCCAGAGTGATAGTTTGGATGAGTCATTAACAGGATCTAATTGCTCTAATGGTTTGGGTCTTAGCTCAAATGTTTGCCATTCTATAGATATATCAGCATCTGTTTCTTTTATTGCTTTTTCAAGTTAATCCTTGCCTATAAAACAAAAAGGACAAACATAATCAGAATAAACGCTTACTTTTAGTGACAAAATAATTTCTCCTTCCAATAATGTTTATTAAGATGGTTAATACAGTTTCATCAAATGTAAGTAAACAACACGCTCGTACTTGTAATAGTTACAGTTACAAACAAGGGGAGACGGATATATTTATCCGTTGTTTACTAGAATTTTATTTACTATATTTTCTAATGTTACACTTTTTAATACTGTCTCCATAGCATCCTGTGCGTTTTTCAAAATAACTTCCAATAGAATTTGTATGTTTGCACCAACTGTACAGTCGATATTGGTATCTTCATGTATTTGGAATAAACGGCCTTGTTCAACAACTTCTACAGCTTTATAAACATCAAATAATGTAATCTCGTCTAATGATTTTAAAAGTTTAACTCCTGAATTGCCATGTGAAGTTTCAATAAAACCAACTTTTTTAAGTTTCCCCATTAATCTTCGAATAACAACAGGATTAGTATTCACACTTTCTGCAATTTGATTCGATGTTAAAGCATAATTTTTTTCGATTTTTATTAAAGCCAATATATGAACAGCGACCGTAAAACGACTACTTATTTTCAAATCAAGCACCTCATTGTAACTATTTTAGTTACAATGAGGAATATTGTCAAATCTTTTTTATCTTATTTATAAAAATGAATGTGATAGCTTTATAAAATCCCTTACTTTCATTATCATTCCGCTATATCATATTTAAAAATTCCATTATGTTTATAATTATTCAACTGTACTTCAGATAGTCTACGTTCAAAAAAAGATTTAAGATTACCCTTCTCATCATATTTACTAGGTAGACTTATTGTTGGTTTAGATTGATTAATAGGATTGGATAGTTGCTTCTTTAATGTATCTATATGTTTAAGATATACATGGGCATCATCTATACACCAATACAAATTTCCTAACTCATAACCACATTGGTCTGCTATTAACCTGTGTAAAACCGCATATTGAAATACATTAAATGGATGACCTAGAGCCATATCTGCCGAACGTTGTTTCACATGTAAATTTAAAGCACCGTAACTCACTTTCCAATTTGTAGCCCAAACACACGGTTCTAATGACATTTCATCTAAATCATCTACATCCCATAAACTTGTCATAATTCTACGTGATGCTGGATTTTGATTTAATTGGTGTAAAATGTACTCAACTTGATTTAATTTTTTACCTTCACCTAATAATGAAGTTTATGAACGTACAAGGTTCGAAGCAACTATAAAATCGATAAGACAAGATATTGCAAAATATGCTGATATTACTTCAGGTATAACAGTTGAAATGCACGAACCTAAACAAGTACTTAAACGTTGGAACATTGTATTACATGAATTATTAAATATTTAACATGTATAAAATACAATCATATAAAATTTTAGTTTTGCATTCCTATCTACTATGGTGTTATAATGCACTTAACAAGGAATCCAGCATGGATACACCAATCCCCTCACTACCGCAAATAGTGAGGGGATTTTTGTAGGTGTGGCTATTGTCGCCTATTTGTCTTTGCGATTACGCAGCCAATGCGTAAATAACGCAATAATACAACCACTGATGACTGTGGTCGTGATGTGAACAAGGATTTCCAACATGAATAACACCTCCTCCCTACGTCAAATTGACGCCTGAGAGATAGGCGACTCCATTATTATACCATCTGTATCTTTTGAAGCATATGTACTTCCGATAAGTCATTTTATGTTATATCTTTGCTTATTTTATAGTATCAAGACAAGAAGAAACACGTTATCAACTCGGTTTAAAACCACCAACCAAAACCTTAAAACTCATCGTAATTTCACTTAAGTTTTTCTTAATTATTCCTTCTTTT
>NZ_JAESJS010000033.1:1362-4427 GCF_017891705.1 Staphylococcus sp. GDY8P196P | reverse complement strand
ACAGAAAATGGTTATTTTCTGTACACTACAAAATAAAAAAGTCAAATGGTATATACCCATATACCGTATATGTTATACTCAAATTGTCTTGTTACTATCTTTAAAAATATAAAATTAGGAGGTTTAATTTTGTCGAATAACAAAAAACGCCAAAATCATGAGCATCATAGTCATCAAGAACATGAAAATCACACTAGTCATGGTAATCATGAACATCACCATCATGGAAATTTTAAAAGTAAATTCTTTATTTCTTTGATTTTTGCGATACCGATTATTATTTTATCGCCCATGATGGGAGTTAAATTACCGTTTCAAATTTCATTTACAGGGTCAGATTGGATTGTATTAATTCTTGCTACAATTCTATTCTTTTACGGAGGAAAGCCATTTTTATCAGGGGCTAAAGATGAAATTTCAACTAAAAAACCTGGAATGATGACGCTTGTTGCTCTAGGTATTTCAGTAGCTTATATTTATAGTTTATACGCCTTTTATATGAATAACTTTAGTAGTGCAACTGGTCATACAATGGACTTTTTTTGGGAATTAGCAACCTTAATTTTAATTATGCTATTAGGACATTGGATAGAAATGAATGCTGTCGGAAATGCTGGAGATGCTTTAAAGAAAATGGCAGAACTGTTACCTAATAGTGCTATTAAAGTTATGGATAATGGCCAACGCGAAGAAGTTAAAATATCAGACATCATGACTGATGATATCGTCGAAGTAAAAGCCGGAGAAAGCATTCCAACAGATGGTATTATCGTTCAAGGACAAACATCTATAGATGAATCCCTAGTCACTGGAGAATCTAAAAAAGTACAAAAAAATCAAAATGACAACGTCATCGGGGGTTCTATTAATGGGTCTGGAACAATACAAGTCAAGGTTACAGCTGTGGGAGAAGATGGATATCTTTCTCAAGTTATGGGACTTGTTAATCAAGCACAAAGTGATAAATCTAGTGCTGAATTGTTATCTGATAAAGTAGCGGGTTATTTATTCTACTTTGCTGTAAGTGTTGGCGTGATTTCTTTTATTGTCTGGATGCTCATTCAAAATGATGTTGATTTTGCATTAGAACGTCTTGTAACTGTGTTAGTCATTGCTTGTCCACATGCTTTAGGCTTGGCAATACCTTTAGTCACTGCACGTTCTACTTCAATTGGTGCACATAATGGTTTAATTATTAAAAATAGAGAGTCTGTAGAAATAGCTCAACATATCGATTATGTAATGATGGATAAAACTGGTACTTTAACTGAGGGTAACTTTTCTGTGAATCATTATGAGAGCTTTAAAAATGATTTGAGTAATGATACAATATTAAGCCTTTTCGCCTCATTAGAAAGTCAATCTAATCACCCATTAGCTATAAGTATTGTTGATTTTGCGAAAAGTAAAAATGTTTCATTTACTAATCCACAAGACGTTAATAATATTCCAGGTGTCGGATTAGAAGGTCTAATTGATAATAAAACATATAAAATAACAAATGTCTCTTATCTTGATAAACATAAACTTAATTATGACGATGACTTGTTTACTAAATTAGCTCAACAAGGTAATTCAATCAGCTATTTAATTGAGGATCAACAAGTCATTGGCATGATTGCTCAAGGAGATCAAATTAAAGAAAGCTCAAAACAAATGGTAGCTGATTTACTATCAAGAAATATTACACCAGTCATGCTTACAGGTGACAATAATGAAGTGGCACACGCTGTCGCAAAAGAATTAGGTATTAGTGATGTCCACGCACAACTCATGCCAGAAGATAAGGAAAGCATTATAAAAGATTATCAAAGTGACGGTAATAAAGTCATGATGGTCGGAGACGGTATCAACGATGCGCCGAGTCTTATAAGAGCCGATATTGGTATAGCAATTGGTGCAGGCACAGATGTTGCAGTGGATTCAGGTGATATCATACTTGTTAAAAGTAATCCATCAGATATCATTCATTTCTTGACCCTTTCAAATAATACTATGAGAAAAATGGTGCAAAACTTATGGTGGGGTGCAGGTTATAATATTGTTGCTGTACCTTTAGCAGCTGGTATTTTAGCATTTATTGGCTTGATTTTATCACCTGCAATAGGTGCTATTTTAATGTCTTTAAGTACAATTATCGTTGCAATTAATGCCTTTACTTTAAAATTAAAATAAAAGAGGTGTAAAATGGATAAAAAAAAAATATTTACAGTTCTTGCTGCTTTGTTTTCCATGTTACTTATATTATCTAATGATATATTAGCAGAAAGTAAGCAGAACATGAATATGACAGAAGACAAACAAAAACAGAATGATGAAATGGATATGGGAGGAAATGATGAAATGGATATGGGAGGAAATGATGAAATGGATATGGGAGGAAATGATGAAATGGATATGGGAGGAAATGATGAAAGAAAAAAACTTAATTCTTCACAAGGAAAAAATGAAATAACATTTCCCAAAGTTTTAGAGCCTAAAAAAGATAACAATGGTTATAAAAGTTATACATTAAAAGCGCAGAAAGGAAAGACAGAATTTTACAAAGGTAATTTCTCTAACACTTTAGGATACAATGGAAATTTACTTGGGCCAACTTTAAAATTAAAAAAAGGAGATAAGGTTAAAATTAAGTTAGTCAACAACTTAGATGAAAATACAACATTTCATTGGCATGGGTTAGAAATAGATGGAAAAGTGGATGGAGGCCCTTCTCAAGTTATAAAACCAGGAAAAGAAAAAACAATAAAATTTGAGGTTAAACAAGAGGCTTCTACATTATGGTATCATCCCCATCCCTCCCCAAATACAGCTAAACAAGTTTATAATGGTTTATCAGGGTTATTATATATAGAGGATGACAAAAAGAATAATTATCCTAGCAATTATGGGAAAAATGATTTGCCTATAATAATCCAAGATAAAACATTTGTATCTAAAAAATTAAATTATACAAAAACGAAAGATGAAGATGGTACTCAAGGTGATACAGTCCTTGTGAATGGGAAAGTAGATCCTAAATTAACAACAAAAGAAGGAAAAATACGTTTGAGACTTTTAAATGG
>NZ_JAESJS010000033.1:1098-1246 GCF_017891705.1 Staphylococcus sp. GDY8P196P | reverse complement strand
ATTTATCTAAAATGAAAGAAGAAAAAGTCAATCTTGTTGATAATGATGAAACAGTAATTTTACCAATTATTAACAAAGAAAAAAGTACTAACAAAGACACTACTCCAAAAGTAGATAAAAAAATCAAATTAGAAGGTATGGACGATAA
>NZ_JAESJS010000033.1:0-974 GCF_017891705.1 Staphylococcus sp. GDY8P196P | reverse complement strand
AAAAAAGACGTTATATCTCTGGAACCTGGACAAAAAGCCAAAATAGAAGTGGTTTTTAAAAATACTGGGACATACATGTTCCATTGTCACATACTTGAGCATGAAGATAATGGAATGATGGGACAAATAAAAGTAACAAAATAATTTATAAGGAGAATTCAATATGATGAAAAAATTGAGCTCAATTATAGTAGCTTCAGGATTAGTATTATCAGCTTGTTCAACTGGTAACGAAGAAGAAGAAAATTCTAAAGATCAAAAACAAGAAAAACATATGAATCATAAGAGTGAAAGTAAAGCCCCAGATAATATGAAAAGTACAGATGACAGTAAATATAAAAAGGACGATAAAATAACAATTACAGCTGATCATATGCCTGGTATGAAAAATGCCAAAGGTACTGTGAAAGGTGCTTATAAAACGTATGCTTATGTCGTGAGTTACACACCTACAAATGGTGATGAAAAAGTTAATAATCACAAATGGGTCGTTAATGAGGAAGTTGCAGATGCCCCTGAAAATGGATTCAAGAAAGGTGATACAGTTAAATTAGAAGCTGACCATATGCCTGGTATGAAAGGTGCAGAAGCTCAAATTGATGATGTAGAAAAAACAACCGTTTATATGGTGGATTATAAATCAACAGAAAACGATGAGATGGTTAAAAATCATAAATGGATGACAACTGACGAACTAAAATCTCGTTAATGTCTATCATTTTAAAGCTTTAAAGTATTTAGTTAGTTATTCACAAATGCAATGAGAATCCCCTTTGTTAAATAGACAAGTAAACAAATAAAATTTATGGCCACTCTCATATCCACAATAATGAGAGTGGCCATTTGTTTAGAAAAATTAAATGATTTTAATGAAAATGAGGGGATCTTTTATAATTTATCAATGGAATTTGGTTTTTTTTTTAATGGAATTTTGTATGTATTTTGGTTTTTGTTTTTTGTTTTTTTTTTTTTGT
>NZ_JAESJS010000032.1:0-4136 GCF_017891705.1 Staphylococcus sp. GDY8P196P | reverse complement strand
AAAAGAAGGAATAATTAAGAAAAACTTAAGTGAAATTACGATGAGTTTTAAGGTTTTGGTTGGTGGTTTTAAACCGAGTTGATAACGTGTTTCTTCTTGTCTTGATACTATAGAACAACACCAAATTTTATACATAAATAAAGTACTATAAAATTTGGTGTATATAGGTATGTGTATGAATGTAGTTATGTTTATGTTGATACGTATACACATCATTATAGTGATAAGTGTGTTGATAGTTATTTGAATTGTTCTTCTATGATTTCTTGAAGCTCTTTATTACTTGTATTATCAAACTTTGAAATTCTGTTTAGTGCTAAAATACCTAATAGATTAACTGGATTACTTGGATAAAGCTTATTACCTAATGCAGATTCTATTTCCGTTTTAGTAAACATATAAAAGAGATCTCTACCAATTTTTCCGTTCAACTTTTGAGACAGTAAAATTTTAAGTTTATTAAAAAAGTGCCATTGAAAAATAAAATGCTTAAATTCCATGAAAAGCATTGTCTCATCACTGCCTCTATTTAAGTCTTTTTTCATTTGTCGTATAAATGATTCATAACAATAGCTAGGAATGAGTAATTGAGTTTCTTGTGACGTTAGATAATATTGTTGATTAAATGATTCAATTTCACCAGTGTTAGTTAACTTTGCTAGATGTTCACCTATATTTTTAGCGTCAATATTATCTTGAATGTCGCTAGTATAATTTGAAATCTCATTGATTGGAAAATCTAAATAGTTACATAGTGTCTGAATATCTTTAAAGTATAACTTTTTAGGATTTTTATATAAATTTTTCAATGTTGATAAAGGGATTAATGTATTAGAACTTAAGTTATTTAAGCTAATATTATGACACCTAAAGTATTCAATTAACTTTTCAATATTATGAGATGTGTATAGTCCTTGATCATATTTATGGGTATTGACTTCTAATAATAAGCCAATGGCATGCTCTATTTTTTCAACGCCATTTTTCAATGCATCATTCGATATAGGATCACGATGATCGGTAACTGATAATATACCTGCTGAATCATGTTTAATGACTAAACCACTATTATTTTTGTATAAATAATTTGGATAATGGAACTTAAAAGTATTTAAAGCTATTTCACATGTTGAGTAATCAATAACATTTTTTTCAAAGTAATCGTAATAAACTCTTTGGATAAAATCATACTTGGGGAATGAAATCCAATCCTGTTTATTAACTAAATTAAAATGAGATATAAGCTGAGAAAATTGATGAACTCGTGTTCTATTTTCATCAGGCAAATGACAATATTTCGTAGTTTCATTTTGGAAGTAGTCAGTGAAATCCTGATTATATTCTGGCCATTTTTTATATAGTAAATCTTGAATTGTTAAATTAAAAAAGCAACACATTTCATCAACAACATCAAATTTTAAATAAGTCTCATCACTTTCAATGATACCTATTTTTCTTTCTGTATAATATTTCGTTTTAAAATATTTATTAAGTGATTTTGCCAATTTCTTTCGAGATAGTTCTTCGTTAAGACGTTCCATTTTTAGTTTATAACTTAGTTTTATTTTGAACACTCCTTTTGTTATAGATACATCTTAAATATAATATAAAAATTAGTGTTTTAAATGTTTGATTCGGTATGTTTTTCATACCATGTAAGTAAAAAAACTATATGGATTTTATGAGCGTTTTAGAAAAAACGTGAAAATCGGTAAATATTTGGTAAGAGCATAAGGGAAATTTGTCCCCATTTTAAAATGGGGAATCTGGCAAAGCCAGATATTTCAAGGGATTGAGTACCTTTTAGTATGGGGGTCAAAATTTTGCTAGTGTCACACCTTTGTGACACAATATATAGTGGTTGTCACACTTTTGTGACACATTATATGTACTTTGTCACAAAAGTGTGCCACCTATTTTTTAAGAGTGAATTTTGTTTTATCGTAAAAAAGACTTAGCAATATTGATATAATATAGCGTGAAAATGTAAGCATAAGATTTTAATTTTTAAATCATAGGTCATGCTAATTAATGGAGAAAGGTTGGGGTATTTTGGCTAACAAAGAACTGAAAATTAGAAACGTAGATAGTGAATTGCTAGATCGATTAAGTAGATTAGCTAAAGAGAAAAACATATCGAGAAATGAATTAATATTAGAAACATTAGAACAGCTAGATCCACTGGAAAGTTATCAAAAATTATATGCAGAACAATCACATCAGCAAGCACAAAATACAAAAGTTTTAAAAGAAGTTGCGAGTAAACAAGATAAAATTTTAGCATTACTTGAGTCAGTAGATTATTAAAAGCTAAAACGTTTATACATGGAATAAATACTAGAAATACATACATTTTAACCCCAAAAGGAACCTTGATTAAGGGTATAAATAAAGGTATAAAAGATAAGAATTAAAAATCTATTTATATCATAATGAGGTGTGAAAAGTGAGTATAAACGATATAGAATTTTGGATGAATTTATCCGATAAACTTAAAGATGTATGGTTCTTTATTTTAATACCTGTTGTTATTAGTATTATAAAACTATTGAATAAAAATGACTTATATCAGACTCGAAATGTTGAAAAAATAAAGCTGATATTAAAAAATACGTGGCTCTTTATCTTGATGACTATTGCAGCATTGATATATTTGGTTTCGATGATATCATTCTCATTGAGTGGCTATCCTAAAGCTGAAGTTATGCAATATATATCTAAATGGGATAATATTGGTTCATTTATCATTTTAATCATTATGTACGCTATGTTATTTCCGGTAGTTACAATACCTTTTCTTGGCGAACGTAGAAATAAACGATATTTTATAGAAAAGAATAATAACGATATTGTAGAAAGAGAAATCATTGACCGAGTCTATATCAATGGAAAAGATAAGTTAATTTTAAAAGACGGCAAGGGTCTTCAAACTGAAAAGAATGTTACAGATGTAGATAATTTAACGTTCAAAACAGAAGACAAAAAATCATGGATAACGATGGAAGATATACAAAGTCTCTTTTTAAAATTGAAAGATGGAAGTAAAAAAATGAGAGTTTTCATTTTTATTTTTATATGTAGTATTCCAACAGTGTATTTAGCTTGGAATGTACCAAACGTAATTGATATGTTCAAGAAATTATAGTATTGGACAGATACATTTATGTGTATTGGTTTATTTACTTTGTCATTAATACTTATTATAGAATTATATTATGTTGGCTTCATTGTTTATGAGATCCTATTTAAAAGAAGCTAATGTTAACTTATTAAAAAGTGGGGCGTGTAAGTTACACAAATGTAATTAACACATATGTAACTTACATTTGTGTATAAAATACATATGAGGACTCTAAAATACTATTATAATAGTAAAAAATAGCAATCTAACATATATTTTGGTAAGTAACTAGAAGCTATTTAAACTTATAAGTTTAAAATACAAGCCGTTTTTTTAAATTCCTATAAATATATAAAATGCATACATTATATTTGTATAACTACTACATGCATATTGTATGCAAATAATTAAAATTTGGATGTGTAAATTACACAAATATAATTAACACATGTGTAATTTACATTTGTGTACAAAGCATATATAAGAAATACAGGTTAATAAAATGGTAGATAGCAGTAACTTAATACCTTTTTACGATACATTCTAAGAAATCAACTTTCCTATTATGTTATAAATGTTTTTCATAATTCAACTTATCGGAAGTGCATATCCTTCAAAAGATACAGATGGTATAATAATGGAGTCGCCTTAACTTCCATAGGCGAAATTACTATGGAAGGAGGTGAGCATCTGTGGACTTTTTATTCGTAACGGTTATTGCACCTGTGGTAACTGGATGTATTGTAGCTTGGTTTACCCATTGGTTAAACCAACGCAATAAATAGGCGACTATCCATATCACATAAAGAGCCCCAACCTACGGCAATAGGTTGGGGCTCGGTGTATATCTATGGACTTTCTATTCGTTATTTGTATTATAACATCATAGTGGATGGGAATGCAAAATCATTAAATTGATATACTATTAAAGGTTCTGTTGCAAAGTTGAATTAATAGAATAATTTTAACAAAAAGGAGTCTTCTGTATGAACTATTTCAGATATAAACAATTTAA
>NZ_JAESJS010000031.1:0-2076 GCF_017891705.1 Staphylococcus sp. GDY8P196P | reverse complement strand
ATTCAACTTTGCAACAGAACCAAAAATTTGAAATGTTGGGAATGATAAATATAAAAGCAGATATTGAAATAAAAAATTCTGAACAAGATAAATTAAAATTAAGTACTGATGTAATAAGATTTATAAACAGATATATTTTTTCTGACTATGAAGGTTCAGTTTTGTTAAATGGTAAATGGGGGATAGGTAAAACTAGTTTTTTAAACTTAATTGAGGAAGATGTAGAATTAAGGAAGGAAAAAAAGAATAAAAGGGAATTTATATGGCTAAATGCATGGAAGGAAAATAACAGTGAAAATTTTTATAGTGATATATTTTCAAAATTACATCCATGGAAATACTTTTATTTAAGACATAAACCACTGGTATGGGCAATTATATTATCCATTATAATAGCATTAATTCAGTTTATTCCATTCTTTTTAAAAGGAAAAGAGAACCTTATAACAGTGAACATATTATTGATTTGGCTAGCACTGTTTATAATAAATAGTGCTTTGAGTTATTTTAAGGACACTTATGATATTGAAGATAAATGTAGAAATAAAGTAAAAAAATTTATAAAAAAGCGTAAGCTAATATTTATAATAGATGATTTTGATAGAGTAGATAAACTTCAAAGAAATATACTTTTTCAAAAAATGTCAGATATTAATTCATTCGAGAATGCATTAATAATTGTTGTAGGGGAGTATAAAAGAATAGTAGAAAATCCAAATGATATTTTCACTCAAAAGATACTGCAAAATATAGAAAACATGCCAGAAAAGTACAAGCCTCACAATATATGGAATATTTTTGAAAGCGATCTAGAAACTATAGTGAAATACCAAGATATCACAGATGCAGATAGACTTATAATTAATAGAATAAGAGGTCAATTTATTAGAGAAAATAGGACAATTAGAGAATCTAAACAACTATTTAACCGTTTTAAAAATACTTATAAATATAAGCAAAATAGAAATTTTAATGCTAGTGAATCACTAGCTCTATGTTATATATTTATTTTTCATAATCAAATTTATGAAATTATTACTAATAAATCTATTAAATTAACGTACAACACTGTTTCGATAGAGGATGAAAAAAAGCAACGTTTAAGAAGTGAATTACTGGAAGCGAATATAAATGATGATTCTAATATTATAGATTTTATTTTCAATCTTTTTAATCATGGTAATGATTCAGGTATGAAATATCCGAGTATTACTAAAGAAAAAAATTTTTCGTTATATAAAATTGAATCTAATGAAAGTACGCAAGTCAACGAAGACATGTTGGAAGAGTATTTACAAAAAGATAAAGATGAAGGCTTGAAACAAATTAACAGCTTTAATGAGGAAGATTATATAAGATTCTTTGAAATGTTTAAACGTAAAGCTATAGAAGAACAAATACTTAAAAGTGTTGAAGCTTATGTAAAAGAAATGATTAAATTAGTTCATTATAAATTTTATGGAGAACACAGTAATTCTGGAATTAGTTCTTTTACGAGTCCATATGTAGATGAATTATTATATAGTTTAAGTGAAAGATTAGAAATGACCTTGGAGATAGATAAAAATAAGCAATGTGAAAAGATAGTACTGAATAATAGGGAATTAGATGCTTCTCAAAAAATACTCATTATTGAACTTATAATTCCAGATATTGAATATATTGATATTGAGAATAAGGTTGAAATGATAGATGGGATATTAAAAGAACTTAGTTTTTCAAATATTCAAGATACAGAACACCCTCGAATTATATATTGGGCTTATGTTAAATATTATGATCATTTACAAAATAAAGAAATTGAAAAAGTACTAAGTGAATTGGTTTGTTTAGGTGATAGTGAATTTGTTGAATTTATAGAAACGAACTTTATAAGAATTAAAAATATTTTCTATAAATCTAATGGGAGAAACGCAATAAGAGAAGATTTACCATTGAAAGAATTTAGTTTTAATCAAGAGTTTGAAAATAATTTCATTGATAAAATTAATCAGTTAGAACCACAAAAAAGAGAAAAAATAAGCGCTAGTATTAGAAATGCTACAAAATTTTAAAGGTTCTGTTGCAAAGTAAAAA
>NZ_JAESJS010000030.1:0-1377 GCF_017891705.1 Staphylococcus sp. GDY8P196P | reverse complement strand
TTAGAAATATCAAAGCCATTATAGATTTTTATATCTTTTTCATCATACTGATACTTTTCAGGATTATCCATATGCGTGAAATACCTATACGCTCCACGAACACTTTCAAGTTTAACTGGTTGTGGTGCATTTACCTTCTCAGCAATTTTTGATGCTGCATTTTGAGTAACAGGTCCATCCCAAATTAGTATGACATGCCAATGCTCTTTCTTAATTTCTCCATCAGGATTAACATCTTTATCATGCAAAGGAGATATTGCGAATTGTAAATAAGTTTCTTCAAGTAATTCTGTCCAATTTTCAGGGGCAGATTGTGGATATACAACCATTCCCCACGTTCTTGCTTTAATATATTTTGCCATGGTAAAATAACAGTGTTGAATAAAGATTTTAGAGAACTTAGCTATTTGGGAGCTAGGTTCTTTTTTTATTTTCCACTGTCTCTATCCCCCTTTTTACCTTTTTCAATATAGTAATTATTAATTAACATAGATATCGCTTGAGATTTACTCAATCCCATCTCTTCTGATATATCTTTCAGCCTTTCAATCGTTACAGGTGTTAATGTTATTCCAACTTTTTCTCGAGCCATTATAACCCCTCCTTTTTAAATCCTTATTCTGTATTATATAGTATATTATCCATAAAAGTCTAGAGTTTTCATGAATACTTTTGTTAAGTTTTGTGTCTAAAATTGTCAAAAACCCCATAATATCAAGGCTTAAGTCGATTTTTTCACATTGCACATTGCACCCATTGGGGGGGTCGTAGTACCCCCCAATGTCTCTCCTCAAAACAAAAATTCAAAACCAAGCAATCAAAAAAGTGATTGCTAAAATTTCAAAATCAAACCCCACCAAAAAATTACTTGTAATAGAATTTCCTTTTGACTTCACGATATCGAAATCAATGATTTGGATTGGTTGTTAACTTGGAATTAATCCAAGTTAAAACCAGCACCAATCGCCACTGAAGTGGCTATCATTATTTCTTTGTTCGTCAAAAGTTTTTCTCCTATCACAAGTAATTTTTTGGTTTGGCAAGCAGTGTATTTGCTAGCCACTTCATTCGCTAACGCTCATTTCGTTCTGCAAATACACTTGTTGGGGGTAAACCCCCAATCCCCCTTTTTTGCTAACGCAAAAAGCTAGCCATAGTGGCTAGCTAATTCAAAATTAATTATCATGTTTATGTCTATTGGATCTAACTAAAACATTAATAGTAAATGTATTATCACAAGCAACTTTAAATAGGTTATAATCCATTTCTTCTAAAAGACTTAATAAATCTATATATTCTGTTACGTTTTCACTAATAATAATCTTCTTTATCCTTGAAATAGCTTCATACTTTTCTTCTCTAGTAAGAGCAATATAG